>NZ_JBVIMH010000030.1:64801-97040 GCF_055579945.1 Kitasatospora sp. NPDC032150 | reverse complement strand
GTGGGAGAGTAGGACGCCGCCGAACAATTTTTAGTGAAAGCCCCTCCCGGGGATACCGGGAGGGGCTTTCCGCATTTCCGGGCAGATCCGGGATCAGGTCGGCGGGCGCGGACACGGACACGGCCGAGTCAGAGGGCGAGCTTGAACCCGACGTGAGAGGGCACGAATCCGAGGCGCTCGTAGAAGCGGTGGGCGTCGGTGCGGGTCGCGTCGGAAGTGAGCTGGACCAGGCCGGCGCCGAGTTCGCGGGAGCGGTCGACGGCCCACTGGATCAGCTCGGTGCCGAGGCCGTTACCGCGTTCGGTGTCGTGGACCCGCACGGCTTCGATGATGGTGCGGCTGGTGCCGCGGCGGGAGAGGCCGGGAAGGACCGAGAGCTGGAGGGTGCCGACGACCCGGTTCTCCCGCTCGGCGACGATCAGGTGCTGGTCGGGGGCGGCGGTGATGCGGGCGAAGGCGTCCTGGTAGGGCGTCAGGTCGTCGGGGGACTCCCGGGTCGCTCCGAGCGGATCGTCGGCGAGCATGGCGACGATCGCGGGCAGGTCGGCCGGGACGGCGGGGCGGATGTTCAGTTCGGTGGTCATGTCGGCAGACCCTAGTCCAGACCGCTCAGCACCCCTTGTCGCGGCCCGGACGGGCCCTCCGGTGGTGATCGTCCGTCAGTCACCAGGACCCGCACTGGTGATGACGGCGAAGGGGGCGCCATGCGGGTCGATCAGCTGGGCGAAGCGGCCGACACCGTGGGCGTTCCTGGCCGGGGCCCGGACGGCGCCGCCGAGCTGCCGGGCCTTGGCGATCGTGGCGTCGGCGTCGGGGACCTCGAAGTACGGGAGCCAGTGCGAGCCGAGGCCGGCGGCTGCTTGGTCAGCGGTCAGCTGCACGATGCCGCCCTGGCCGCTGCTGGTGCCGCCGCCGACGGGGGTGAGCACGGTGTAGGTGGCCTCGCCGAACGGGACGTCCTGTTCCTGCCAGCCGAAGACGGAGCGGTAGAAGTCCTTGGCGGCGGCCGGGTCGGCGCTCAGCAGTTCGGTCCAGCAGAGGCTGTTGGGAATGGTGACCGCGCCGAGGCCGCCGGTGTCGCGGGCCTGCCAGACGGCGAACTGGGCGCCGGTCGGGTCCGTGAGGCCGGACATCCGGCCGTGGCCGAAGACGTCGACGGGGCCGAAGCGCACGCCGCCGCCGGCCCGCCGGACCCGGGCGGTGGTGTCGTCGGCATCCTCGGTGGCGAAGTAGACCGTCCAGGCAGGGGCGGCGCCCTCCTCGGTGAGCGGGCCGAGGGCGCCGACGGTCCTGCCGTCCAGCCGGAAGAAGCCGTAGTCGCCGGCGTCGGGGCCGGCGGAGTCGAGGGACCAGCCGAAGAGGGCGGAGTAGAAGTCCCGGGAGGCGCCGGGGTCGGGGCTGCCGAGATCGAGCCAGATCGGGGAGCCGGGGACGAAGTCGGTGGTGAGCATGGTGATCCTTCGACGGACGCGGTGGTGCCCCCTCTGGCATCCTCGGGCCTGCCCCGGACGGACACAACCGGGCTGCCGGGCCCGGGGAGGGCGGCGGACGGCCGGAGTTCCCGGGTTGTCGGTGGTGGGCGGTACGGTGCGTGGCGGAAGGTCACCGGTAACCGAGCGAAGAGGGGGCCTGGTGGGGATGCAGCAGCGGTCGGCCCGGCAGGCGGACGGGAGCAGCACCGACCAGGGCCGGCCCGGGCCCTCGGGCGGGCAGCCGCCGCAGCGCCAGCTGGCCCAGGTGGAGGGGGTGCTGGAGCGGATCACCTACGCCAACGAGGAGACCGGCTACACGGTTGCCCGGGTGGACACGGGCCGTGGGTCGCACGATCTGCTGACGGTGGTCGGGGCGCTGCTGGGCGCGCAGCCGGGGGAGTCGCTGCGGCTCTTCGGGCGCTGGGGCTCGCATCCGCAGTACGGCAAGCAGTTCATGGTGGAGAACTACACGACCGTGCTGCCCGCGACGGTGCAGGGCATCCAGCGCTATCTGGGGTCGGGGCTGATCAAGGGGATCGGGCCGCGGTTCGCCGAGCGGATCGTGGAGCGGTTCGGGGTGGACACCCTGGAGGTGATCGAGCAGGAGCCCGGGCGGTTGATCGAGGTGCCGGGGCTCGGGCCGAAGCGGACGAAGATGATCGCCGCGGCCTGGGAGGAGCAGAAGGCCATCAAGGAGGTGATGGTCTTTCTGCAGGGGGTCGGAGTCTCCACGTCCCTGGCTGTGCGAATCTACAAGAAGTACGGCGACAGTTCGATCGGGGTGGTGAAGAACGAGCCGTACCGGCTGGCGGCCGATGTCTGGGGCATCGGGTTCCTGACGGCCGACAAGATCGCGCAGGCGGTTGGCATCCCGCACGACAGTCCGGAGCGGGTGAAGGCGGGGCTGCAGTACGCGCTGTCGCAGAGCAGTGATCAGGGGCACTGTTACCTGCCCGAGGAGCGGCTGATCGCCGACGGGGTGAAGCTGCTTCAGGTGGATGTCGGCCTGGTGATCGACTGCCTGGCGGAGCTGGTGGCCGAGGAGGGCGTGGTCCGCGAGCCGGTGCCGGGGGAGGCCGGGGAGCCGGTTACGGCGGTGTATCTGGTGCCGTTCCACCGGGCGGAGATCTCGTTGACGAACCAGCTGATCAGGTTGCTGCGGTCGGAGACCGACCGGATGCCGGGCTTCGCGGAGGTGGACTGGACGGCCGCGCTGGGGTGGCTGGCGCAGCGTACGGGGGCCGAACTCGCGTCCGAGCAGCAGGAGTCGGTGAAGCTGGCGCTGACCGAGAAGGTGGCGGTGCTGACGGGCGGTCCGGGCTGCGGCAAGTCGTTCACGGTGAAGTCGATCGTGACGCTGGCGTTGGCCAAGCGGGCGAAGGTGGTGCTGGCGGCGCCGACGGGGCGGGCGGCGAAGCGGCTGTCGGAGCTGACGGGGGTGGAGGCGTCGACGGTCCACCGGCTGCTGGAGCTGCGTCCCGGGGGTGAGGCCGCGTACGACCGGGACCGACCGCTGGACGCGGACCTGGTGGTGGTCGACGAGGCGTCGATGCTGGATCTGATCCTGGCGAACAAGCTGGTGAAGGCGGTCGCGCCGGGGGCGCACCTGCTGTTCGTGGGCGATGTGGACCAGCTGCCCTCGGTCGGGGCGGGCGAGGTGCTGCGGGACATGCTCTCCGAGGGCAGCCCGATCCCGTCGGTCCGGCTGACCAGGATCTTCCGGCAGGCGCAGCAGTCCGGTGTGGTGACCAATGCGCACCGGATCAACGAAGGGCTGCCGCCGATCACCGACGGGCTGAAGGACTTCTTCCTGTTCGTCGAGGAGGACACCGAGCGGGCGGCCGGGCTGACGGTGGACGTGGTGGCCCGCCGGATCCCGCAGAAGTTCGGGCTCGACGCCCGCCGGGACGTCCAGGTGCTGGCCCCGATGCACCGGGGTCCGGCGGGCGCGGGGAACCTGAACACGTTGCTGCAGGCGGCGGTCACACCGGCGCGCGAGGGGCTGCCGGAGCGCCGGTTCGGCGGCCGCACCTTCCGGGTGGGTGACAAGGTGACCCAGATCCGGAACAACTACGAGAAGGGGCAGAACGGCGTCTTCAACGGCACGGTCGGGGTGGTGACCTCGCTCAGCGTCGAGGAGCAGCGACTGATGGTGCTCACCGACGAGGACGAGGAGGTGCCGTACGACTTCGATGAGCTGGACGAGCTCTCGCACGCGTATGCGGTGACCATCCACCGTTCCCAGGGGAGTGAGTACCCGGCGGTGGTGATTCCCGTCACCACCTCGGCCTGGACGATGTTGCAGCGGAACCTGCTCTACACGGCCGTGACACGGGCGAAGAAACTGGTGGTGCTGGTCGGGTCACGGAGAGCGATCGGACAGGCTGTTCGGGCGGTCAGTGCAGGTCGGAGGCACTCTGCGCTTGATCATCGACTGGCGACTGGATGATCGTCCAAGGGGGTTGCGGCTCCGAGGTTGTCTTGACGTAAAGAGATTTAAGGCAGAGCCTAGTCTGACGCCGATCTTGTCCGGTACATACCGGCGGTGGTGACAGGTTTTGTAGGACCGGGCCCTTTTCGGCCCACCCCGGGTGAGCAGCTGTCCCTCGGATGGGGGATCGTAGAGTCAGTCAGGACACCTAGGGATTTTCATTTCGTCGGTGAGGAAGACGTGAGCGACACATCGGTAGTACTGCGGTACCAGGACGGCGAGTACGAGTACCCCGTCGTCGAGAGCACTGCTGGCAACGCCGGCTTCGACATCTCGAAGCTGCTTCCGCAGACCGGTCTGGTCACCCTGGACAACGGCTTCGGCAACACCGCCGCCTACAAGTCCGCGATCACGTTCGTGGACGGCGACAAGGGCATCCTGCGCTACCGCGGCTACCCGATCGAGCAGCTGGCCGAGAAGGGCAGCTTCATCGAGACCGCGTACCTCCTGATCAACGGCGAGCTGCCGACCGCGGACCAGCTGCAGAAGTTCAACGCCGAGATCACTCAGCACACCCTGCTGCACGAGGACGTCAAGCGCTTCTTCGGCGGGTTCCCGCGCGACGCCCACCCGATGGCGATGCTGTCCTCGGTCGTCGGCGCGCTGTCCACCTTCTACCAGGACAGCCACAACCCGTTCGACGCCGGCCAGCGCCACCTGTCGACGGTCCGCCTGCTGGCCAAGCTGCCGACCATCGCGGCCTACGCCTACAAGAAGTCGGTCGGCCAGCCGTTCGTCTACCCGCGCAACGACCTGAGCTACGTCGAGAACTTCCTCCGGATGACCTTCGCGGTCCCCGCCGAGGACTACGAGATCAACCCGGTCATCGTCAACGCGCTGGACAAGCTGCTGATCCTGCACGCGGACCACGAGCAGAACTGCTCGACCTCCACGGTCCGCCTGGTGGGTTCCAGCCACGCCAACCAGTTCGCCTCGATCTCGGCCGGCATCTCGGCGCTCTGGGGCCCGCTGCACGGTGGCGCCAACCAGGCCGTGCTGGAGATGCTGGAGCAGATCCAGAAGGACGGCGGCGACGTCGACGCCTTCATCCGCAAGGTGAAGAACCGCGAGGACGGCGTGAAGCTCATGGGCTTCGGTCACCGCGTGTACAAGGCGTTCGACCCGCGCGCCGCGCAGGTCAAGATCCTGGCCCACGAGGTCCTCGGCCAGCTCGGCAAGACGGACGAGCTGCTGGAGATCGCGCTCAAGCTGGAGGAGCACGCGCTCAACGACGAGTTCTTCATCTCGCGCAAGCTCTACCCGAACGTGGACTTCTACACCGGTCTGATCTACCGCGCCATGGGCTTCCCGACCAGCATGTTCACCGTGCTGTTCGCCCTCGGCCGGCTGCCGGGCTGGATCGCCCACTGGCACGAGATGATCAACGACCCGACCAGCCGGATCGGCCGTCCGCGGCAGATCTACACCGGCGTGGAGATCCGCGACTACGTCGCTCTCGACGTGCGCTGACACCGGTCTGGAACCGAAGGGCCCGGCTGCCATGGCAGCCGGGCCCTTCGACGCGACAACGCACGACGCCCGAGGGCGGCCGGGCCAGGAACGGCCGCTCAAAGCGTTCCTGGCCGGCCGCGCCCCGGCGTCGTGCGCGATGACCGCCGAACTGCCGGCAGTCGTCCCGGGGCCCGCCGGAGCCCCGTCGGCGACAGCGGTGGGCCCTGCGACGACGTGATGCCGTTCGCGGCGCCGCTGCCCACCAAAAGCTGCCGCACTACAAAAGGTAAGACGTATCAGGGGGCGCAAAGTTACGCCTGGAGGGTGTGAGTTGGCTCTCTCCACGCTCTGTATGCGTCCGTACCCCCGCTCATATCACACGATCCGCAGCGCGCGACATCACCCTCCCCGCAGACGCGGCAACCCAGCGTGATAGGAATCGTGCCAATCCGGTACGGACCGGCCGCGCTCGCCGAAGCAGCGGCGGCGGGCAGGGAGGGAGCGCGCAGATGGCCAGAAACGTCGTCGTCACGGGTGGCGGTACGGGCATCGGGTACGAGGTGGCCCGGCGCTTCGCCGAGGCGGGCGAGCAGGTCGTGATCGTCGGGCGCCGGCGAGCGGTGCTGGAGCAGGCCGCCGCCGACCTGGGCGCCAACGTCACGCCGCTGGTCTGCGACCTGGCCGACCCGGACGCCGTCGAGGACGCGCTGGCCGAGCTGCCCGAGCAGATCGACGTACTGGTCAACAACGCCGGCAGCCGGGAGACCGTGATCGGGGCCGGGCCGCACGCCGTGCTGGCGCGCTGGCGGGGGGACTTCGAGCGCAACGTCCTCACCGTGGTGATGCTGACCGAGTCGATCCGGGACCGGCTGACCCAGGGCACCGGCCGGGTGGTCACGGTCAGTTCGATCGCCGCCCTGCGCGGGGCCGGCTCCTACGGGGCCGCCAAGGCCTCGCTGCACGCCTGGAACCACTTCCTGGCCGCCCAGCTCGGGCCCTCCGGCATCACCGCCAACATCGTGGCGCCCGGGACGGTCGCGGGCACCGAGTTCTTCGGCCCCCGGCTGGACGACGCGGAGGTGTCGCGGCGGGCCGCCCGCACCCTGCTCGGCCGGATCGGTGAGACCGGCGAGGTCGCGGCGGCGGTGTACTTCCTGGCGTCGCCGGAGGCGGGGTTCATCACCGGCGAGATCCTGCACTGCAACGGCGGCGAGCTGCTCGGGCGCTGACCCCTTCGCCGCGTGCCGCTCGATCGGCCCTGAGGCACCCCGATCGGCCCTGGGCACCCGAGGCTGCGTGAGCGGGCCGCCGGGTGCCTCGGGGCCGCGAGGGCCCGGGCGGCTACGCGGAGGTGAAGCGCCTCAGACGGAGGCTGTTGGTGACCACGAAGACCGAGGAGAAGGCCATCGCGGCGCCGGCGACCATCGGGTTGAGCAGGCCGGCCGCGGCCAGCGGTACGGCGGCGACGTTGTAGGCGAACGCCCAGAAGAGGTTGCCCTTGATGGTGGCCAGGGTGCGGCGGGAGAGCCGGATGGCGTCGGCGGCCGAGCGCAGGTCGCCGCGGACCAGGGTCAGGTCGGCGGCCTCGATCGCGGCGTCGGTCCCGGTGCCCATGGCCAGGCCCAGGTCGGCCTGGGCGAGTGCGGCGGCGTCGTTCACACCGTCGCCGACCATCGCCACCGAGCGGCCCTGGGCCTGCAGCCGGCGCACCGCGGCCACCTTGTCCTCGGGCAGCACCTCGGCGATCACGTCCTCGGCCGGGACGCCGACCTCGGCAGCCACGGCCTCGGCGACCCTCCGGTTGTCACCGGTGAGCAGGACCGGACGCAGGCCCAGCGCCCGCAGCTCGCGGATCGCCTCGGCACTGGTGGGCTTGACCGTGTCCGAGACCTCCAGCACGGCCCGGGCCGCGCCGTCCCAGCCGACCACGACGGCGGTCCGGCCGGCCGCTTCCGCGGCCGACTTGGCGGCCGCCAGCGCGGGCGGCAGCCGCCGGGACCGGTCGGCGAACAGCGCCTCGCGCCCGGCCGCCACCTCGCGGCCCTCGACCACGCCCCGCACGCCCTGTCCGGGGACGTTCTCGAAGCTTCCGACGGCGGGCAGCTCGCCGACCCGGGCGGCCGCCGCCTGGGCGACGGCCTGGGCGATCGGGTGCTCGGAGGCGTGCTCCAGGGCGCCGGTCAGCCGCAGCGCCTCGGCCTCGGACACGCCCTCTGCGGTGTGCACGGCGGTGAGCGCCATCCGCCCGGTGGTCACGGTGCCGGTCTTGTCCAGCACCACGGTGTCCACCGCCCGGGTGGTCTCCAGGACCTCGGGGCCCTTGATCAGGATGCCCAGCTGGGCGCCGCGGCCGGTGCCGACCATCAGGGCGGTCGGGGTGGCCAGGCCCAGGGCGCACGGGCACGCGATGATCAGCACCGCGACGGCGGCGGTGAACGCCTCGGCGGCGCCGTGGCCGAGCAGCAGCCAGGTGACCAGGGTGCCGAGCGCGATCAGGATGACCACCGGGACGAACACGGCGGAGATCCGGTCGGCCAGGCGCTGGGCGGAGGCCTTGCCGTTCTGGGCGTCCTCGACCAGCTTGCCCATCCGGGCGAGCCGGGTGTCGGCGCCCACCCGGGTGGCCTCGACCACCAGGCGGCCGCCGGCGTTGACGGTGGCGCCGGTGACCGGGTCACCGACCGTGACCTCGACCGGGACGGACTCGCCGGTGAGCATCGAGGCGTCCACGGCGGAGGCACCCTCGACCACCACGCCGTCGGTGGCGATCTTCTCGCCGGGGCGCACCACGAAGCGCATGCCGGTGGTGAGCCGGTCGACCGGCAGCCGTACCTCGCGGCCGTCCCGCAGCACCGCGACGTCCTTGGCGCCGAGGTCCAGCAGGGCGTGCAGGGCGGCGCCCGCGCGGCGCTTGGAGCGGTGCTCCAGCCAGCGGCCGAGCAGGATCAGGGTGGTGACGCCCGCGGCCGCCTCGAGGTAGAGCGAGGAGGAGGCATCGCCGCCGCCGACCGAGAGCGAGAACTCGTGGCGCATCCCGGGCATCCCGGCGTCGCCGTAGAACAGGGCCCAGACCGACCAGCCGAAGGCGGCCAGGGTGCCGAGCGAGACCAGGGTGTCCATGGTGGCCGCGCCGTGCCTGAGGTTGGTCCAGGCTGCGCGGTGGAAGGGCAGGCCGCCGTGCACGACGACCGGGCCGGTGAGGGCGAAGGCCAGCCACTGCCAGTTGTCGAACTGGAGGGCGGGGATCATGGAGAGCAGCACCACGGGCACCGAGAGCGCGAGGCTGACCAGCAGCCGCGACCAGAGCGGGTCGGGCTCGGCCCGCGGTCCGGCCTCCGCCGCGGGACTTGCCGGAGCGGCGGGCGGGGTGGGCAGCTCGGCGGTGTAGCCGGTCTGCTCGATCCTGGCGATCAGGTCGGCCACGCTCACCTCGGGGGCGAAGTCCACCCGGGCCTTCTCGGTGGCGAAGTTGACCGTGGCCTCGACGCCGTCCATCCGGTTGAGCTTCTTCTCGATCCGGGCCGCGCAGGAGGCGCAGGTCATTCCGCCGATGGAGAGTTCCACCCGCTCGCGGACGGCCCCGGACGCTATGCCTGGGGTGGTGCTGCTCATGCTCGTCGCTCCTTGCCGAGGTCGGTGCGGGCGCGGGGGCGGGCCGGGGCACGCCCCCGCGGGGGGCTCAGGTGGCGGGGCCGACCAGTTCGTAGCCGGCCTCGTCGACGGCGGCGCGCACGGCGTCCTCGTCCAGCGGGGAGTCGGAGGAGATGGTGACGGTGCCGGCCCCGGCGTCGGCGGAGACCTCGATCACACCGGGCAGGGCGGATACCTCCTCGCTGATCGACTTCTCGCAGTGGCCGCAGCTCATGCCGCTGACGGTGTAGGTGGTGGTGCTGGACATTCGGGGCCTCCGGGTCGGTACCGTCCGAGCGGGTCCGCTCGGACGCTTGCGTGGTTCGCGCTTCTGTCCGTCCACGCCACAGTACCCCTAGGGGGTATTCCTCGAGCAAGGAATGTGGCGCATGTCGCAGTCCGCGCGGGTGGTTCTCCGATGGTCGGAGCAGTGCGGCGCCTGGTTCCGGCGAGTGGCCGGAACCACCCGCCCGGGCGAGTGCGCGGTCAGGGCGTCCGGCCGTGCCGGATCAGGGCGAGCAGCCAGAGCAGGCCCCCGAGGGAGACCAGCACCAGGCCGCCGACGTCGTACAGGGTGTAGAGGTGCACCTGTTCCTCGGTGGGTGAGGGGAGGTAGCCGAGGGTGAACAGGGCCCGCTGGTAGGCGCTGGCGGTGGTGTGGGCGACCAGCCAGACGGCGATGCCGCTCATGCTGTCCCAGAGTGCGTGCAGCAGTGCCACGCCCAGGTAGGTGCGCAGCACCGGGGCGTTGAGCCGGAAGTGGGTGCCCTGCCGTTCGCGGAAGAGTACGCCGCCGAGGATGGCCGTCCACAGGATGTGCCCGACCGGGGCCAGGACGCCGCGCAGGATCTCGGTCTCGACCAGGTCGCGCAGCGAGAGTCCCTGGACGGTGAGTACGGCGTTGAAGGCGTACCCGGCGCTCTCGAAGGCGGCGAATCCGGCGCCGACGGCCGCGCCCAGCACCAGCCCGTGCCGCAGCCCGGTGACCGGCATCCGCCGGGCGACGGCGATCAGCGCGGCCAGCTTCACCCCCTCCTCGATCAGCCCGACGAGCACGTACATCCACGCCGAGGGTGAGACGAAGTAGCTCTCCAGGACCGAGGCACCCAGTACGCCGATGATGCCGCCGATGCCGAAGCAGGCGAAGATCCGCTCGGTGCCGACGTCGGTCGCGAAGTGTTCGTACGCCCAGACCACGAAGGCGGCCGGGACGAGGAAGCTGCCCAGTAGCACGATGGTCGGGACCAGGTTGCTGTTGCCGGTGAGGAAGGTGACCACGACGGTGGCGCCCCAGAGTGCCAGGCCGGTGAGGAGCAGCTTCAGCCAGTGCTGGGTCGGGGCGACGGCGGGCGGGGCGGGCGGTGCGCCGCCGGGCGGGCCCGGTGGCCATCCCGGTGGCCGGCTCGGCGGGTGGCCGGGCGGCCGGCCGCCGGGCTGGACGGGGCGGCCCCAGTGCGGGGTCGACGGTGGCGGGGTGCTGCCGGGCCCGGACATCAGCGGTCGCCTTCCCTCGTTCCGGCGGTGGACGGGGTCACGCTCCCGTACGGTATGACAATTCGGACAATTCGTTGGTATTCCGGATATTGGCGCGTGGCGCAGTGCTGGGATTCCTCCGATATGTTTCGATATCTTCGGCCCCGAGGACGTGGTGCTCTGCACGGACGGGGTGATCGAGGCCAGGCACCACGGGTCCGGCGAGTTCTATCCGCTGGCCGAACGGGTGGGGTCGCTGGTGCGGGACGCCGCGCGCTCGGCGACGGAGCTGGAGAGCGCGGTCGGGCGGGGTCTATGCGGACCTGCTGGTGCACACCGGCGGGGAGCTCGACGACGACGCGCTGCTGCTGATCAGCCGGACGGATCAGGACCGGTCGAAGGTCGGCTGAGCGAGTCCGGGGCGGGGACGCCGGTAGCGCCCGGGGCGCGGGGAGCGCGTGACTGGACCGCTGGTGAGGTGCGCGGTCGCGCACGCGGCTCCTCGCACCCCCGAGCGGGTACGACTTCGCGCCGGGCGCGGCCCTGCCCCGGGGCGGCGCCCGCCGGTGGTTCAGGCGGCGTGGGTGACCTGGGCGAGGGTGTGGAACAGCAGGGCGGTCGAGGTCGCGCCGGGGTCCTGGTGGCCGGTGCTGCGGGGGCCGAGGTAGGAGGCGCGGCCCTTGCGGGCCTGGAGCGGGACGGTGTCGCGCGCGCCCTGGGCGGCGGCCGCGTCCGCGGCGTCGGCCGCACTGGGCAGACCGTCGGCGGCGGCGGCCTCGAAGGCGGCGGCGGCCGGTGCCCAGGCGTCCACGATGGTCTTGTCGCCGGGCGCGGCCCCGCCCAGCTGCTGGATCGCCAGCAGGCCCTCGGCGAGTGCGGCGGCCAGCTCGGCCGGGGTGGCCGTGGCCTGCGGGAGCGCCTTGCCCATGGCGCGGAACGCGCTGCCGTACAGCGGCCCGGAGGCGCCGCCGACCTTGGAGATCAGCGTGGTGCCGGTCTTGGCGAGGACCGCTCCGATGGAGTCGGGCTCCAGGGTGTCCAGGGCCGTGATCACGGCGGTGAAGCCACGGCGCAGGTTGCTGCCGTGGTCGCCGTCGCCGATCGCCGAGTCCAGCTCGGTCAGGTACGACTCCTGCTGCTCGACGGCGGCGGCGGTCTCCCGGACCCAGGCGAGGGCGAGTTCGATGTCCACTTCGGTGCTCCTCCAGGGGGATCGGGGTCAGGACCAGTTCAGGGCCGGGGTGGCCACTGGGGCGTCCCACAGCTCCAGCAGTTCGGGATCGGCCTTGGTCAGAGTGAGCGAGAAGCCCGCCATGTCAAGGCTGGTGACGTAGTTGCCGACCAGGTTGCGGGCGATCCGGACACCGCGCTCGGCGAGCCTGGCCCGCACCTCCCCGTAGACCACGTACAGCTCCAGCAGCGGTGTGCCGCCGAGTCCGTTGACCAGGGCGATCACCTCGTCGCCCGCGGTCAGTTCGTGGTCGGCGAGGATGGTGTCCACCACTTCGGCCACCAGTTCGGCGGCCGGGCGGTGCCGTTCCCGGCGGCGCCCCGGCTCGCCGTGGATGCCGACGCCGATCTCGATCTCGTCCTCCGGCAGGTCGAAGCCGGGCTTCCCGGCGGCCGGCGTGGTCGCCGCGGTGAGCGCGACGGCGAAGGAGCGGGAGGCGGCGTTGACCCGCCGGCCGGTCTCGGCCACCTGGTCCAGCGGTGCGCCGCGTTCGGCCAGCGCACCGGTGATCTTCTCCACCATCACGGTCGCCCCGGTACCCCGGCGGCCCGCCGTCCAGGTCGAGTCCTCCACCGCGACGTCGTCGTTGACCAGGACCGTGCGGATCTCGATGCCCTCCTCGGCGGCCAGTTCGGCGGCGAGTTGGAAGTTCATCACATCGCCGGTGTAGTTCTTCACGATCAGGACCACGCCCGAGCCGCTGTGCACCCGCCGGACGGCGGTCAGTACCTGGTCGGGCACCGGGGAGGTGAACACCTCGCCGGGACAGGCGGCGTCGAGCATGCCGCGGCCGACGAAACAGGAGTGCAGCGGCTCGTGGCCCGAGCCGCCGCCGGAGATCACGGCCACCTTGGGACGTCCGGGACGGCCCGCTCTGCTGATCACACGGTTGGGAATGTCGACCGCCAACTCCGGGTGCGCGGCGGCGAGTCCGGTCAGCGCGTCCGTCAGGACGGTTTCCGGTGAGTTGATCAGCTTCTTCAAGGCACACTCCCTCGGCAGATCTTGAAGGTGACGTTACGCCAGCCGACACGGCTTGGTGAGCGATACGACACGCCGAGTCTCGAACTGGCCGTCGACTGGCGGGCGATGAAGCGGGCTAGGGTCGGAGCATGGCCAAGCACGTGGGTATCGTTCTCGTCTCGCACAGCCCCGCCATGGCGGCCGGACTGCGCGAGCTCCTCGCCGAACTCGGTTCCGACGGCGTCACCGTGGCGATCGCCGCGGGCACCGAGGACGGCAGTCTCGGCACCAGCTACGACCTGATCGTCCGCGCGGTCGAGGAGGCGGACGGCGGCGTCGGGGTGGTCATGGTGCCGGACCTCGGCAGTTCGGTGCTCACCGCACGGGTCGTACTGGAGGATCATCCGCGCGACGGGGTGGTCCTGGTGGACGCCCCCTTCGTGGAGGGCGCGGTGGCGGCCGTCGTCACGGCCTCGACCGGGGCGGACCTGGCGGCAGTGGTCGGGGCGGCCGAACAGGCGCGCGGTTTCCGGAAGTTCTGAACCCGGCAGCAGGGAGCCGGGACCCGCATCGAGCGGTCCACGCCGGTCCTCGGGACGGTGGGGCACACCGCTCCACGGGCGGGGGTCGACCGGCCCGGCTCGCCCGGCCGGCCGTGGCCGCCTCCGCCCCGCTGGGCAGCGGCCTGCGCGAGCCGCCGTGCTCCCAGGAGGCGGCGCGCTACTTGGCCTCGGCGTAGCAGTCCGCGATGGTGGCGCTCAGCGGGAAGCGCACGGGAGTGTCGCCGAAGACCAGGGTGCGGGCCTCCTCGGCGGCATCCGTCACGGCCGCGGCGACCCGGTCGGCCAGGTTGAGCGGGGTGTGCACCACCACTTCGTCGTGCTGGAAGAAGACCAGGTGCGGCCGGTCCGCGCCGGACTCCAGCGCGGTCAGCCGCCGGCGCAGCGCGGCGAGCAGTGCGAGGGCCCAGTCCGCCCCGCTGGCCTGGATGACGAAGTTGCGGGTGAACCGCCCGCGTGCTCTGGCCGAGCGGCCGCCGGCCTCCGTGGCGGACTCGGGGGCCTCGGTCAGATCCAGCCAGTCGGCGGAGGGCGGCGGGCAGGTGCGGCCGAGCCGGGAGCGGACGATCCCGCCGTCCTCCCCGGTGCGGGCGGCGGCCTCGACGTACCCCATGGCGGCGGGGTAGCGGCGGCGCAGGGTGGCCAGCAGCGGGCCGATGTCGCCGCTGGTCTGTCCGTACATCGCGCCGAGCAGGCCGAGTTTGGCCTTGTCGCGGTCGCCGTGGAAGGCGGTGGCGGCGAGCGCGCTGTAGAGGTCGCCCTCGGCGGCGCTGCGGGCCAGCCCGGCGTCCTGGGAGAGCGCGGCCAGTACCCGCGGCTCCAGCTGAGCGGCGTCGGCGACCACCAGCGTCCAGCCGGGGTCGGCGACCACGGCGCGACGCAGGATCCGGGGGATCTGCAGCGCGCCGCCGCCCCGGCTGGCCCAGCGCCCGGAGACCACGCCGCCGACCACGTACTCGGGGCGGAACCGGCCGCCCCTGGCCCAGGCGTCCTGCCAGGCCCAGCCGTGGGCGGTGTGCAGTCTGGAGAGCTCCTTGTAACGGGTCATCAGGCGGGCGGCGGGGTGGTCGACGCGGTTCAGCTCCCAGGAGCGGGTGGAGCCGAGCTGGATGCCCTGCTCGGCGAAGGCGCGCAGCACCTGGCTGTGCGAGTCGGGGTTGAACGGGCGGCCGCCGAGCGCCTGTTGCAGCTCGACGGCCAGCTCGGCGAGCCGGCTGGGCTGGGTGCCGGGGACGGTCGGGCGCGGGCCGAGCAGCTCGGTGAGCAGCCGGTCGTGGATGTCGGCGCGCCAGGGCAGCCCGTCGTGGGACATCTCGGCCGCCAGCAGGCCGCCGGCGGACTCGGCGGCCACCAGCAGCCGGAAGCGCGCGCGGGTCGCCGGGTCGGCGATCGAACCGATGCGGCGCTGCTGTTCGGCGTGGACGGCGACCACCGCCGCCAGCGGGTCGGTGCCGGGCGGGAGCTGCAGGCGGTCCGGGGCGAAGAGGCCGTCCTGGTCGTCCGGCCCGGCGCTCTCCGGCAGGTCCGCGGGCACGGGCAGCCCGCGCAGCCTGGCCCAGGCGGCGCCCAGTGAGCGCGGCGCGCCCCAGGCGCCGTCGTGGCCGAGCAGCAGGGCCTCGGTCAGCCGTAGGTCGTGGCAGCGGGCCAGGCGCAGCGGCAGCAGCGGAGCGTACGCGCTGTCGGCGGCGGCCCAGACCCAGCGCGGCTGCTCGGCGGCCTCGCGCTCGGCGACGGCGGCGGCCAGGTCGGGGGTCCGGACGGGCGGGCCGAGCGGGTTGCCGTCCTCGGCGAGCGGTTGGAGGCGCCCGCCCGGGCCGTGCGGGTCGGGCACCAGAGCGGTACGGGGGGCCGGGGCCATGGGGTCTCCTCCTCTCGGACGGGCATTCGCCCGACGGTAGCGCCCCGTACTGACAACCGGGGCGTCAGCGCGGCCGCGGGGCCGGATGGTGGCCGGCGAGGCCGGTGAGCAGGGTGTCCAGCACGAGGTCGAAGCGGGCCTGGTGGTCGGCGGGGGTGCCGAGGCCGGCGGCGGCCGCGGCGGCGAGGACCGGGAAGCCGGTGAGGTCGGGGCCGGTCTCCGCCGCCGCCGTGTCACCGGGCGGGTCGGCCTCGGCGAGGCAGTGGCCGATGACCGCGGTGGTGACGGAGTTGATGATCCGCAGTGCGACGAGCGGCGCGATCCCGGCGCGGCCGAGGGCCGCCGCCGCCTCCTCGACGGCGGCCAGGGCGTCGGCGGTGCGCGCGGGCCGGGCGGCCACCAGCGGCAGCACGCCGGGGTGGCGGAGCAACTCGGCGCGCAGCCGGACCGCGAACTCCCGCAGCCAGCGCGGCCATTCGTCCGGCGGTCCGGAGGGGGCGGGGCGTACGGCGGAGACCACCAGCTCGACCAAGCCGTCCAGCAGGGCGGCCTTGTTGGGCAGGTAGTAGTACAGCGTCATGGCCTCGACGCCGAGTTCGGTGCCGAGGCGGCGCATCGAGAGTTTCTCCACGCCCTCGCGGTCGGCCAACTGGAGTGCGGCGGTCAGGACCTTGGTGCGGCTCAGCCCGGCCCGCCTGGCGGTGGCTGCCACGGTTGCCCCCTTGACGTTTCTTACGGCGTAAGGGAATAGTACTCGACAGCGGCCGATCTTACGCCGTAAGAGACCGTCCGAGGGGGACACTGGCATGACCGACGCCATCGAGAGCAACAAGCGGCTCGTCACCGACTTCTTCACCGCCCTGAACGAGGCCCGGATCACCGACCTGGGCGACTTCCTGGCCGCCGACGTGGTCGACCACAACAAGGTGGTCTTCGGCGAGCCGGACGAGCCGGGCGCCGCCTTCGCGGCGATCGCGACCCAGCTGACGGCGCTGGCGCCCTACCGCGTGCAGGTGGAGGAGCTGATCGCGGAGGGAGACCGGGTGGTCGCCCGGATCACCCAGACCGGCGTGAGCTCGGCGGCGCACCCCCGGATGCCGGAGCCGACCGGACGGAGCTTCAGGAACGAGGCCGTCTTCGTCTTCACCGTCGCGGCCGGGCGGATCAGCGAGATGCGCTGCGTCTCCGACCGGCTGGGCCTGTTCCTGCAGCTCGGCTGGGACTGGCCGACCGAGGACTGAACGGCCCACCGGGCGCCACGAGGGTCGATCGGCCCGTAGGCAGCGGTCTTGACAGCGCGTAAGGTTCGGGCAATGAGCGACAACCCCTTCTTCGAGCCCAGCACCCTGGCCTACGGACTCCCGCCCTTCGCCGAGATCCGGGAAGAGCACTATCTGCCCGCCTTCGAGCGGGGAATGGCCGACCAGCTGGCCGAGATCGCGGCGATCGTGGCCGACCCCGAGCCGCCGGGCTTCGACAATACGCTGGTGGCGCTCGAGCGTTCGGGGACGCTGCTGCACCGGGTACGGCTGGTCTTCGACAACCAGCTCGCCTCCGACGCCACCGACGCGCTGCAGGAGCTGGCCGCCGAGATCAGTCCGAGGCTCGCGGCGCACGCCGACGCGATCCACCTCGACCCGGCGCTCTACGCCCGGGTGCGCGCCGTGTACGAGGCCCGCGAGACCCTGGACCTGGACGCCCAGGCGCTGCGTCTGCTGGAGCGCCACCACACCCGGTTCGTCCGTGCCGGGGCCAGGCTGTCGCCCGCCGACCAGCAGCGGCTGCGGGAGATCAACGCCCAGCTGGCCTCGGACGCGACGACCTTCCGGCAGAACGTGTTCGACGACACCAGGGCCCGGGCCCTGGTGCTGGACGGCGCCGAGCAGCTGGACGGCCTGCCCGCCGGCCAGATCGCCGCGGCCGCCGAGAACGCCAAGGCGCTCGGCCACCCGGACGGTACTTACGTGCTGAGCCTGAAGAACTTCTCCAACCAGCCCGAGCTGGCCGCCCTCACCGACCGCGCGGTGCGCGCCCGGCTGCTGGAGGCCTCGCTCGGCCGGGCCGTGGAGTCCAACGGCCCGGTGGCGATCCGGATGGCCGAGCTGCGCGCCGAGCGCGCCGCGCTGCTCGGCTACCCCAGCCACGCCGCGTACGTGGTGGCCGACGAGACCGCCGGCACGGTCGAGGCGGTGGACGCGATGCTGGCCCGCCTGGTGCCCCCCGCCGTGGCCAACGCCGAGCGCGAGGCCGCCGAACTGGCCAAGGCCGCCGCGGCCGACGGCATCACCGAGCTCGCCGCGCACGACTGGGCCTACTACTCGGAGCAGGTCCGCAAGGCCGTCTACGACCTGGACACCGCCGCGCTGCGCCCGTACTTCGAGCTGGAGCGAGTGCTGCGCGACGGCGTGTTCCACGCCGCCAACCTGGCCTACGGGCTGACCTTCACCGAGCGGGACGACCTCACCGGGTACCACCCGGACGTCCGGGTCTTCGAGGTGTTCGAGGCGGACGGCAGCCCGCTGGGCCTGTTCCTCGGAGACTTCTACGCCCGGGAGTCCAAGGGCGGCGGCGCCTGGATGAACGAACTGGTCCCGCAGTCGGAGCTGCTCGGCCGGCGTCCGGTGGTGGTCAACAACCTCAACGTCGCCCACCCCGCCCCCGCTGAGCCGGCCCTGCTGACCTGGGACGAGGTGCGGACGCTCTTCCACGAGTTCGGCCACGCGCTGCACGGCCTGTTCTCCGCCGTCCGCTACCCGCTGTTCTCCGGGACCGAGGTGCCGCGCGACTTCGTGGAGTTCCCGTCCCAGGTGAACGAGATGTGGATGGACTGGCCCGAGGTGCTGGCCAACTTCGCCAGGCACCACGAGACCGGCGAGCCGCTGCCGGCCGAGGTGGTGGCGCGGATCGACGCCGCCGAGCAGTTCGGCCAGGGCTTCCGCACGGTCGAGTACCTGGCCGCCGCGCTGCTCGACTGGGCCTGGCACACCGTGCCCGCGGGCCGGGAGATCGCCGACGCCCAGGAGTTCGAGGCGGCCGCGCTGGCCCGGGCCGGGCTGGCACTGCCGGCCGTCCCACCGCGCTACCGCAGCACGTACTTCAGCCACATCTTCGCGAGCGAGTACAGCGCGGGCTACTACGCCTACATCTGGTCGGAGGTGCTGGACGCGGACACCGTCGAGTGGTTCCGTACAGGCGGCCGTACGGTGCGCGAGAGCGGCGAGATCTTCCGCGCCGAACTGCTCTCGCGCGGCGGCAGCAAGGACGCGCTGGACTGCTTCCGGGCCGTGGTCGGCCGTGACCCCGAGATCGCCCCGCTGCTCAAGCGGCGCGGTCTGACCGGAGCCTGATCCAAGGGCGCCTGCGCTCCGCTCCGCCGCCGGGTCCGGTCCGGCGGCGGAGCGGAGCGGCCGGTCAGTTCGCCGGGACGATGGAGAACGAACCGTTCTGCAGGCCCGTCTCGGTGTACTGGCCGCTGTCGATGGCCTGTGGCGAGTACGCGTCGAAGGTCCGCCCGTTCGCCGTGACACCGCTGAAGTCCAGGCTGGCGAAGGACGGGTAGCTCTGGGAGGGCGACTCGATGACCGCCTCGGCGCTCACGTTCCGGGCGTTCAGGTGCTGGCGGGTGGTCTCGGTCCAGCCCTTGGTGTCGTCGGTGAGCTTCAGGGTGTAGCTGCCGCTGCCGTTGTAGACCACGCTGCCGGTGAAGCTGTCGCCGGCGTCCACCGGGTCGTTGAAGTACTGCGGCGGGGCCGGGTACATCTCGTACCAGCCGGAGTAGACCGGTGATCCGCTGGAGCAGTCCACCTGGACGCCGGTCTGCTCCACCGTCTGCGAGCCGTAGCCGTCTATGCCGACCCAGGGCGCGAACAGGTCGTCGGAGGTGTTGCACTGCACCTGCGGCATGGTCCAGGAGCCGGTGACGGTACGGAAGTTGCTGCCCTGGGCGACGTAGCCGCCCCAGACGCCGCCGTCGTAGTCGTACGAGCCCCGGGGGTGATGGCCGTAGTAGTGCACGGCCCGTGCGGAGCCGGTGGCGGCCGCGGCGCTCGCGGGCGTGGCGAGCGCGGCGGTGGAGGCCGCGAGCAGGGCGGCTGCCGCGACGGAGGCGGTACGGATCGCACGCATGAAGAACTCCTGGTGGGGGTCGGGGACTTCGGCGGGCCACCGGAGGGGTGTGGGGCCGGCCCCGGCGGACGCTGTCGCCAAGCGTGCGGGGAGCCCGCCCCGGGCGGAAGGCAATGAGCGGGTCAGGAACGCGTCATGGCGGGTACATGTCTTGTCGGAGGTCCCTTGCGTTCGCCCGCCCGATGGCACAGAGTCGGACTTCACCTGCGGACTTCTCCCGCAGGACGGGGATCGGGAAGGGGGTACCGATGCCGGAGCCCGCTGGGGCCAGATTCGCCGGGTTGGGCATCGGCGCGGACGCGGAGGAGCTGTATCTGCGACTGCTCGACGCCGGCAGCGCCTCCGCGCAGCAACTCGGCGCCTGGGCCGGGCTGAGCGCCGAACGCTCACTGGCCGCGCTGGAGTCGCTGGCCGACCACGGTCTGGTGGAGCGGCCGGCCAGGGGGCAGCGGCGCTGGACGGCCGCCGCGCCCGATGTGGCGCTGGAGGAACTGCTCCTCCAGCGCGAGGTCGAACTCCGCCGGGCGCGCGGGCGGATCAACGAGCTGATGCGCACCTACCGCCGGCGGCAGTCGGGGGCGGGCGAGCTGGTCGAGGTGATCACCGGCCGCGAGTCGGTCGCCGAGCTCTGGCGCAGCCTGCAGCTCGGCGCCCGTGAGCAGTTACGGCTGCTCGACCGACCGCCGTACATCCGCCGCAGCGATCCCGACACCGAACTCACCCTGCTGGGGCGCGGCGTGACGATGCGCGTGGTGTACGAGAGTCGGGTACTGCGCGAGCCGGCCCGGGTGGCGGAGATCCGCGGCTTCGTCCGGGGCGGTGAACAGGCCCGGGTGCTGCCGGAGTTGCCGCTCAAGCTGGCGGTGGTCGACTCGCGCTGGGCGATGCTGCCGGTGAGTGCGGGCACCGAGTCGCAGCACGTGCTGCTGGTCAGGCCGTCCTCGCTGCTGGACGCGCTGATCGGGCTGTTCGAGCTGTACTGGTCGCACGCCATGCGGTTCCCGGCGGCGGACACCGAGACGGAGCCGGAGGACCGGCACCAGCGCCTGCTCGGCCTGCTGGCCGCGGGGCTCACCGACGAGAGCATCGCCCGTCAGCTCGGGGTCTCCACCCGGACGGTGCAGCGCTGGGTGCGGGAGCTGATGGACCGCTTCGGCGCGCGCACCCGGTTCCAGGCGGGGATCCAGGCGGCGCGGGCCGATCTGCTCTGACGGCCCGACCGACTCACACCCTGACGGTGACGGTGACCCGGGTGCCCGGGGCGGTGCGCGGGAGCAGGATCCGGGCCAGACCGGAGCGGTCGGGGCCGGGCCGCTCGACCACCACCGTCGAGGCGCGGGCGCCGCTGACGCCCACCCCCTCCGGTCCGGTGCCGCTGCCGGGCGGGAGCACCACCTCGGTCCAGCCCGGGCGGCCGGAGGTGAAGGCGAGCCGGTAGACCCCGTTCCGGTAGGACTCCGTCCCGGGGAGTCCGGCGAGGGCGACCGCGTACGGTTCGAAGGCGGGTTCGTCGCCGGGCGCGGGTCGGCCGTCCGGGCCCAGCGCGCAGTAGCCGCCGGTACCCCGGCACCAGTACCACATCGTCCAGGCGGCGGCGAAGCCCGCCATGGCGTCGACCTGCCGCCGCACGAGTCGGGCGTTGCCCGGGGTGCGGGAGTCGGGCGGCCCCCACTCGCCGACCAGGACGGGTAGGTGGCCGGCCCCGGGGTAGGCGGTGATGGCGGCGGTGTAGTGCTCGATGAAGCCGTCGGACGGGTCCCAGTCATGCCCCGCCTCGACCGCCGTGTCGTAGAAGTGCGGGGCGTAGCCGAGCCTGGGCGCGCCGCCGCGGGGGTCCGCGAAGGCCGGGAGCCGGGTCGGTACGCCCTCGCCGACCAGGACCGTGGGCTCCACGAACAGCCAGGCGCGGGTGTCCACCCGGCGGACGGCCGCGATCAGCCGCCGGTACATCCCGGCGAGCCGCCCCTGCTCCAGTTCGGCGGCGGACGCCGCCAGGACGGCCGGGTCACTGGGGTCGCCGTCGACGGGGCCGAACGGCTCGTTGAACAGGTCGTAGCCCAGCAGGGCGTGGTGGCCGCCGAGTTCACGGGCGATCCGGGTGTAGAAGTCGGCCTGCCACCGCCGCAGGTCGGGGTCGTCGTAGAGGTGCCGGAAGGCCGCCTGCACGGCGGGCTGGTAGTACCCGGCGAACCAGTCGTCCGGGTCCGGGGTGAACGGCAGTCCGTCGTCCCGGGTGGCCCAGAGCGGAATGCCGCGGTCGCCGCCGCCGAACTCGGGCCCGTACACGTCCTGGTGGAAGTCGATCACGGCCAGCAGCCGGTACTCGGCCGCCCAGTCGAGCAGCCCGCGCAGCTTGGCCAGTTCGGCCTGGTCGTAGGAGTCCCGGGCGGGCTCGAGACGGGCCCAGGAGACGGCCACCCGGATCAGCGTGAAGCCGTGCGCGGCGATGGACCTGAGGTCGCCTTCGGTGGTCTCGTCGTACTTGTCCACGTTGAAGCCGCGCAGCTGGAGTGCCCGGCCGCTCCGATCGGTCAGGACGGTACGGCCGTCGGCCAAGACGGCGGTGCCGGTGGGGAAGCGGGCCGCCCCGGCCCCGGCCGCGGGGGCGGGTGCGGCGGCGACGGTGCCCAGGAGGGCGGTGGCGAGGGTGAGTGCTGCGGCGGTCCGGCCAAAGCGCACGGGACACCTCGGAAGGGGAGGGGTGGTGACCGCCGATGATGCCGCACCCCGCCGGCCTTCACAAGAGGTGAGGAGAGCTCATGTTCCGTACCCCGGGCCTCGGTCGGGCCGGGCCGTGCCGGGGCTCTGCACGCCCGGCGGGACGGTGGCCTGCGGCAATGGCGCGGCGGTGGCCAGCCGGCCCCAGAGCAGGTCAGCAAGGGACCGCACCATCCGGGCGCGGGAGCAGGGCTGCTGTTCGAGCCACCAGTCCCCGGCCGCCAGCACCATTCCGGTGATCGCCCGGCCCCAGGCCTCGGCGAGCAGCGGGCCGTCCGCGCCGAGGTCGATCTGGTCCCGCACGGCCTCGCCGATCTCGTCGGCGATCCGCTTGAGCGCGGGCGCCAGCGCGTTCCCGGCACCGGTGGGATCGCCGGGCCCGGGGTGGGTCAGCAGCCGGTACACCTGCGGCCGGGACTCGATCGCGGCGAGGTAGACGTCCAGGACGTGCTCGACCCGGTCGCGGCGCTCCAGCGGCTCGTCGAGCGCCGCCTTGACGGCGGCCAGCAGGCCGGAGGTGTGCCGCTCGGTCAGTGCCCTGATCAGCCCGTTCCGGTCGCCGAAGTGCCGGTACAGGATGGGCTTGGTGATCCCGGCCTCCGCGGCGATCGCGTTCATGCTGGCGCCCGGCCCGTCGCGCTGGACCACCCGGTCGGCGGCGTTGAGCAACTGCTCTCGGCGGGGCTCACCGGGCGGTGCGGGGTCGGCGGTCGGCACGTACTGGCTCCTGGTGGTGGCGCTGGCACTGGACGGGCGGCGGGGCGTTGACACGCGTTACCAATGAGTAGCAGACTCCGGCGGTGTTACCGGGGGTAACACCCGCAGTGGCGTGGACGCACCAGGCCGGCGTCCGGCCGCGTCCCGGGCGATCCGCCAGGCACTTGTGACCGGAGGCAGGAAACATGAGCACCTTCTCCCTCGACCCGGGCGAGGACCAACTCGCCGTACGTGACTGGCTGCACGGCTTCGCCGCCGACGTGATGCGGCCGGCCGCCGCCGAGTGGGACGAGCGGGAGGAGACCCCGTGGCCGGTCATCCAGGAGGCGGCCAGGCTCGGCATCTACTCCCTGGACTTCTACGCCCAGCAGTACTTCGACCCCTCCGGTGTCGGAATCCCCATCGCCATGGAGGAGTTGTTCTGGGGCGACGCCGGGATCGGGCTCGCCATCGTCGGCACCACGCTCGCCGCCGTCGCCGTGCTGGCCAACGGCACCGACGAGCAGATCGGAACCTGGGCGCCGCAGATGTTCGGCACCCCGGACGACGTCAAGGTGGCCGCCTTCTGCTCCTCCGAACCCGACGCCGGCTCGGACGTCTCCGCGCTGCGCACCCGGGCCGTCTACGACCACGCCAAGGACGAGTGGGTGCTGAACGGCACCAAGACCTGGGCCACCAACGGCGGCATCGCCGCCGTCCACGTGGTGGTGGCGACGGTTGACCCGGAGCTCGGGGCGCGCGGGCAGGCCTCCTTCGTGGTCCCGCCCGGCACACCCGGCCTGACCCAGGGGCAGAAGTTCAAGAAGCACGGCATCCGCGCCTCGCACACCGCCGAGGTCGTCCTGGACGGTGTCCGGGTGCCGGGCCACTGTCTGCTCGGCGGGAAGGAGCGGCTCGACGAGCGGCTGGCGCGGGCCCGCGAACAGGCGGCGCGGAGCGCGGCGGGCACGCCAGGACCGGCGAAGCGGGGCGGCAACGCGGCGATGGCCACCTTCGAGGCGTCGCGCCCGGCGGTCGGGGCCCAGGCGGTCGGCATCGCGCGCGCCGCGTACGAGGTGGCGCTCGACTACGCCCGCACCCGGGTGCAGTTCGGCCGTCCCATCATCGACAACCAGGGAGTGGCCTTCACCCTGGCCGACATGAGGACCCGGATCGACGCCGCCCGGCTGCTGGTCTGGCGGGCCTCCTGGATGGCCGCCGACAACCAGCCGTTCACCGCCGCCGAGGGCTCGATGTCCAAGCTGTACGCGGGCGAGACCGCGAAGTGGGTGACGGCGCAGGCGATGCAGATCCTCGGCGGCAACGGCTTCACCCGGGAGTACCCGGTCGAGCGGATGCACCGGGACAGCGCGATCTACTCCATCTTCGAGGGCACCAGCGAGATCCAGCGGCTCGTGATCGCGCGCAGCATCTCCGGGCTGCCGATCCGCTGACGCCCGCCCGGGCCGGTCGGGCCGTCGGGTCGTTGGGCTGCCGGGGCGCCGGGTCGGGCTGCCGGGTCGTTGGGCTGCCGGGGCGCCGGGGCGCCGGGGCGCCGGGGCGTTGCGCAGTCGGGCCGTTGCGGTTCCTGGTCGTCGGGCCGCGGGTCGGGCCGCTGGACCGTTGGACTCAGAACCGGGGCTCGCGGCGTTCCAGGAAGGCGGCCAGCCCTTCCTGGACGTCCGGCGCCAGGCGGGACTTGTGCTCCCACGGCGCCACCGCGGCCTGCGCGTCGGCCGGCCCGGAGGCGGCGAGAACGGCTTTGGCCGCGCCGATGGTCTGCGGCGAGCGGCGGGCCAGCAGGCGGGCGAAATCCCGGGCGCGGTCGTCGAGTTCACCGTCCGGCAGCACCTCGTCCACCAGGCCGAAGCGTTCGGCCCGCTCGGCCGTGACCAACTCGCCCGAGAACAGCAGGTACTTGGCCCGGGCGGGACCGACCAGGCCGGCCAGGCGGAGCGTGGGTACGGCCGGATAGACCACCCCGAGCTTGGCGGGCGTGATCCCCAGCCGGGCGCCCTCGGCGGCGAACCGCAGATCGCAGGCGACCGCCAACTGGCAGCCGCCGCCGACACAGTAGCCGTGCAACACGGCGATCGTCGGGTGCGGGAAGGCGGCCAGCGCCTCCTCCGCCGCGACGTTCACCGCATGGTAGGCACCGGCCCGGTCCGGGGTGCCGTACACCTCGGCGAGTTCGGCGATGTCGGCGCCCGCGCTGAAGGTGCCGCCCGCGCCGGTCAGCAGCAGCGCCCGGACGTCCGGCAGCGCGGCGAGCCGCTCCAGGAGGCCCGGTAGCCGCTGCCACATCTCCATCGTCACGGCGTTCCGCCGCTCCGGGCGGTCCAGCACCAGGACCGCCACGCCGCCGTCCTCGACGTACGCGCGCAGGCCGTCCACCCCGGTGTCCACGACCGTTTCCGCGGTCGGGGCTCCGGCGGGCCCGGTCCCGGGCGGCGCGGTCGTCGGGCCGGTGCTGTTCGGGTCGTGCTGGGGCAAGGCGGCCTCCGGGATCCTCGGGTCGGCGTTCACCCTTCCACAGCGGGGGCCCCGGGGACTACGGCGGTGGCTGTGATCTCCACCAACTGTCCGGTGTAGCCGAGGCAGGCCACACCGAGCAACGTCGAGGTGTGCGGACCCTCCGCGAGGGCCGAGGAGTTGACCACGTCCCAGACCTCGGACAGCCGGGCGGGCTCGTCGGCCACCACGTACACCGTGCTGGCGACCACCTGCGGCAGACCGCTGCCGACGGCCGCCAGGGCGGTCTCCAGGTTGGCCAGCACCTGCCGGGCCTGCGCGGTGAAGTCGCCGGGGCCGACCAGCTTGCCGTCAGCGTCCAGCGGTACCGAACCGGCCAGGAACACCAGCCGCTCACCGGCCTCGACCACGGCGGTGTGAGCGTAGCCGGGTGGCGGGAAGAGCGCTGGAACGGTGCGGTGCTGAGCCATGCACATGCTCCTCGGGCCGGCGGCAGTGATCGAAATCATGGCCGGGGGACCCGTGTTCGTCACCCGGTTTTCGGGCTGCCCGGCGACGCACCCGTGGCCGCTCCGGCCCGGCTAGGCGTCCGGAGCGTCCGCGGCCCGCTGCTTCGCCCACTCGTGGGCCAGGAGCGACCAGATCTCCTTGTCGTGCCGGATCCCGTTGTGCGGGAAGTACTCGCGCAGCACGCCGTCCAGCCGCATGCCCATCCGCTGCGCGACCGCCCGGCTGCGGGCGTTGCGGGTGCTGGTCCACCACTCGACCCGGTGCATCCCGCGCTCGACCAGCGCGTAGTCCAGCAGGTGGCGGACGGCGGCGCTGATCAGACCGCGTCCCTCACCGGCGGCCTCCGTCCAGACCCCGATCTCGCAGTTGCCCGACGCGGTGTCGAAGCGCACGAACATCACGCCGCCCACCAGCGTTCCCGCGCGCCAGATGCCGTAGATCCGGCCGGTGTCGGTGGCCTGCCGGTCCGCGTAGCCCTGCAGGGTGGCGCGGGCCGAGGCGAGGTCGGTGGACCGGGACGCCCACGGGATCCAGGGGTCGGTGTTCGGACGGGCCCGGTCGATGTGGGCCAGGAATTCGGCGGACTGCCAGGGTTCGAGCGGGCGCAGTTCGGCGTCGTCTGCGAGCGGTATCGCGTACACGGGGCCTCCAGGGTGGGCTTGCGAGGGGTGTGAGGGCTTCTGGTGAGCTTCTGCGGGTCTTGGCCGAGAGCGGGGCGAGGCGGGCCGGACCGGCCTCCGGCGCCTGGTGGAGAGGGTACATAACAAACGTTTGGCAGGTACCATATCGCCCATGACGCCTGCCCGTGGAGACCATGACGCCCGACGTGCCGATGTCTCCGAGGCGGTGTGGCGGGTCCTGGCCGAGCGGGGCTTCGGCGGGCTCACGCTGCGCGCGGTGGCTGCCGAGATGCAGGCCACCACCGGACTGCTCACGCACTACTTCCCGAACAAGCGGGCCCTGGTGGCACACGCCCTGGAGGTCCTGGAACAGCGCTCCGCTGACCGTCCGCGTCCCGCGGTGGCGGCGGTGGGGGCCGCCGACGGGTCGGGGGCCTCGACACTGCGGCTGCTGCGGGCCGTCCTGCTCGACATCCTGCCGCTCACGGCGGAGAGCCGGGACGGCAACCGGATCTGGGTCGGCTCCTGGGACGTGGCGCTGGCCGACCCGGAGCTCGCGGCCGAGCACGCCGCACGCTACCGGCGCGCCCGCGAGCGGCTCACCGCGCTGATCGCGGACGCGCAGCGGGCCGGGGCGCTGCCCGCGGGCCGTTCGGCGGCGGACCTGGCGGCGTCGGCGCAGAGCCATGTGCTGGGCCTGGTGGTGCAGGCGCTCCTCGCGCCGCAGGAATTCCCGCCCGAGCGGCAGACGGCCCTGCTGGACGCCTACCTGGAAGCGCTGCGCACGGCCTGAGAGGCGCCGCGCACGGTCCGGGCGGCGTTCGGGTGGTCCGGTCGCCCTCGTGGGCCTGTCGGCCGAGGCGGGCCGCGGGGCGTGCCGAATTGACGGGTGGCGCTGGTGCCCCCAGCAGGATTCGAACCTGCGACCTACCGCTTAGAAGGCGGGTGCTCTATCCGCTGAGCTATGAGGGCGTTACAGGGCGGAGTCAGCCCGGGTGGGGCTTCGGCCGGTTTGGAGTCCGCCGGTGCGCACGCGGTGGCGACCGGTTGTTCCGGGACAGGATAAGGGTGCCCGGATACTCCGCCGAGACTTAGGGCACCGGTTCGGGTGTGTCGGGCCCGGTGGAGCGGTCCGATAATCGCAGGTGGTGGCTGGGTCTGCAGCGCTCTGGCACGTTCTGGCGCCGGACGTTGTGCAGTCGTTACGGGGCTGGAGCCCCACCCGTTATGGATTTGGTGCGGAGAATCCGGGTCTGTCCTGTCTGGAGGGGGGCAGATATGGGTTCGTTCGGTCGGATGACAAGGCCGGACGTGTCTACTGAGCCACCCGTTCGGGGCTCGGACGGGTGCCCGTGCGCGAACCGAACTTGTCATGGCCTCGCTGCCCTGATGTCGCACTATGGTTCATTTCCGTCTCTGTTTCACTCCGGAGAGTTACCCGAGTTATCCACAGGGCCGGGTTATCCACAGGATTTCCCGGTGGGCTGGTGTTGATTTCCTGCTCTGGGCACTCTCTCCTCGCAGCGGTGATTCCGCTTGGTAATTCCCGAGGAACGGAGGGTGTGTCATGAACGAGACCCTGGTGACGATGGTCGGCAATGTCGCCTCCACCGTGAGCTATACGGAAACTCCGGCCGGCGTGCCGGTGGCCAACTTTCGGATGGCGGCGACCGAGCGCCGATTCGACCGTGCCACCGGCGACTGGGTGGACGGTGAGACCAACTGGGTCACCGTGGTGGCCTGGCGCTGGCTGGCCGCCAACGTGGTGAGCTCGGTGAGCAAGGGGGATCCGGTCGTGGTCAGCGGCCGGCTGCGGATCCGGGAGTGGGGTGAGGAGGACAAGCGGCGCTCCGTCGTGGAGATCGACGCTCGGGTGGTCGGTCACGACCTCGGGCGCGGCACCTCGGCGTTCCGCTGGGCGGTGCAGGCCAGGCCGGAGCTGGTCGCATCACGGCCGGGCCGTGAGGGGCAGCCCGCGGTGCCGGACTGGATCGTCGCGGCGGTCTCGGCGGGAGGATCCGGGCAGCGGGTCGGCGCGGGCGGTGCTGTTGCCGATGGGGCGGAAGGGAAGGGTGGGGGCAGTGGGGTTGGCGAGGTTGACGCGGCGGCTGGGGCGTCCGCGGCGGAGCCGGTCGGCGCGGCCTGAGCGGGGCGCCGCGTCCCGGGGTGGGGCCTCCCGCGACCCGCGGTTCCCGGCGGGGAAGGTGTGGTTCGGGTAGAGACGGTTGATTGACGATCGGAAACTGGTTCTGCGTCAAGTTTGCTCGACTTTAGGATCCTTGATAACGAAACAGATACGGTACTGTCCTGGTTTGGCATGGAGGTTTGCAGGCCTCAATGGGTCAATAGGATGCGTCTGGTTCATACAGGTGCAGCGGCGCCACGGGGTGCGCCGCTTTGCAAGGCGGGCTGCCATCGGCACGACCTAGCCCGAAGGGATCTCATGTTCCACAAGCAGGGGCGGGCTGTCTCCCGCATAGGCACTGTCATGCTCGCGTCGAGCATTGCGATCAGTGCAGGCATGATCACGGCTGGTGCGGCCGCTGCGGTCGACGTCACCGCCTCGGGCGCCAAGGCGGTGCTGGTCGACGGGCCGCTCAGGCACGGTCAAGCCATCGACATCCCCATGAACGACGGCAGGGTCGAGCACGCCCAGGGCGGGCTCATCGAGCTGAAGACCGGCGACCAGACCCTCGACACCTACTGCATCGATCTGCACAACCCGACCCAGCGCGGCGCGCAGTACCAGGAGACCGGCTGGGAGTCGAGCTCGCTGGCGGGCAACAAGGACGCGGGGAAGATCCTCTGGATCCTCGAGCACTCCTACCCCCACATCAGCGCGGGTCAGCTGGCCAAGGACGCGAACATCAGCGGCCTGACGGAGGACGAGGCCGCGGCCGGCACCCAGGCGGCGATCTGGCACTTCTCGGACGGTGCCAACGCCGTCCCGGTGGACAGCAAGGCGAACGACCTGGCCAAGTACCTGATCAAGAGCGCGCAGCCGCTGGAGGAGCCCAAGCCCACCCTCAGCCTGTCGCCGAACTCCGTCTCCGGTAAGAGCGGTGCGCTGCTCGGTCCGATCTCGGTCACCACCAACGGCTCCTCCGTGGGCCTCTCCGTGGACGCGGACGGTGCCAAGGCCGGGCTCACCGTCACCGACAAGAACGGCAAGGCGATCACGAGCGCCAAGTCCGGCGACGAGATCTACGCCAAGGCCCCGGGCGGCGGTGCCAAGGGCAGCGCCGACATCAAGGCCACCACCTCGGCCCAGGTCTCCGTCGGCCGTGCCTTCACCGGTGTCAACGCCGACAACGTGCACAGCCAGACACTGATCCTGGCGGGCTCCGAGGCCGTCCCGGCCACCGCGAGCGTCAAGGTCAACTGGGCCCCGACCGGCCCGATCCCGGCCGTCACCAGCAAGGTGGACTGCGTCCAGGGCGCGGTGGTCGTCACGGCTGCCAACAACGGCGACCAGGACTACACCTTCACGCTCAACGGCAAGACCTACACGGTGAAGCCGGGCGCCAGCACCAGCGTTCCGATCAAGGTGGACGAGGACAAGTCGTACCACTTCACCGTCACCGGCCCGAACGGCTTCAAGCAGGACATCCAGGGTGTCCTGAACTGCAAGACCGACACCGGCACCACCACCCCCAGCTCCACCCCGAGCGCCAAGCCCAGCCCCTCCACGAGCTCGTCCACCGGCGGTGGCACGGGTGGTTCGACCGGCGGCTCGACCGGCGGCGGCCTGGCCTTCACCGGTGGCGGCAGTGAGACCCCGTGGCTGATCGGCGCCGGCGGTGCGCTGCTGGTCGCCGGTGGCGGTGCGGTCTTCGCCCTGCGTCGCCGCGGCCGTCACAGCCGCACCACGGCCTGACCTCCCGGTCCGAGCCGTCTCCGCCCCACCCGGTGATCTCCCGCCCTGATCCGGTGCGGGGGAGTGCTGCGGCCTCCGAGTCGCCGAAGCGCTGAAACACCGAGGGGCACCCGGTCCCGTCCTCCGCCGAGCGCGGAGGGCGGGACCGGCCCGTCTCGGACACCTACGGCAGGGCGGGCCGACCCGGGCAGCAGAGCGGTCCGGTCCCAGGGGGTCGCCCGACCAAGGCCGTTCGGGACCTCCGCCGCCGTGCGGCAGAATGGAAGGCTGTAAGCAGAATATTCATGACGACGCCGGAGCGATCTCACGTGGCGGAATACATCTACACCATGCGCAAGGTGCGCAAGGCACACGGCGACAAGGTCATCCTTGACGACGTGACGCTCAGCTTCCTTCCCGGAGCGAAGATCGGCGTCGTCGGCCCCAACGGCGCCGGTAAGTCGACGGTGCTGAAGATGATGGCCGGGCTGGAGCAGCCGTCCAACGGCGATGCCTTCCTCTCGCCGGGCTTCACCGTCGGCATGCTCCTCCAGGAGCCCCCGCTCGACGAGTCCAAGACCGTCCTGGAGAACGTCGAGGACGGCGTCAAGGAGATCAAGGGCAAGCTCAACCGGTTCAACGAGATCGCCGAGCTGATGGCGACCGACTACTCCGACGAGCTGCTCGACGAGATGGGCAAGCTCCAGGAGGACCTGGACCACGCCAACGCCTGGGACCTCGACGCCCAGCTGGAGCAGGCCATGGACGCGCTGGGCTGCCCGCCCGGCGACTGGCCGGTCACCAAGCTGTCCGGTGGTGAGAAGCGCCGGGTCGCGCTCTGCAAGCTGCTGCTGGAGTCCCCCGACCTGCTGCTGCTCGACGAGCCCACCAACCACCTGGACGCCGAGTCGGTGAACTGGCTGGAGCAGCACCTGGCCAAGTACCCCGGTACCGTCGTGGCGGTCACCCACGACCGGTACTTCCTGGACAACGTGGCCGGCTGGATCCTGGAGCTCGACCGCGGCCGCGCCATCGGTTACGAGGGCAACTACTCCACCTACCTGGAGACCAAGCAGGCCCGCCTGAAGGTCGAGGGCCAGAAGGACGCCAAGCGCGCCAAGCGCCTCAAGGAAGAGTTGGAGTGGGTCCGCTCCAACGCCAAGGGCCGCCAGGCCAAGTCCAAGGCCCGTCTCGCCCGTTACGAGGAGATGGCGGCCGAGGCCGACAAGATGCGGAAGCTGGACTTCGAGGAGATCCAGATCCCGCCGGGCCCGCGCCTGGGCAGCATCGTCATCGAGGTGGAGAACCTCAACAAGGCCTTCGGCGAGAAGCTCCTGATCGACGACCTGTCCTTCACCCTGCCGCGCAACGGCATCGTCGGTGTGATCGGCCCCAACGGTGCCGGCAAGACCACGCTGTTCAAGATGCTGCAGGGCCTGGAGACGCCGGACGGCGGCAAGGTCAAGGTCGGTGAGACCGTCAAGATCAGCTACGTCGACCAGAACCGGGCCAACATCGACCCGAAGAAGACCCTGTGGGAGGTCGTCTCCGACGGCCTCGACTGGATCAACGTCGGCCAGGTCGAGATGCCGTCCCGCGCCTACGTCTCGGCGTTCGGCTTCAAGGGCCCGGACCAGCAGAAGCCGGCCGGAGTGCTCTCCGGTGGTGAGCGCAACCGCCTCAACCTGGCGCTCACCCTCAAGCAGGGCGGCAACCTGCTGCTCCTCGACGAGCCGACCAACGACCTCGACGTCGAGACCCTCTCCTCGCTGGAGAACGCCCTGCTCGAGTTCCCGGGCTGCGCCGTGGTCATCTCCCACGACCGCTGGTTCCTGGACCGAGTGGCCACCCACATCCTCGCCTACGAGGGCGAGAGCAAGTGGTTCTGGTTCGAGGGCAACTTCGAGTCCTACGAGAAGAACAAGATCGAGCGGCTGGGCGCCGACGCCGCCCGTCCGCACCGGGCCACCTACAAGAAGCTGACCCGAGGCTGACGACCAGGCCTGGGGGAGGGCCGGGAGAACCACCCCCCCGTGGGGCTCCCGGGCCCCGGCCCTCCCACGAGCGGCTGGGCGGATGGCAGTTGGTGGGCCTTTCTATTAGAACCACCAA
>NZ_JBVIMH010000030.1:0-64791 GCF_055579945.1 Kitasatospora sp. NPDC032150 | reverse complement strand
CCCCATAAGAAGTCTATATGGGGGCGACCCACACATCCTACGACAAACCAGAAACCACCCCTCCCGCGCGGGTCCACGACCCCCCCACCGGGACGCTGGCCGGCGGATAGCCGGCCAGTGGCCGGCCCGTCGGCGGACACCCGCCGACGGGTGTCCGGATTGAAGGAGAGACTCGTGGCACGCCACATCTACGCCTGCCCGTTGCGGTGGTCCGACATGGACGCCTTCGGGCACGTCAACAACGCGGTCTTCGTGCGCTACTTGGAGGAGGCCCGGATCGACTTCATGTTCACCCAGGCCACCGCCGCCGGGGCCGGGGAGTTCGCGGGCGGCTCCGTGGTGGCGCGGCACGAGATCGACTACAAGCGTCCGCTGGTCCACCGGCCCACGCCGGTCACCATCGAGACCTGGGTGACCGCGATCGGTGGTGCCTCGCTGACCGTCTCGTACCAGATCAAGGACATCAACGAGGACGGCACCGAGACGATCTACGTCGAGGCGTCCACCGTCGTCGTCCCGTACAACCTGGCGGAGGGGCGGCCGCGCCGGATCAGCCCGGTGGAGCGGAAGTTCCTCAGCGCCTTCATGGACGGCGCGGACGAGGTGGCCGCCGTCGCCGGCACCGTCGCTGCCGCCGTCTAGCGGGCGGCAGCCCGTACCGGTGCGGCGGTCGGCGGCTGCCGGTCGCTGACCACCGAACGCCGGTCGCCGGCGGTTGACCAGCGAACGCCGTGTACCGAGTCCCTTGAGAACAGTCCCCTGCACCGAGTGAGCTGATCCGTTGAACACGCCAGTCCGCCTGATACTCGCCGATGCGGGGGAGGCCGCCGACCTGGTCGCCTTCCTGGAGCGGTTGCTGCGCTTCGACCGGGCGGCCGCGGTGCGCCTGCAGGCCGTGCCGTCGGCCGGGCCCGGCAGCGGGACGGGGGTGCCGGGCGGCGGGGTGCTGGCGGTCTTCGGACGGCTGCCGCTGGGGAGTTCGGGCGCACTGGCGATCCGTACGGCGAGGCTGGCCGAGTTGGGCGGGCCGACCGATGTCACGGTCTCCGCGGGCCAGTTGCTGGAGTCCGTCGACGAGCAGACCGGCACCGTTCCGGTCCCCGCTGCCGTGACCGGGCCCGCCTGGGCCGGCCTGCTGCCGCCCCGCACCGGGTGGCAGCTGCTGGCCGAGCCGCCCGCGTTGCGGGTCTTCCCCGAACTGATGGCGGCGGTGAGTGAGTTCAAGACGCGCAGCGAGGCGGTGCCCGAGCACCACCGGACCCGTGCCGTACTGGACGGGCTGGCCGACGAGATCTGGTCCCGTCCGCTGACGGCCGCGCCCGAGGTGCCGCTGCGGGCGGTGCACGCCGCGTATGTGATGGGGTTCCTGCGCCCAGCCGTCCCGCTCACCGTGCACCGGGCCGGGGCCTGGCTGCGGCTGAGCGCTCCGGCCGGGTCGGTGGCGGTGCGCACTGCCGCGGCGCCGGGCTCCGGACTGGGCCTCAGCCCGCTGCACTGACGGATCCTGTTCCTCGACTGACTGGCCCTGTCGCCCGGGCCGGCCCGGGTGTTGGCGGGTGCCGTTGAGGTCGCCGTCGGCGTACCGACCCGTCCGGCTGCCGTCGGCATACCGGACCCGCCAGGTGCTGCCGGGGTTGCCGTCAGCCGGAAGTGTTGATCATCGACGCGGCGGCGTAGGTCAGGTAGTCCCACAGCTGGCGTTCGGCGTCGGCGGGGAGCCGCAGCTCGTCCACGGCCACCCGCATGTGCTTCAGCCAGGCGTCGTGGGCGGCCCGGTCCACCCGGAACGGCACGTGCCGCATCCGCAGTCGCGGGTGGCCGCGCTCGTTGCTGTAGGTGCGGGGGCCGCCCCAGTACTGCATCAGGAACAGGGCCAACCGCTCCTCGGCGGGGCCCAGGTCCTCCTCGGGGTACATCGGCCGCAGCAGTTCGTCCTCGGCGACGCCCTGGTAGAAGCGGTGCACCAGCCGTCGGAAGGTCGGCTCACCGCCGACGGCGTCGTAAAAGGTCTCCTCGCTGAGCGTGCCACGTGGGGTGTCATTCACCCGACCATGGTCGCAGACGGCCGCAGGGGCCGTACACCGGTCTTTCGGCGTACGACCCCTGCGGGGTGGCCCGGTGCGGCCGGGAGCGTGCGGCTACGCGCCGTCCCAGCAGCCACGCGCCGCCTCATTGGTCAAGCGCTGTCCCAGCGGCCACGCGTCGCCGCACTGGTCAAGCGCCGTCCCGACGACTACGCGTCGTCCCAGTTGAAGAAGCGGGACGCGATCAGGGACATCACGGCGGCGAAGGCGAGCAGGATGCCCATGGACGGGAGTACGTCCATCAGGCCGCCGCCCTTGCTCAGCACCGACTTGGCGGGCTCGATCATGTACCGCAGCGGCAGGGCGCGAGAGACGGTCTGCAGCCAGCCGGGCGCGACGTCCAGCGGGATGAACGCGCCGCCCAGGAAGGACATCGGCAGGACGATGATCTGGTTGATGCCGTTCGCCGCCTCCTCGGACTTGGCGATGGATCCGGTGACCAGACCGATCGACATGAACGCGATGGTGGCGCAGAGCACCAGCGGCACGATCAGCCACCAGTTGCCGGTCAGCTTCAGACCGAAGTACGGCGTGGTGGCGACCAGCAGGAAGAGCCCGGTCTGGGCCAGCGCCACCAGCACGCTGATGCCGACCCGGGCACCGACGATGGCCAGCGGCGAGACCGGGGTCAGCCGCAGCCGTCGCAGCACCCGCTTCTTGCGCCAGGTGACCAGGGTGAACGAGGACCCGTACACCGCACCCATGGCGATCGCGTAGGCGAGCAGGCCGGGGGTGAGGAACTGGATCGTCTTGATCGAGTCGTCCTCGACCTGGCTGGCCGCCAGTGTGTAGGCCGGGGCCTTCCCGGAGGCGGCCTGGTTGGCCGACTCGACGACCGAGCTCAGGATGGCCTGCACACTGCCGGCCTTGACCTGGTCGGAGGCGCTGAAGCGGAGGACGACCTGTCCGTTCGGCCCGGACTCCACCAGGCCGTCCAGCTGGCCCTTTCGCACCTTCTCCAGGGCGGAGGCCTCGTCCGAGTACTTGGTGATCTTGAGGGTCTTGTCCAGCTGCGCGTGCACCTCGCTCGGCACCTGGTCGAGCAGCTGCACCGCGCCGACCTGGGCGACCCTCACCTGAGGGGTGCTGGAGTTCTTGTAGAGGCTGCCGAAGAGCACCAGGAACAGCAGCGGGAGGACCAGCGTGAAGAACACGGTCCCGCGGTCCCGCAGGAAGCCGAGCAGCATCACCCTGGCGATCCCCGCGAAGGCGCTCACCCGTTCCTGCTCCGCCGGCTGCCCTCCGGTCGGTGTCTGCTGTGCCGTGGCCGAGGTCGTGCTCATGCCCGGTACTCCCGTCCGGTCAGCTGGAGGAAGACGTCCTCCAGAGTGGCTCCGCGTACTTCCAGGCCGCGCAGGGCGTTCTGCTCCGCGAGCACCGACAGCACCGGCGCCGGGGCGCGGGTGGAGACGGACAGCGAGACCCCGTTGTCCTCCAGGTTGGCGATCTCGGCGTCGGCCGCGCCGAACAGCTCGCGCGCCCGCGCGGCGGTGAGCTGACCGGACTCGACGCTCACCCGCACGGTGTCGTCGATCTCGCGGACCAGCGCAGCCGGGGCGCCGGTCTTCAGCACCTTGCCGTGGTCCATCACCGAGACCCGGTCGCAGAGCACCTCGGCCTCGTCCAGGTAGTGGGTGGTCAGGACGACCGTACGGCCCTCGGCGTTGATGTCCCGGAGCAGGTCCCAGAGGTTGCGGCGGGCCTGCGGGTCGAGGCCGGTGGTGGGCTCGTCCAGGAAGACCAGCTCCGGGTCGTGCGCCAACGCGCAGGCGATGGACAGGCGTTGGGCCTGGCCGCCGGACATCTTGTCGGTGAGGACGGAGGCGGAGTCGGTCAGTCCCACCCGCTCCAACATCGCGTCGGCCCGCTTGGGGCCCACCCCGTAGAAGGACGCGAAGGTTCGGATGGTCTCACGGGCGGTCAGTTTGTTGAAGAAGGCCGAGGCCTGGAACTGTACGCCGATGCGCGGCAGCAGTTTGCTGTTGCGCGGCCAGGGCGACAGCCCCAGCAACTCGATGCGGCCCTCGTCGGCCTCGCGGATACCCTCGAGGATTTCGAGGGTGGTGGTCTTCCCGGCCCCGTTCGGGCCGAGAATCCCGTAGAACTCGCCAGTCTCGACGGTGAGTGACACCCCGTCGACAGCCTGGACATCCCCGTACCGCTTCCGGATCCCGTCAGCGGATATAGCTGCAGTCATGTCCTGAACCCTAGAGGGCGAAGGGATTTCCGCGCAGGTCAGAGCAGCGTGCTTGGTGAAATCGTGACCGGGTGGGGCCCGTTGGAGGCGGGCCCCACCCGGCAGGGCGTCGATCTGACGCCCAGTCGAGGCGATGCCACGTCAGGAGCGGTGCAGGGTGATGGTGGTCCAGGCGCCGACGTGGATGCGGTCGCCGTCCGTCAGTGGGATCGCGGTGTGCGGCGGCACCGGGTCGGGGCCGCCGTTGACCGTGGTGCCATTGGTGGAGTCCTGGTCCACCAGCACCCAGCTGCCGTCGTTCTGTTCAGCCAGCAGGGCGTGCTGGTGCGAGGCACCCGGATCCTCCGGCGCCACCGACAGGTCGATCTCCGGGACGGTGCCCCGGTGCTGGCTGCGGCGCCCGATCCGCAGCTGGCCGCGGCCGGTCAGCGGGATCCGGCGCTCGGGGCAGTACGGCGGGAAGAACAGTCCGGCGGCCTCGGGGCCGCTGCGCGCCATCATGTCGGTGAAGTAGTCGCGGTCGGCGCTGACCACCGCTATCCAGGTGGCACGTGCGGGCGGCTGCTGCTGCGGCGCGGAGGGTGCGTTCGCGGGCGGCGCGAGGCGGAACGACGTCCCGAACTCGTCGCCCGGAGCCGTCGGCCCGGGCTGCGCGTAGACCGGGCCGGTCCGCTCGAAGCCGTCCGGATCCGGGAACGCCGAGGCCTGCTCGTACGTCTGCCCGCCCTCGTACGGCGCGGCCTTGGCGAACGGATCCGCCTTCGCGAACGGGTCCGCCTTGGCGAACGGATCCGGCTTCGCGAACGGCTCCCGCGGGTACGGGGCGGCGTTCTCGTACGGCGCGGCCTGCGGCTGGGCGTACGGATCGCGCCGCGCGTACGGGTCGCCGCCCTCGAACGGTGCCGGGCCGGGCGCGGGGAACGGCGGGGGCTCCGGTGCCGGCGCGGGCGGCGGGGTCGGCGGTTGGTACGGGCTGGGGGCGGGGCCCGGCGGCGGGGTCGGCGGCTGGTACGGCGCGGGCGCGGGGGGCGGGTAGCCGTAACCGCCGCCCTGGGCCGGGCCGGCCGGGCCGGCCTGGGGAGCCGGGGGCTGCTGGTGGCTCGAGGGGGCGGAGAGGTCGTAGTCGTACCCGCACTCCTCGCAGTACCGCCCGGTCTGCGGGGTGCGGCAGATCGGGCAGGTGACCAGCGGTGCCGTCGGCTCGTGCGGGGCGGCGAAGGGCGGCGGTGCCATCGGCGGCCGCGGGGGAGCCGGCGGGACGGGCCCGCCGGCCGGCGCGCCCATGGGGCGGCCACCGGGCGGGGCCCCGTGCGGAGCGCCCGAACCGGGCATGCCGGATGACCCGGGCGCGCCCGGACCGCCGAACGGGGCCGAGCCCGGGACGGCCACGCCCGGCGGCGGGGTCATCGGGAAGCCGCAGAAGTCGCACCAGTCCTCGGCCTGCGACTCATGGCCCCTCGGGCAGATCGGCATCAGTTCCCCCACATTCCGGCAGGTCCGCCACGCTCGGCTGAACCGGTCATTTCTTCACCCGTACCGTCTTGGTCGACCGGGTCTCAAGAGTCATCGAGTCGGCCTCGCTCACGTTCTTACGGAACCGAACCGTACCCTCCTTCGCGTCCACTACGTCGACCACCTTCTGCAACAGCTTGAACGTGCCCTCGTTGCCGGTCTCGTGGGCGAGCCGCACGGCGATGCCCAACTTGGCGGTGGCACGGTCCACGTCCCCCGCCCGGTGCGCGGCCATGCCTTCCTGGACGGCCGCGGAGAGCTCGGCCTGGCCGGTGTAGTGGGCCACCTGCGGGCTGATCCGGGTGGAGGAGACCAGGTCATCGGTCCAGATCGCCCGGACCAGGCCCTGGGAGAGCACCTCGGAGCCGCCGTCGGGTCGAGGGAGGACCAGGCTGATCCGGGCGGCGAGCATCTCGTTGCCGACCGGGGCGTTCGGGACCTCGACGCAGACGTGGTAGTCGCGGCTCTCGTCGCCCCAGGAACCGGTGGGGTAGTCGCCGGCGCGCGGCCCGGCCTCCGCCCGGCGCCCGGTCAGGTCCTCGACCGTCGGGGCGACCTGCTTGACGTACTTGACCACCGCGTTGGCCGGGGTCCACAACCGCAGTGCCACGTCGGCGACCTGCTTGCCCATGGTCTTCTCCATCATGCTGCGGAAGTCCTCGGCCAGGCCGGAGGGCTCCGCGACGATGTCCACCGTGCCGAGCAGGGCGGAGGAGATCCGGCGCAGCTCGTCGATCTCCCAGTCGGTGCCGACGCCGCGGCAGTCCACCGTGAACCTGCCGGTGACCTCGTCCAGGACGCGCTGCAGTTCGCGGGGCTTCTCGTGCTCGTTGCGGCCGTCGGTGAGCAGGATGCCGTGCCGGATGGCGATGTCGGGCCGGGTCTCGAAGAGCCGGTCCGCCAGCGACAGCCAGGTCCCGATCGCGGTGCCGCCGGCCGGGTCGAGCTTGCGCAGGGCCTGCTTGGCCTGCTCGCGGGTGGCCTGGCCGGCGACGGCCAGCCGCCCCTCGCCCGGGTAGACCTCGACGGCCTCGTGGGTGCCCTTGACCACGGCGAAGGCGACGCCGTCCCGCAGGGCGTCGATCGCCACGGCGGTGGCCTCGCGGGCGTTGCGCATCTTCGTGGGCGGGTAGTCCATCGAACCCGAGCAGTCGACCATGATCACCACCGCCGAGTCCGCGCCGCGCGCGCCGTCGGCGGACGGCAGCCCGGCCGCGGTGCCGGTGGCGGTGCCGGTTGCGGTGACGGTGACGATCGCGTTCACCTCGCGAGCACCGTCGGCCAGGTACTCGTTCTGGAAGATGTCGACGCTGAAACCCGGGTGCGAGTTGGACTGAGTGGCCATCGCTGCTCCTGTCGAACGTTGAGTGAAGTAGAGCGGTGAGTGAGCCGGGGGAGATGGTGGTGCGGGTACGGATCGGCCTGATGGGGCGTCAGGGCCTGGTGGTGGCCGCCGGGGAGGGCTGGTCCGGCAGGGTCCGGAAGGGCTGGAAGTCCACCAGCGTGGGAGCGGGCTCGATGGCGGGCGGGTCGATCGGGAGGACGGCGACGGTGATGTTGTCGTGTCCGCCGGCGGCGACCGCGAACCTCACCAGCGCCTGCGCGGCTGCCAGCGGTTCGGTGCGGGCGTCGGCGCGGACGAAGGAGGCCAGGTCGGTGGCGGCCTCGGCGTAGTTCCACAGGCCGTCGGTGCAGATCAGCAGCACGCCGGGGACGTGCGGGGTGAAGCCGACGGTGTGCGGTTCGAGCTCCTCCGCGTCCGCGCCGAGCCAGCCGGTGATGGCGTGCGCGCGCGGGTCGGCGTACGCCTCGGCCTCGCTCATCAGGCCGGCGGCGACCATCCTGGCGGCCCAGGAGTCGTCCTCGGTGAGCCGGAACGGGACGGCGGCGACCCGGTCGTCCGGGATCCAGTACGCCCGGGTGTCGCCGACCCAGCCGATGGTGACCCGTCCGCCGGCCGCGATCGCGCTGACGTAGGTGCAGGCCGGCGCGTTGAGGCTGCCACCCGGCGTGAGCGTTCCGTCCTGCGCCAGCTCGGAGACGGCGCGCGCGGCCGTCTCGATGGCGGCGCACATCGCGGCCTCGGGCTCCTCGCCGTGCTCCAGGGCGGTCAGAAGGGACTCGGAGGCGGCGTCGACGGCGGTCTTCGACGCCTCGTCGGGCCGGGCGGAGGAGGAGACGCCGTCGCAGACCACCGCGACCACGGCCGGCTCGCCGCCGGGCAGTGAGGTGGCGGCCACGGTGAACGCGTCCTCGTTGCGGTGGTGGCGCAGACCGCGGTCGGTGACGCCGGCGACGCCGGTGATCGAGCGCTCCTGGTGGTCGCGCGGCCGGGGCTGCACGCCGCCGCAGGACTCGCAGTACCCGTCGCGGGCGACCTCGGCGGCACCGCAGTGCACACAGGCCGACGGCGCGCCGGCCGCGGGGCCCGAGCCGGCTTCGGGGTCGGCGGGGGGCTCCGGGGCGGCGGGGGGCTCCGGTTCGTTCAGGTTCCGGCCGCAGGCGCCGCAGAAGACGTCCTCCACCTCCAACGGTTCGGCACAGCTCGGGCACACGGTCTGCTGCGGCATCGCACTCACACCCACGTTCGGGGACGGGCCCGGTTCGCCCGTTCCACCATCTCGATCCTGGTCTCGGTCCGGTCGGACAACCGGGCCAGCACTCGGTAGGAGTGTTCCAGAGCGAAGCGCAGTTCCCGTTCACCGGCCGGATGTCCGAGCACCCGAACGGCGGCGTCCGGGCCCGCTCCCGGCCGCCCGGCCAGCACCCAGGCCAACGCGCTGTCGAGCACCTCGACCGCCAGTTCCTCGCTCCGCCGGTCGTCCAGGGTGAGTCCGGCCAGCTGCTCGGAGCAGCGGACCAGGTCGGGGCCGAGCGGATCACCCGCGGCCCGGCCGCGCAGTCGGGCCCGGACGGCGCCGATCCGGGCGGCGGTGTAGTGCGTCGACACCTCCGGCACCGCCTCCAGTGCCCGCACCGCGCCCGGCCGGTCGCCGGCGGCCAGCCGGACCCGGGCCAGGCCGAAGGCGGCACTGACGTAGGCCGGGTCGGTGCTGCCGACCAGCCGGTAGAACTCGGCCGCGTCCTCGCCCGAGCCGGCCAGTTCGGCGCAGAGGGCCAGAGCCAGCTTGGGCGCGGCCTCGCCTGGGAACGCGTCGTAGACGGCGTCGAAGGCCTCGGCCGCCTCGGCGGTCCGGGCGGGCCGAGGGGCAGGGTCCGGTGCGGGGATCACCAGCGCCGCCAGCCCCCGGTACCAGACCACCCGCCAGTCGTCCGGGTACTCCTGCGCCAGGGCGTGCAGTGCGGCGTCCACCGCGGCGCCGTCCCGCAGCTCCAGGTGGGCGCGCAGTTCGCGCAGCCGCAGCTCGACCGAGGGGACCGGTGCGGCGGCCAGGGCGGCCAGCGCCTCGGCGGGCGAGCCGGCGACCAGGGTGGCGAGGAATCCGGCACCCGGGTCACCTGGGTCGACCCGGGGTACCGGCAGGGCCAGCGCGGCGGCTGCACCGTCCAGCGGCCCGGTGGCCAACTCGGTGTCCACCACCCGTAGTTCGGGGCCGAAAAGGGTGGAGGCGGCGGGTCTGGCCCGCCCGTCCTGAAGGCTCAGCACCTCGCGCAGCACGCCGGTCAGCTGGTCGGCCATCTCCTCGGCGGAGGCGAACCGGCGGGCCGGGTCCGGATCGGTGGCTCGGACCAGGAAGCGGTAGTACGACTCGTACCGGTCGAAGACCGGGACCTGCTCGGGGTCGGGCAGGTCGTAGCGGTAGGCGGTCGAGTAGCCCTGGAAGTCGAAGGTGAGCACGGCCAGGGTGCGCGCCACGGTGTAGAGGTCGGAGGCGGGGGAGGGGCCGTGGGTGGCGATCTCCGGGGCCTGGTAGCCGACCGTGCCGTAGATCGGGCCCTCGTCGTCGAAGCGGCGGACGGCGCCCATGTCGATGATCTTGAGCGAGTCCTCGGCCTGGATCACGTTGTCGATCTTGAAGTCGCAGTAGACCAGCCCCCGGCTGTGCAGATGGCCCAGCGCGGGCAGCGCCTCCAGCGCGTACGCGATGGCCTGCTCCACCGGCAGCGGATCGCGGCGGCCGTCGGGGGTGCGGCGCTCGTTGGCGATGTCCTTGAGCGACTTGCCGCCCACGTACTCCATCACGATGTAGCCGTCGGTGGAGCCGGTGCGCAGATCGGGGTGCTCGACGAAGTTGATGATGCGGACGATGTTCGGGTGATCCACCTCGGCCAGGAAGCGGCGTTCCGCTATCGCCACCGCCAGGGCGTCCTCGTCGCCGGTGTCCAGCAGGCCCTTGAGCACCACCCATCGGTCGCTGACCCGCCGGTCCACCGCCAGGTAGATCCAGCCGAGACCGCCGTGGGCCAGGCAGCCGAGCACCTCGTACTGGCCGCCGACCAGGTCGCCGCGGACCAGCTTGGGCGTGAACGAGTACGGCGTGCCGCACTTGGTGCAGAAGCCCTCGGGCCGGCCGGGCCGGCCGTTCTTCTCCCGGCCCACCGGGGTGTCGCACTTGCTGCAGAACCGCTTGTGCTCGGGCACCTGCGGGTCCGTCAGCACGGCCGCCGCCGGGTCGGGCCGGGGCACCGGAGGCACCGTCACCAGGCCGGCGCCCAGGTTGCCGCGCCGTGCCGTGCCTTTGCTGCCGCCCTTGCTGCTGCGCACCGAGAGCGAACGGCCGCTGCCGGTACGGGTGGAGCGGTGCGAACGGGAACGGCCCGACATGGTCCGCGCCGAGCGGCTGGAGTCCGGGGAGGCGGTGCGGGCCGACGGCAGGTACGGCTGGGTCGGGGTGCCCGTCTCCAGCGGGGCCAGGCCGCACTCGTCGCAGTAGCCGTCCGCGTCCACCGTCCCGGTGCACTCGCCCCTGGCGCACCCGTCACCCGGGCCCGGCCGCCGGGCCGGAGCGGCCCCAGCGCCGGTGGAGGCGGCCGCGGCGGCACTCGCCGCGGGGGCGAGCCCGCACTCGTCGCAGTAGCCGTCCGCGTCGATCGTTCCGGAGCCGGAGCACTCCGGCCGTACACATGCCTCGCCCATGGATCTCATGTCCCCCGTTCGTCCTGGTACCCGATCGCCGGTCGGTCAACCGGCCCGCCCGCCTCGGGCCGCGGCGCCGGCGGTCGGGCGGGTCTTATCGACTGCTGGAAGCGGTTCACCGCCTCCGCCGCCGCCCGCAGGTCGCACGGCGCGCTCCACAGCAGCCAGCGGGCCTTCTCGAAGCGCTCGACCACCTCCGGGTCCTCGGCCAGGCCGAGCCGGGCGGCCATCGCCTTGTACGCCTCCAGTCGCCCGCGCAACTCGGCCCGGAGCGCGAGTGGTTGGGCGACCTCGGTGAGCGACTGCCGGGCCCGGGCGAGCTCCTTGGCGGCGGCGTCCTCCAGGGTGTCCAGCAGGGGTGCCAACCGGTGCCACTGGCCGGTCTGCTGCAACTCCACCGCCTGGACGATCCGTTCGCGCAGCGCCGAGGCGGGCCCCGGCACGGCCGGCACCTCGGTCGCGGCGATCTTCGCCAGCACCTCGCCGCGGGCCCGGCGGGCCTCGGCGAGCGTGGCGTCGGCGCGTTGCAGCAGATCGCCGACCTGCTGCAACCGCTCATGGGCCTCGTCCCGCAGCCGGAGCAGCCCCTCCAGCTCGACCCGGATGCCGTCCAGGCCGCGCCCGGCCCGGTCGAAGCGCTCGGTGTCGACCACACCCGCGGCCGGGGCGAACGGGCCGGCCCCGGTGGGGGTGTCGCCGGCACGCTGCGCAGGCACCCGGGCCGGACGCCAGAGCGCCAGCGGGTCGGCCAGCACCTCGGCCCGCAGTGTCGTCAACTCCTCGGCCAGACCGGCCAGATCGTCGCCGAGCGGGTGGCTGCCCGGGTGGACGCCGACCGAGACGGCGAGCATCTGCACCCGGCCCAGCTCGACCAGCAGCAGGTCTATCCGGGCGGGCAGCGCGGACCAGACCGCGTCGGCGGCGTTCACCACCTCGAGCACGGTGGCGTACCAGGCGTTCATCCGCTCCATGAGCCCGTCCAGGCTGATCCGCTCCACCAGCCGGGCCGGCCCGGGGCCCACCGTCTCCGGCAGTCGGCTGCCGGAGACGGTCACGGCCGGGCCGCCGAGCAGCTCGCTCAGCTCGGCCAGTTCGGCGCTGCCCGGACGGTTGCGGCGGGAGCGGACCGCCCGGGCGGAGGCCAGCGCCTCCGAGTAGCGGTCGAACAGCTCCCAGAGCAGCGTCAGGCCCTGCGCGGCGACGGACCAGCGCTCCTCGGTGCGCCCGCTCAGCGCGGCGCCCTCCAGCAGCCGGCGGCCCTGGTGGTCCTGCAGGGCCAGCAGCGCCGCCTCCACGGCATCGCGCTCGGCACCGAGCCGCGCCAGGGCGCGGTCCACCTCCTCCCGGTTCATCACCGGGCCAGCAGATCCTGCCAACGCTCCGTCCTTCCTTCGTCCGTACGTCCAGCTCCGATGGCCGCCACTATTCCGGACGGGTCACCTGAGGTACTCGGCCGGGTCGGCCCCCATGCTCCCGGCCAGCCAGTGGTCGTAGCTCGCCCGCCAGCCGCCGTCCGCCCGGTAGTCCACCAGCACCTGGTTCACCCGCGCCACCAGGTCGGTGTCCTCCTTCCGCATCGCGATGCCCATGTGGGCGAAGGCGATCTGCTCGCCGGCCTGCTCGACCGTCGGGTCCTGCGCGGCCTGGGCGGCCGCCAGCGCGGTGTCGGTGAGCGTGGCGTCCACCTGTCCCAGCTGCATCAGCAGCAGGCAGTCCAGCTGGTTCTCCACCACCCTGACGCCGGCCGTCCCGTAGGGGTTCCGGTTCCCTCCGGGACTGAGCACCGCCTGCGAGGACGACTGGTCGGCCACGCAGGCGCGGCTGCCCCTGAGCCCCTGCGCCAGGCTGGTGACCTTGGCCGACTTCGGTACCACCAGTCGCTGGCCGGAGGCGAAGTACGGGGCGGAGAAGGCGATCTCCTGCCACCGCTCACAGGTGATCGTCATCGTACGGGCGATGAGATCGACCTGGCCGTTCTTGACGGCTTCCATACGTTTGGCCGTCGGCACGGTCCGGTAGGTCACCCTGTCCGGATCGCCGAGCAGCGCTTTGGCCACCGCCCGCGCCAGGTCGATGTCGAAGCCCTCGATCCGGCCGGTCTGCGGGTTGCGGTAGCCCCAGTGGTAGCTGTTCTGGTCCACCCCGACGATCAGGGTGCCGCGCTGCTTGATCTGCTGGACCTTGGGCCCGCTCTCGCTGCGGCTCGGCGCCGGCGTACGGTCCTCGCAGCCGCCCGCCGAGGCCGGGGCGGCCTGCGGCGCGACGGCCCCGGGCCGCTGCGCCGCCGTGCGGACGAGCGCCCCCGGACCGCCCGCGCCGCCCGCACCGAGCAGCCAGGCCGCCAGTGCGGCGACGCCGCCCAGCCGCGCGGTACGTGCCACTGCGCTACGCATCGTCAGCCCCCTCACCGGTACTCGGCCAGCCGGCGGCCGAGGCCGCGGAGCACCCCGGCCGCCGCCAGCACGGCCAGGACCGCGGACCCCGCCGCCACCGCGTCCAGCACCCCGTCGGTGCCCCTGGCCGAGCGGGTGAACGCCGCCTGCTCCGCCGTCGCCGCCCGGGCCAACTGCTGGTCCAGGGCGGTGAAGGCGCTCTCCGCGGAGGCATCGGTGCCGCCGACCGTGGCGTGCAGTGCGGCGTCGTAGTCGCCCTGTTCGTTGCTCCTGGCGGCGGCCTCGTGCCGGTCGTCCCAGGCGGCGAAGAGCGTCTGGGCCTCTGCCAGGGCCGCGGCCGCCTCGTCGGGCGCGCCCGAGCGGGCCCGGGCTAGGGTGCCGCCACTTCGCCCGCCGCCGTTCGCGCCGTCCGCGGCGGGCGGGCCGGCCAGCGAGGCGGTCAGCGCGGACCACTGCCTGGTGTAGGTGTCGGAGGCGCCCCGGGCGACCAGGTCCAGGTTCTCCGCCGTGTGCGACTGGAGGGCCTCGATCCTGGCCTGGTCGAGCGTGCGCAGCGGGACGGCGCCGTTCGCCCGGCTGTCCGCCAGGGCGGACCCGGCGGACAGGCTGCCCGCCGTCAGCCAGACCAGTGCGGCCAGCACGGCGGCACTCGCGCCGAGCAGGCCCGGGGTGAACACCCGGTTGGTCCGGCGCAGCAGCAGCACCTGGCAGCGGACCAGTGCCGCGAGCGTCAGCAGTCCGAGCGCCAGGGCCGCCCACGGGAACGAGCCGGCGGCACCGTAGTCGCCGTCCAGTCGCCCGGCCTCCACCGCCGCGAGGTGCTGGGCGGCGGGCAGCATGATGTCCTGCATCCGGCCGGACGCGTAGCGCAGATACGCTCCGCCGAGCGGCAGGCCCTGCCGGTCGTCCGCCCCGGCGGTCTCCACCAGGCCCGCGTACTGCGGGAGTTGCCGGTTCAGGGTGGCGACCCACCGCTGGGCCTCGGAGGAGGAGCCGGCCCGGGCGGCGGCCTCGGCGAGCAGCCGGGCGGCGGTGTCCAGGTCGGCGTGGTAGCGGTCGCGGACGGCCTGCGGCGCGTCGCCCGCGAGCAGGAAGGCGGACGCGGCGGTGGCGTCGGCGTCGGCGAGCGAGCGGTAGATCTCGGCGGCGTTCTGGCTCAGCGGCTGACTGTGCGACACCACCTGGTCGGCCGCGCGGGCCCGGGTGGCGGCCTGCCAGGCCGTCAGCGCGCCGAAGGCCAGCACCAGGGCGGTCAACAGGACTGCGGCGGTACGCAGTCGGGCGGGTGCGGTCCGGGTGGCGCGGCGCGGCCACGCCATGGCGCGCCGGACCACGCGCGGAACGGGGACCGCCGCCGGTCCGGGTACTGGAGCCGCCGCCGGCCCGGGTGCTGCTCTCGCGGTCTGCGCCGGTGCTGCCACCTGCCCCACCCTCCCCCCGAGGGCGGCCCCGCCTCACCGGAGCCCCCCATTGCCAAGCAGTATGGCCACAGCCCCGGGCGGCCACACGCGAGTTGTGCGCCTCTTGAGCTTCGCCCGTTCCCAACTCCCGTGCCCCGTTCGGCCGGAGCCCGCGGTGGTGCCCGGCGGTCGGCGACGTGGATGCACCCTAAGCGGTGACCGGGCACGGCGGGTACGGCCGTGCGGAACCGGTCCCGGACCGGGACGGCCCTGGTGCCTGACCGGCACCTGCCGGGGCGTGGAGGCGGCGCCTACCATGGACCGCATGCGTCTGCTTGGAACGATCACTCCCGACCGTCCGCTGCTCGTCGTCGCCGTCCAGGAGGAGGCCGTCCACCTCGACGACAGCTTCCCCGTGCTGCTCACCGGTATGGGGAAGGTCAACGCGGCCGCTTCGCTGGCCACCGTGCTGGCCCGCGGCGAGGTCCCGTCCGAGATCGTCAACCTGGGTACCGCCGGTGCGCTGCGGCCCGGCTGGTTCGGCACCCACCAGGTGGCGCAGGTGATCCAGCACGACATCGACACCCCGGCGCTCTACGCGCTCAGCGGCCGGCTCTACGGCGCGCCGATCACGGTGAGTGGGACCCCCGGGCCGGTGCTGGCCACCGGTGACCTGTTCGTCTCCGACCCCGAGGCCCGCGACCGGCTGGCCGAGCGCGCCGACCTGGTCGACATGGAGGGCTACGCGCTCGCCACCGTCGCCCAGCGCGCGGGGGTGCCGATCCGCCTGATCAAGCACGTCAGCGACGAGGCCGACGAGGGGGCCGCCCGCAGCTGGCGGGAGTCGGTGGACGGCTGCGCCAAGGTCCTGGCGGAGTGGGTGCGCACCGAGCTCCGGTGAGCGCACGGCGCGGGTGGGCGCTGAATGGCGAGTGCGCGCGGGCGCTGCCGCGCGCACAACCCGAGTGCACGCCGTGTCCACCCGGGGCGCGAGGGTGCCTGGGTGTAACTATGGCCCATGTCCTTCCGGCTGTGGTCGCATCTCCGCCGGTCGCTGCTGCTGATCCCCTTCGGGCTGATCGTGGTGGTCTGTGTCGTGGACATCCTGGCCCCGCCCGACGTCCATCTGGGGCCGCTGCTGGTGGCGGCCCCGGCGATCACGGCGTCGTTCGCCCGGGCCCGGGGGACGGCGCTGGTCGCTGTGCTCGCGGTGCTCGGCCAGATCGTGATCGGTCTCCGGCGGGGCGTGATCGGCACCGAGAACGTCCAGGTGCAGATCGCCGCTCTGGTGGTCGTCTCCGCGCTGGTGGTGGTCTTCACCCTGGTACGGGAGCGGCACTCGCGTGAGCTGACGAAGGTGCGGTCGGTGGCGGCGGCGGCCCAGAAGGTGCTGCTGCAGCCGCTGCCGGGCCGGGCGGGCCCGCTCCAGATCGCCTCGCTGTACCTCCCCGCCGAGGCCGAGGCGCAGATGGGCGGTGATCTGTACGCCGCGGCCCGCAGGACGGGTGGTACCCGGATGATCATCGGTGACGTCCGCGGCAAGGGCCTCGCCGCCATCAACCTGGCGTCGCTGGTCCTCGGCGCGTTCCGCGCCGCCGCCCACCGGCAGGCCACCCTGACCAATCTGGGGATCCATCTCGACGGTGCCGTCCACTGGGATGCCGTCCAGTGGCGGCAGTGCGGCTCCGACCGCGAAACGCCCGAGCACGGCGAGTCGTTCGTGACCGCCATGGTGCTCGACATCCCCGACGACGAACCACTGGTCCACCTGGTCGACTGCGGCCATCCGCCGGCCCTGCTGGTGCGGGACGGCCGCACGAGCGAGCTGACGGCGCCGTCCTCGCTGCCGCTGGGACTGGGCATCGCCCTCGGCCTCGCCGAGTTCGAACCGGTGACCTTCGGATTCGGTCCGGGTGACCTGCTCCTGCTGTACACGGACGGTGTGATCGAGGCGCGCGACGACGCGGGTGCCTTCTACCCGATCGCCGAGCGGGCGGCGGCGTGGTCGGGCGACGATCCGGAGGACCTGCTGCGGTACCTGAGGGACGGTCTGCTCGCGCACGTCCGGGGAAGGCTGGGCGACGACGCCGCCATGGTCGCCATCCGCCGGACGGCCGCTCCGCCTGCCGAGGGCGCCGTCTCCTAGAGTGCGGCGCATGGGATTTCTCGAGCTGATCCGGGACAACGACGACGTCGCCGACTTCCTCTGCTGGCCGGGCGAGTTCGACATCGCCTACTACGACCACGTGGAGGAGGTCCGGCTGGCCTCCGGCGAAGCGCTGGAGGGCATCGCGAAGGACGGCGCGGGCGGCACGTACTTCTTCTGCGGCGAGGGCGGCGAGGAACGCCCGGTCCTCTACGCCGACTCCGAGGGCGGAGCCACGCTGCTCGCCGCCGGCCTCCCCGAGCTGCTCCGGCTGCTGATCGGCGCGCCGCACTGGCAGAGCTGTCTGGACGAGAGCCTGGAGCGGACCCTCGCCTCGGACGAGGAGGCGCTGGAGGAACTGCTTGAGTACCACCCCGACTTCCACGCCGACCAGACCGCCACGGCGGCGGCGCTCGGCCTGCCGGTACTGGACCGGACCGAGCTGCTGACCAGGCTGCACGAGGTCGCCACCGGCCCGGGGCGGCGGTACGTACTGCTCAACGCCGAGGAGGGCACGGCCTACCGCTTCCTCTGGGCGCGGCGGGAAAACGACTTGCCGTGACCACCGGCCGGTGCTGGAGTACCGGGTGATGGACAGTGAGGCATTGCTGGCGCTCTTCGACCAGCAGATGAGGCGAGACGCGGTACCCGACGGCCCCGGGGTCGTGGTCGAACGGGTGGACGGCGTGGTGCGGCAGACCGGCGCGCAACACGCGTGGAACGGTGTGCTCTGGTCCGGGCTGGACGAGGACACCGCCGACGCGGCGATCGCGTCGCAGCTGCGGCACTTCGGCGCGCTGGGCGTGGAGTTCGAGTGGAAGCTCTACTCGCACGACCGGCCCGCCGACCTCGGTGACCGGCTGCGGGCGGCCGGGTTCGTGCCGGACCCCGCGGAGGCGCTGCTGGTGGCCCCGGTCGCGGCGCTGTCCACCGAGGCCGAACCGCCGGACGGCGTAAGCCTGGTGCCGGTGACCGGTGCGGCCGGGATCGACCTGGTGAAGGACGTGCACGAGCGGGTCTTCGGCACGGACGGGTCCCGGCTGCGGCAGCGGCTGCTCGACCAGCTGACCGAGGACCCGGAGTCGCTCATCGTGGTCCTGGCCATGGCGGGCGAGCAGCCGGTGTGCGCGGCGCGCCTGGAGTTCAACCAGGGCACCGAGTTCGCCGGGCTGTGGGGCGGCGGCACCCTCGCCGAGTGGCGCGGCCGGGGCATCTACCGGGCCATGGTCGCCCACCGCGCCCGCCTCGCCGCCGAGCGCGGCTACCGCTACCTCCAGGTCGACGCCTCCGACCAGAGCCGCCCGATCCTGAAACGGCTGGGCTTCGTCGAGCTGGGCACCACCACTCCGTACCTCCACCGCCCCCGGTAGGACCGCTACTCGGGCGCGCCCGCCGCCAGCACGTCCTTGGTGGTGACCACCTTGGCGAACCGCATGCTGTGCAGCGTCGCGGCGGTGGCGCGGGCGAGGTCGGCGGCGGGGATCTTCCCGCCGTCCGGGCCCGCCATGTCGAAGGTGTGCATGGCGTCGATCGGGAAGACCACGTCGTAGCCGAGGTTTCCGCCCATCCGGGCGGTGGTCTCGTTGCAGACGTTGGTCATGATGCCGACCGTCACCAACTGGGTGGCATCGCGCTGTTGGAGCCACTCGTGCAGGTCGGGGGTGCCGTAGAAGGCGCTGTTCACGGTCTTGGTGATGTGCAGGTCCCGGCTCGCCGCGGCCACGAAGGGCTTGAGCTCGTACCCCGGGGTGCCGCGGTCCAGGGTGCCGCCCGTCGTCTCGTGCTGCACCACCACGACCGGGCGGCCGGTGGAGTGCCAGAGGTCCAGCAGCTCGGCGATCCGCTGCTCGGCCTCGGGATTGTCCCGGGCACCGAGGACGGGATCCTCGAAACCCTGCTGGACGTCGATCACGATCAGCACGGCGTCGTCGGTGAGGCGGAGCGGGGCGCCGAAAGGAGCGGTGTTCGTCATGGCTTCAGCATGCGACCCGGGGTGGCACGTGGTGAGTGGCGGGAGCGCCGATGATCGATAGATTTCTGCCATGAGTGCTGCGGTCGGCCCGTTCGCCATGCGTACGGTGGGGTGCCTGCTCTTCGACGGCGTACGGGCCTTCGACTACGCCGTGATCGGCGAGGTCTGGGCCAACCGGAACGCCCGGCCCGATGTGCCCCCCTTCGAGCTCCGGGTCTGCGGGCCCGAGGGCGTACGGGTGCGGCTCGGCGGCGGGCTGGAGCGGCTGCCCGACCACGGGCTGGACGCGCTCGCCGACTGCGACCTGGTCCTGGTGCCCGGAGTCGAGGAACCGACGGCGCCGCGCGACCCCGGGATCCTGGACGCGCTGCGGGCCGCCCACGCGCGCGGCGTGCCGATCGCCTCGCTCTGTGCCGGGGCCTTCGTCCTCGCCGAGGCCGGACTGCTGGACGGCCGCCGCGCCACCACCCACTGGGCGCTGGCTCCCGAGCTCGCCCGTCGCCACCCGGCGGTGGAGGTGGACCCGGAAGTGCTGTTCACCGGCGACGGCGAGATCTGGACCTCGGCCGGGGTCGCCGCCGGGATCGACCTCTGCCTGCACCTGGTCCGCTCGGCACACGGCCAGCAGGCGGCGGCGGAGATCGCCCGGGCGATGGTCACCGCGCCGTTCCGCTCCGGCGGGCAGGCCCAGTTCATCCCCTCGCCGGTACCCGTGGGCGGCGCCGACGGCGACCCGCTGGCGGCGGTCCGGGCCACCGTGCTCGGTACCCTCGAAGCGCCCTGGACGGTAGGCAAGTTGGCGAAGCTGGCGGCCATGTCCGAGCGCTCCTTCGCCCGTAACTTCACCGCCGCCACCGGGACTCCGCCCCTGCGCTGGCTGCTGGAGCAACGCGTCCTGGCGGCCCAGCGCCTGCTGGAGGAGACGGACCTGCCGGTGGACGAGATCGCGACCCGCTGCGGCTTCGGCTCGGCGGTCTCGCTGCGCCCCGCCTTCGTCCGCCGGATCGGCGTCGCCCCGCGCGACTACCGCCGGGCCTTCCGCGGCCGCGGCCCTGGGTGAGCCCGCCAGGACCCGGCGGACCGCACGGCCGGCCGGGTCACCTGGCCCGGGCGGTGACCGGTGCGCCCGCGGCGGTGACGGGTGCGCCGGGGCGGCCGGGATCGAGGACCGTCGGCCGCGCGCTGGGCGCGGGCCGGGCACCCGACCGGTGATCGGGTGCGCCGGGACGCCGCGGTACCGCCGGACGGGTCCGGCCGCCGTGAGGTGCGGTTGCCGGCCGCGGCCTCAGGCGGCCGCCTCGTGGTGGGCGGCGTAGGCGGCGCGCAGGCGGCGTTCGGCCACCGGGCCGCCGCCGAGCCTGCCCGCGGCGAGCTGGTCCAGGCCGAGCAGGGCGGCGCCGAGGACCGGCGGGGCGACCACGACCCGGGGCTCGGCCAGCGGTGCGGAGGCGGCCAGCCGGGCGGTGACGTTGTCGATCAGCAGGGGCTGCCGGGCGGCCAGTACTCCGCCGCCGAGCACCACCGGTGTCGGCTGGTCCAGCAGGTTCAGCCGGCGCATGGCGACCAGCGCGAGGCCGGCGATCTCGCAGGCCTGACGGTCGATCAGGCGCAGCGCGATGGTGTCACCCGCCTCCGCGACCTGGAACAGCACCCGGGAGAGCTCGTGCAGCCGGGTCTGTTCCAGCTGCCCGAGGTGGATCGCCTCCGCCACCGCGGTCGCGCTCGGCAGCCCGAAGTGCGCGGCGATGGCGGAGGCGAGCGCGGTGGCGGACCCGCGGCCGTCCTCGGCGCGGGCGGCGTGCCACATCGACTCGGCGGCCAGCCCCCCGCCGCCGCCCCAGTCGCCGGTGAGCCGGCCGAGGGCGGGGAAGCGCGCGGTACGGCCGTCGGGCAGCAGCCCGACGCAGTTGATGCCGGCGCCGCAGACCACCGCGACCCCGCGCGGCCCGTCCGTGCCGGCCCGCAGCAGCCCGAAGGTGTCGTTGGCGACGGTGCTGCCCAGCCCCCACGACCGGGCGGCGACCGCGGCCTGGAGCTGCTGCTCCTCGACGGGCAGGTCGGCGTTGGCCAGGCAGGCGCTGACGTGGGTGGTGAGTACCCCGTCGGCGGGTCTGAGGCCCGCCTCGGCGGCCGCCGCCTCGACCAGCGGGGCCAGCCCGGCGATGGCCTGCTCGGCGCCGTCCAGCTGCGGCTGGAAGCCGCCGCCGCGTGCCGAGCCGTGCACCGTGCCGTCGGCGCCGATCAGGGCGACGTCGGTCTTGCTGTTGCCGGCGTCGATGGCGAGCACGCCGGGAAGCTGCTCGGTCTGCTGCCGGTCCATCGGTTGGTCCATCAGTCCTCGTTCCAGGTCCTGTCCGGCCGCCTCGGGCAGCCGGCCGCGCCCGGAGGGGCCCGGCCGGTGTCGCATGGGACCGTCCGGGACGGTTCAGGCCCAGCTCAGGTGGGCGTGGTTGTGCGCCAGCAGCCGGTCGGTCAGCCGGTCCGCGAGGTCCAGCTGGCCGACCAGTGGATGGGCCAGCAGGGCGTCGAAGACCCGGTCCCGGCCGCCCTTGAGGGCGGCTTCCAGGGCGAGCCGCTCGTACGCCGTGACCGCGGCGATCAGGCCCGCGTACAGCGGCTCGACCGGCCGCTGCGGCAGCGGCCGGACACCCCGGGCGTCCACCTCGGCGGGCACCTCGATCACCGCGTCGTCGGGCAGGAAGGGCAGGACGCCGTCGTTGCGGGTGTTGACCACCTGGACGTCGGTGCCGCCGCTGGTGCCGAGCAGTGCGCCGATCAGCTGGACGGCGGCCTCGGAGTAGAACGCGCCGCCGCGCCTGGCGAGCAGTTCGGGCTTGCGGTCCAGCGCCGGATCGGCGTACAGCGCCAGCAACTGCCGTTCGATCTCGGCGACTTCGGCGGCTCGCGAGCCCTTGGTCCGCAACTCCTCGACCACCGCGTCGTGCTGGTAGAAGTAGCGCAGGTAGTACGAGGGGACCACGCCGAGGCGGCGGATCAGCGGCAGCGGCAGCCGCAGGTCCTCGGCGATCAGCGGGCCGAAGCCGTCCAGCAGGTCGGGCAGCACCTCGCGGCCGCCCGCCGCGCCCGGGGCGTCCAGCAGGGTGACGCCGCGCTCCCAGGTGAGGTGGTTGAGGCCGACGTGGTCGAGGCGGACCAGCTCGGGTGCGACGCCCAGGTGGGCGGCGAACTTGCGCTGGAAGCCGATGGCGACGTTGCACAGCCCGACCGCCCGGTGCCCGGCGCTCTGCAGCGCGCGGGTGACGATGCCGACCGGGTTGGTGAAGTCGACGATCCAGGCGTCCGGATTGGTGCGGCGGACCTGTTCGGCGATGTCCAGCACCACCGGGACGGTCCGCAGTGCCTTGGCCAACCCGCCTGCGCCGGTGGTCTCCTGGCCGACGCAGCCGCACTCCAGCGGCCAGGTCTCGTCCTCGTTGCGGGCCGCCTGCCCGCCGACCCGCAGCTGCAGCAGTACGGCGTCGGCCCCGTCCACGCCCGCCGCCAGATCCGAGGTGGTGGTGACGGTCGCGCGGTGCCCCTGCCGGGCGAAGATCCGCCGGGCCAGCGCGCCGATCAGGTCCAGCCGCTCCACCGCCGGGTCGATCAGCACCAGTTCGGCGATCGGGAGCGTGTCCCTCAGGCGGGCGAACCCGTCGACCAGCTCCGGCGTGTAGGTCGAACCCCCGCCCACGACGGCCAGTTTGAGAGACATCAGCCCTTGACCCCTGTCAGTGTCACGCCTTCGATGAAGGCTTTCTGTGCGAAGAAGAACAGCAGGATCACCGGCGCCATCACGAGCAGCGTGGCGGCCATGGTGAGGTTCCAGTCGGTGTGGTGCGCGCCCTTGAAGGACTCCAGGCCGTAACTGAGCGTCCAGGCGCCCTCGTTCTCGCTGGCGTAGATCTGCGGGCCGAAGTAGTCGTTCCAGCAGTAGAAGAACTGGAACAGCGCGACGGCCGCGACGGCCGGCCTGGCCATCGGCAGGATCACCCGCAGCAGGGAGCCGATCTCGCCGCAGCCGTCGATCCTGGCGGCCTCGACGTACTCCTTCGGGATGGTCAGCAGGAACTGCCGCAGCAGGAATATCGAGAAGGCGTCGCCGAACGCCATCGGGATGATCAGGGGCCAGAGCGAGCCGGAGAGATGGAGCTGCTTGGCCCAGAACAGGTACATCGGGATGACCGTGACCTGCGGCGGCAGCATCATCATCGAGATCACCGCCATCAGGGCCACCCTCCGGCCCCGGAAACGGAACCTGGCCAACGCGTAGGCCACCGGGACGCTGGAGACGACGGTCAGCGCGGTGCCCAGCCCGGCGTACAGCAGGGTGTTGCGCCACCAGCCGAGGAAGCCGGGGGTCCGCCAGACCTTGGCGTAGTTGCTCCACAGCCACTGGTGCGGCCACAGGTCGCCGGTGAGCGCCTGGCGGTCCGACATCACCGAGGTGAGGAAGACGAAGACGAACGGCAGCAGGAAGAACAGCGCCGCCGCGACGGCCGTCGAGTGGACGGCCACCCAGTGCAGCACGGCCCGTCTGCGGGCCAGCCGCACGGCGGTGGCGGTCTTTCCCGGCACGGGCGGGGACATGGTGGTCGTGGTCATCTCAGTCCTCGCTCCCCAGGCCGGCTCCATCGAGGAGGAAGCCCGAACGCCGGCGCAGCAGGGCCGAGGTGACGGCCATCGAGATGGCGAACAGGACCAGCGCGACCACACAGGCCGAGCCGGTGTCGAAGCGCTGGAAGCCGAGGTTGTAGACCAGCTGCGGCAGCGTCCAGGTGGAGCCGTGCGGGTAGCCGGGCTCGAACTGCTGGCCGGAGCCGCCGATCACCCCGCTGGCGACCTTCCCGGCGACGATCGCCTGCGTGTAGTACTGCATGGTCTGGATCACTCCGGTGACCAACGCGAACGCCACGATCGGCGAGATGTTCGGGAGGGTCACGTAACGGAACCGCTGCCAGGCGCCCGCGCCGTCCAGCTCGGCGGCCTCGTACTGCTCCCCGGGCACGTCCAGCAGCGCGGCCATGAAGATCACCATCAGGTCGCCGATGCCCCACAGCGCCAGCAGGGTGAGGGCCGGCTTGGACCAGGACGGGTCGTTGAACCAGCCCGGCTGCGGCAGCCCCAGGTCGCCGAGCAGGTGGTTGACCGGCCCGGTGCCGGGGTTGAGCAGGAAGGCGAAGGCCATCGTGGCGGCCACCGGTGGTGCCAGGTACGGCAGGTAGAAGGCGGTCCGGAAGAAGCCGGCGCCGGTCTTGACCTTGGTGATCAGCAGGCCGATGCCCAGGCCGAAGGCGACCCGCAGGGCGACCATCACGACCACCAGCCAGAGGGTGTTGCGCAGCCCCTGCCAGAAGAAGGGGTAGTGGTCGAAGACGTAGTCCCAGTTCTTCAGACCGCTGAAGACGGGGGCGGTGAAGCCGTCGTACTTCATGAAGGAGAAGTAGACGGTGGAGACCAGCGGGTAGGCGAAGAACAGGCCGAAGCCGATCAGCCAGGGGGACAGGAAAGCCAGGGTGCGGGCCCGCTCCCGGCGGCGCTTGCGCCGCAGTGCCGCGGAGTGGGCCGTGCTGTTGCCCGCCATGTCACTTCGCCTGCTCGACGGCGGCGTCGATCTCCTTGGCGGTGGCCGCGAGCCCGGCCGCCAGATCGGTCTGCTGCCCGGACTCGTACGCGTAGCCGAGGTTCTGCACCGACAGCTGGTAGGCGCCGCCGTTGATGCTGGCCGGCGTGGTGTTGGAGTGCGGGTTCCTGGCGATGTCGACGAAGGTCCTGAAGTTGGGATCGGCGTTCAGCTTGGGCGAGCCCAGTGCCGCGATGGTGCTGGGCACGTTGTGGATCGCGTTGGCGAAGCCGACCACGGCGTCGGTGTCGCAGGTCAGGTACTTGACCAGCTCCCAGGCGGCGGTCTGCTTCCGGCTGGTCCGGGCGATGCCGATGACGGTGCCGGTCTGGTAGCCGCGCCCGTAGGTGTCGGCCTGGTCGTCCGGCACCGGGAAGGGCGCGGTGGCCCACTCGAAGGGGACCTTGTCGTCGGCGAGCGAGGCGGTGCGCCACTCGCCGTCGATGGCCATCGCCACCTGGCCGGTCTCGAACGGGTTCTTGGCGCTGTACTCGTCGCCGAAGCCGGTACGGAACTTCTCCAGCTTCTCGAAGCCGCCGAGCTTTCCGATCAGGTTCTTCTGCCAGGTGAACATCGCGGCGACCTTGGGGTCGGTGGCGATGTCCGACCTGCCGTCGGCGGCGAAGTAGTCGGCGTCGTACTGGCCCAAGTAGTGGGAAGGGGTGGACTCGTAGCCGTGGAAGTTCGGCATGAAGCCGAGCTGCCGGTAGCCGTCCCCCTCGGCCACGGTCAGTTTGACCGCGTCCTGGTCGAACTCGCTGAAGGTCTTCGGCGGCGCGGTGATCCCGGCGGCGGCGAAGGCGGTCTTGTTGTAGTAGAGCCCGTACGCATCGCCGAGCAGCGGCAGCGAGCACTGGTCGCCCTCGAACTGGCTGTACTTGAGCATCGCGGCCGGGAAGGTCCTGGCCGGGTCCATCCCGTCCTTCTTCAGCAGCGGGTTCAGGTCGGTCCAGACGTGTGCCGAGCAGAACTTGCCGACGTTGTCGGTGCTGAAGGAGGCCACCACGTCGGGTGCGTCCGGGCCGCCCGCCCGCAGCGCCTGCTCGCTCTTGTCGTCGGCGATGTTGCCGACCACCTTGACGTGGATGTTGGGGTGCAGCTTCTGGAAGGCGTCGATGTCGGCCTGGACCGCCCTGGTCTCGTTCTCCTGGCTCCAGCCGTGCCAGAAGGTGATGGTCACGTCCTTGCCCGAGGCCGAGTCGTCGGTACCCCCGGCCGGGTCGGTGCCGGTGCAGGCGGTGGCGAGGAGTGCGAGGACGGCGCAGCCCACGGCGGTGGCCGGGCGGCGGGAGCGGCGGGGGGTGTGCATCGGTCGGTCCTCCTGGGGTGACGGGGGCAGGCGGCATCGCCCTTCGGCCCCGGCTCGGGGAATGGGAGGCGGTGCGCGGGGGGACGGGAGCATCAGTGGGTCGTGAAGGCCGCTTCCCGGGCGGCGGCCAGGGCGCGCTGCAGGGCGCCGTGCACGACGGGGGAGTCGGGCAAGGTACTGCAGCGCACCTGGGGACGGGGGATGCTGATCTTGGCCAGTTCCTCCTGGACCAGCCGGCAGAGCCGTTCGCCGCCCGCGGTGGGGGTGCGGCCGGAGAGCACCAGCAGCTCCGGGTCGACCACCGCGACCACCACCGACAGGCCGACGGCCAGCCGTTCGGCCAGGGTCCGCAGGAACAGGTCGCCCGCGCCGGGAGTCCGCAGGGCGAGCCAGACGGCCCCTTCGGCGGTCGGCACGGCCAGACCGTGCTCGGCGGCCAGGGCCAGCACCGCCTCCTCACCGACGAGTTCCTGGAATCCGCCGGAGTTCTTGCGGTGGACGTCGTGCATCACCGGGGCGCCGGGCACCGTCATGTAGCCGATCTCGCCCGCACCGCCGGTGAAGCCCCGGTGCAGCCGGCCGGCCAGCACTATCGCGGCACCGACGCCCTCGGCGGCCCAGAGCAGCACGAAGTCGTCGCAGCCCTGCGCGGCGCCCGAGGAGCGCTCGGCGACGGCGGCCAGGTTGACGTCGTTCTCGATGCTCACCGTGGTGCCGAGCGCCTCGGCCAGCTCGGCCAGCAGCCGGGGGGAGTGCCAGCCGGGAAGGTGCGAGGCGTACCTGAGCTTGCCGCTGACCGGGTCCAGCGCTCCGGGCACTCCGATCACGATCTCGCGCAGGCAGTCCGCCGGGAGGCCGGCCTGCCGGACCGTCTCGGCGACCGCCGCGACCGTCCGCGGCACCGCCTCGGTGGCGGGCCGGCCCCGGGTGGGGACGGTGTGCTCGGCGAGCACGGTGCCGGTGATGTCGGCGACGGCGACCCGCACCCGGGCGGTGTCCACGTCGAGCCCGGCGACGTACGCGGCGGCGGGGTTGACCCGGTACAGCTGTGCGTTCGGCCCCGGGCCGCCGGCCGTGGTGCCCACCGCCTCGACCAGCCGGGCCGACTCGAGACGGGCCAGCAGCTGGGAGGCGGTGGGCTTGGAGAGCCCGGTCATCGCGCCGATCTGGGTGCGGGAGAGCGGGCCGTGCGCCAGCAGCAGCTCCAGGGCGGCCCGGTCGTTGATCGCGCGCAGCAGGCTGGGGGTGCCGGCCAACGGGGTGGGTCTGCCCGACGGGGTGGGGATCTTGTCGTTCACGGCCCGATCCTCCTCTGTCCCTGGCGGTCCGTGCGGCGCTGGGGTGGGAAAGCTGACTGCCAGGAACTGTTAGGAAAGTTTCCAATCGCTGAGAGGACGTTAGGTCCCGCCGCCGGAGGGTGTCAATGACCGCATGGCGGGTGGATGCCGAAGCGTTACCGGGAACGCGGAGAGCCCCGTCCACCACCGCTCGGGTGGACGGGGCTCTCCGCCGGGTGTGGGGTCAGTCGGTCGGCAGCGGGATCGGCTTGGCGGCCAGTGAGCGCGCCGAGCTGGGATCGGCCAGTGCCGAGGGCGCGGACGACTCCACGGCGGGTGCCGCCACCACCGGCGCAGGATCCTCCTTCAGCTTCACCCCGGCCTCGTCGAAGGCGAGCTTCAGCCGCTGCCGCAGCGCCCGGCCGACCTTCGCCGACTCGCCCGGCGTGGTCCTGGCCTCCACCCGCAGCACCACCGAGTCGGCCGCCACCGACTCCACGCCCAGCACCTTGACCCGGCCCCAGATCAGCTCGTCGTACGGGGTCTCCTTGCCCAGCTGCTCGGCGGTCTCCTTGATCAGTCCCTCGACCCGCTCCAGGTCCTCCCGGTAGGCGATCTGGACGTCCACCGTGGCGGTGCCCCAGCCCTGGCTCATGTTGGCGATCCGCTTCACCTCGCCGTTGCGGATGTACCAGATCTCACCGTTGCCCCCGCGCAGCTTGGTGACCCGCAGGCCCACCTCCAGCACGGTGCCGCTGGCCACCCCGGTGTCGATCTCGTCGCCGACGCCGTACTGGTCCTCCATGATCATGAAGACCCCGGAGAGGAAGTCCGTCACCAGGTTCCGCGCGCCGAAACCGATCGCCACACCGGCGACACCGGCACTGGCCAGCAGCGGGGCCAGGTTCACCCCGAGTGCGGACAGCACCATCAGTGCGGCCGTCCCCAGGATGCTGAACGAGGCCACGCTGCGCAGCACCGAGCCGATCGCCTCGGCCCGCTGCTGGCGCCGCTCGGGGTTCACCACCCCGTGGTTGGCCAGCAGTCCGCCGAGCCGGCCGTAGTCCGAGTCGTGCTCGTGGTGCCGGGTCATCCGCGTTACCAGCTGTGTGATCAGCTTGCGGACCATGGCCCGCAGCACCAGCGCCAGCAGCACCAGGAAGACGATCCGCAGCAGTCCCTCGACCCAGCTCTGCCAGTTGGCGTCCAGCCAGCTCGCCGCCTGCCGGGTGCTGGCCGACACCTCGTTCGCACTGGTCGGCAGCTTGAGGTCGAGCTTGGGCAGGGGGTCGGACGAGGAGGGGGCGGAGGGGGTGGCGGTGGGGGTGGCGGTGGGGGCCGCGCTGGCGAGAAGGCCGGTGACACCGGACCGGAACACGTACGGAGCCTCTTTCCAACAGGGATCGGTGGTTCCGGACCAGCGTAGCGGCCGCGCGACACCCGGACGGACGCCCCATCAGGGACCCCGCGAGCCCCCGTCGCAGCCGCAGGTGCGCCCCGACCAGCGGCCTCGCGGTGCACCGGCGCCGGAGGGTGGGCATACCCGCTATGACGGAACCCACATCAGACCCGTTACACAGGAGTGGTGGCGCCCCGCCACGGCGTAAGGCGACACTGGTGGAGATCGCGTTGCGGAGAAAACGACGCGATCACCCGCTCGTCCCGGCGCGAGCCACGCGCCGCAGGCGTCCAAGGAGGCATCCGTGCCGCATGTCCTGGTCCTCAACGCGTCCTACGAGCCGCTCGGCGTGGTGTCCATGCGCCGAGCGCTCATCCTGGTCCTCAACCACAAGGCGGTCAGCCTGGAGGACTCGGGAGTCACTCTGCACAGCGCCACCAGCGCCGTCACGGCGCCGTCCGTCGTCCGACTGACCCGCTTCGTCCGGGTCCCGTTCCGAGGCCCCGTCCCCCTCACCCGCCGCGCGCTGTTCGCCCGTGACCACGGGCGCTGCGTCTACTGCGGTGCCACCGCCACCAGCGTCGACCACGTGATCCCGCGCAGCCGGGGCGGCCAGCACCGTTGGGACAACGTGGTGGCGGCCTGCCGCCGCTGCAACCACACCAAGGCCGACCGCCACCTCACCGAACTCGGCTGGCGGATGAAGCGCCCCCCGGCCCCGCCCAGCGGCCTGGCCTGGCGCGTCATCGGTACCGGCATCAAGGACCCGAGCTGGCGGCCCTACCTGGAGCCGTACGGCGGGGTCGAGCAGTTCCGCGAGTACGAGCACCACGACCATACCGAGTCGAACACGGCCCTGCCGGCCGCACTCGGCCGCTCCCACCCCGTCCACCCAGTCCACCGGGGCGACCGTCCCTCTCCGGAACCGCTCTCCGCCTGACCGACACGGGCCTGCCCGTCACACCGACCGGTACGCCTCATGGGCCGCCGGCGCACCCCTCAGTGGGAGCGCCGGCGGCCCGCCGTTCGCGCCGGGCGGCCGGCGAAGCGGGCCAGTCCGCGGATGTTCACCCCTGCCGCTGGAGACCGCCTCTCAAGGAGCGACCCCGCACGGGCCCACTCAAGGAGCGACCGCGTACAGCTCGATGCCGTACAGCGAGTACCCGTACTTGGTCGCCCGTGAGACGCCCTGCAGCCGCAGGTACTTCGTCCCCGGTGCGTCGAAGCGCACCGTCTCCGTCCCGCCCTTCCCGCCGGTCACCGAGGAGACCGTGGTCCAGGTGACCCCGTCCGGCGAGGTCTGCAGCTTGTAGGCGGAGGCGTACGCGGCCTGCCAGTGCAGCACCGCCGATCCCAGCCGGGCGGCCTGCGGCAGCGCCAGCTGCACCCAGGCGTCGTCCCGCGCGGGTGAGGACCACCGGGTCTTCGGGTCCCCGTCGTTGACCGCGGTGGCCGGGAAGTCCGGTGTCTCGTCGCCCGAGGAGGTGGCCGTGGCGGTGCGCGCCAGGTCGGCCCCGGCGGTGGCGGGCACCACGCGCACCTGGAGGACCTGACTGACCGTCGTCCCGCCCGCCGTGAAGGTGACCGGCACCTGGTACGTGCCCGAAGGGGTGTCCTTGGCAGCGGCCACCAGCAGCGGGGTGCCGACCTTCCCGCCGCGCGGCACGTTGACGGCGGCGGCCGGAGTGACCGTCAGCCCCTTCGCCGCCGCCGGGACCTCGGTCTTGAGGTCGCCGGTGGCGCCCTCCGGGCGGCCGGACTCGACCACGGCCTGGGTCTGCGCGGGGGCCGGGGCGCCCGCGACCACCTCGAGGGAGTCGTCGGCCAGGCTGAGCCGGGCCGCCGGGATGTCGGTGTACCAGGGGATGACCTGGTTCACCACGGGCGGCTCGCCGCCGGGCGCCCAGGTCAACCGGATGGCGTCCGCGCTGAGGCCGCCGGCCGGCAGCTCGTTGTAGCCGGGCTGCGCGGTGCCGATCGTCGCCCAGCCGTCCGCCCGGCGCACCTCGACGGTGGCGGTGGCCCGCACGGTCGGGTCGGTCAGCACGGTCACCCGGTCCATCGGGCGGGCCGTGCCCAGCTCGATGGTGAGCGGGGCGTCGTCGGCGGTCGGTGCGCTGGCGGCGCGGAACGCGGTGTCCGGATTGCCGTCGAGCACGGCCGACGGCGAGGAGCCGGGCGCGGCGGCCGGGCCGCCGGTGACCGTAGCCGGGGTGTCGCCCGGCGCCCCCACCGTGAACTCGCGCACCGCCACCGCCGTCTTCTGGCCGCTGGTGGCCCGCAGCCGGATGGCCTTGGCGACCGTCCCGGCCGGTGCCGTGAGGGTGATCGTCTTCTGGTTGTGCACCGTGGCCAGCTGTTTCCAGCCGCCGTCGGCGGTGGCGTACTCCAGCACCCCGTCGCGCAGGTAGTCGTCGGCCGCGCTCAGGGCGTCGGGGTCGTTGCCCCAGGAACCCATCAGCACCGTGATCTGGCCGATCGCCCGCCCCGGCCCGAGGCCGACCCCGATCGAGTCGCCGGCCTGCGGCGGGCGGGAGCTCCAGTAGAAGGTGTCCGTGGCGCCGTCCACCATCAGCGCGGGGCCGTGGTCGTTGGCGGTGCCCAGCGTGGTGGTCGGGGTCAGCGAGCCCGCGCTGACCCCCGACCAGTTGTCCGCCGCCTGCAGCGCCCGGTCCAGGAAGGGGTCGAGCACGCCCGACCCGACCGTCGCCCCGCTCTGGGCCAGCTGCTCGCGCAGTCGCCGCAGTTCGGTCCGGGCCTGCCAGGCGGCCGAGCCGTCACCGCCGCGCTGGGCGAGCAGCATGTCCACCGCGGACTGCCCGGCCCGGCCGTAGGTGCTCAGCTGGGCCAGCCAGGGGGCGGCCTCGCCGCCGATCGGCTCCTGGGCGAGCGCGCGCTGGGCGCCGGCCATGGTGGTGAAGGCGGCCCGGACCGGTGCCGCCGCGTCGTGCAGCTTCGCCAGGTCGGGCGGGCTGCCCGCGCTCGGCTCCAGCGCCGCCCAGAACGTCTCCAGCAGCGGCGTCAGATAGCCGGACTCGCCCTTCGCCAGCGGGGAGGACTCGCTGTTGGCCGCCAGCGTGGTGAGCGCCGTGAGCTTGGTGCCGTCGCCGGCCAGCGGGCGCAGCGCGGCCTGCAAGGAGTCGGCCGGGCGGTAGCCGGACGGGTTCCAGCCGAAGTCGGCCGCGGTCGCCAGCGGGATCCGGGAGGCCAGGGGCTGGCTCATCGCGGAGGTCAGCAGTACCGCCGACCTGCTCGCCACACCCGGGTCGCGGCCGGTGTAGCCGCCGAGGTAGAGCCGGTCCGGGGTGGAGTCGTTGGCCGGGTAGCTGTCCAGCGTCATCAGCGGGTGGCCGGCCGCCTGCTGGGCGGCCTGGGCGGCCTGGGCGTCCGTGATCTTCGCGGGGATCACCGCGCCGCCGCTCCAGGCGATCTGGACGCCCCGTGGCAGCGCGGCGGCCAGCGCCGACCGGTACGGGCTGGTGCCCGCCCGCTGGTACTCGGTCGGGACGATGGACAGCGGTGCCAGCTCGGGGTGCTTGGCGATCAGCCGGTCCTGCACCTTGGCGACCACCTGGGCCTGCGCCTTGGCGGCGGCCGCCGGGCCCTTGCCGAAGTTCTTCCGGTCCAGGGTGCAGTGCCACTCGTCGTAGCTGATGTCCAGGAACTGCAGCTGGAAGGCGCTGAACCCGATCTGCCGGAGCCCGTCCAGCTTGGCCACCAGCGCGTCCACGTCCCGGTCGGAACTGAAGCAGAACGACTGGCCGGGGTCGATCGAGTACCCGAGCGTGACATGGTTGCGCCGGGCCCGGTCCGCCAGCTGCCGCAGGTCGGCGGCCTGTGCCTCGGGGTACGCCTCACGCCAGCGGGTGAGCCGGAACGGGTCGCCGCCCGGGGCGTAGAGGTAGAAGTTCTGCTTGGTGCGGCCGAGGAAGTCCAACTGGCTCAGTCGCTGTTCGGTGGTCCACGGGGAGCCGTAGAAGGACTCGGCGATCCCGCGCACGGGCGCGCCGCTCGGCCAGTCCCGGACGCTGACGCCGGGGAAGCCCTTCGCGTCGCCCTCCTGGCTCTGTCCGTCCTGGGCCGGCCCGCTGCTCTGCCCCTGGCCGGCGGGCACCGGGGCGAGCAGCTGGCGCAGGCTCTGTGCGGCGTTGAACGTCCCGGTCTTGTCCACCCCGGCGAGCACCACCGCGCCGTACGTCCCGGCGCCGGCCGGCAGCTGGCCGATCGTCAGCAGATAGCCGCCGCCCGGCACCCCGTCGAGTGAGGGGACGGGGGCGTCCTTGTCCGCCGTGCCCGCCGCGGCGAGCTCGCGCAGCACCCGGTCGGTCGTGCCGCCCGAGCCCTCGGCGGGCCCGCCGACGTACACCACCAGCGACCCGGCGTCCGGGAGCCGCGGCACCATCGTGGTGATCCGGGTGGCTCCGGCGGAGCCGAGCACCTCGCGCACCACGTCCAGCGCCGCGCCGTCGGCGTCGGGAGCGGCGGCCAGCACCACGTCCCGGGGAACGCTGACGGGGCGTCCGGAGGTACGGAGTTCCTGCGGGCGCGGGTACACCTGGGGGTCGGTCACCGTGCCCAGCTGCACCGGCTGGTCCTGCTGGGCAGTGCTGACCGCGGTCTGCCCCTGCGGCGCACCGGCGTACGCGGGCGGGCCCACCAGCAGTCCGCTCACCACCGCGGCGGCCGACAGGGTGGCCGCGAGCTGCAGCGCGGCCCGGCGGGGGCCGGCACTGCCGACGGCCCGTCGTTCGGCCCGCACCGAGGCCAGCAGCGGTTCGGTGCCCTTGAGATCCGCGATCAGCCGGTCCGCCGTCTTCGGCGCCAGCTGCCGTGCGGTGCGTGCCGTCGCCCGGCGCGCGGCCAGCGCCGCCGGATGCTGGAGCACCTCGCGCAAGGCCGCGCTGTGCTCGATCTGCTGCCTCAGCCGCCGCCCCGCGAATTCCGAAACCCGCGCCTGCACAGCAGCCTCCTCGCACCCGAAAACCCCAGTTCACCGGCCCGGTGCCTGTACACCCCCGGCTGGTTTGCCACCCTCGGCCCCACCCGCCGCACAGCCCACCAGCTACCTGGTCCGGTGTCAACGTGGCTGATGGGTATAGATGATATGTCCCATACATTCCCCTAACGACCATCGGATCGGCCCGGTCTCAGCCCGTGCGCGGGCTCCGGTCCCGATGGCCGTGCCGCGAGGGCAGGTTCACCCGTCCGGTGGTCGGGACCGGTCGTGTCGTGCGGGGTCGGGTGCGGTGGGCGCGGGTAGGACTGGGGAGTCCCGTACCGCCTTCTGGACCCGCAGGAGTGCAAGAGTGGCCGCTTATCTGGACCGTCCCGAAGCAGCCGGCAGCACGCAGGCCCCCGCCGAGGACGCGCCGCCCCCGCCGCCGGAGTTGGTGGCGCTGGCGCACGCGTACGGGGTGGACAGTACCTACGACCCCGGCAGCGGGCCGGTACAGGTGGCGGCGCACACGCTGGTGGCGGTGCTGGCCGCGCTCGGGGTGGACGCGCGCACTCCCGAGGCGGTGCGGAAGTCGTCGGAGCGCCACCGGGCCGCCGCGGCGGGGCGGTTGCTGCCGCCGTGCGTGGTGGTGCGGGCCGGCCGGCGGACGGCGCTGGACGTGCCGGCCCGGGCACGCCTGAGCATCGCCCTGGAGGACGGCGGGGAGTGGACGCTGCCCGGCGGGCGTTCGCACTGGCTGCCCGCCGATCTCCCGCTCGGGCGGCACCGGTTGACGGTCCGGCTGGACGGGCGGGAGCAGAGCGCCGCGCTGATCGTGGCGCCGCGGCGGGTGCCCGCGCCGCAGGGTCGCAGTTGGGGCTTCCTGGCGCAGCTGTACTCGGTGCTGTCGGAGCGCTCGTGGGGGATGGGCGACCTCGGGGACCTGGCGGAGCTGGCGAGTTGGTCGGGCAGCGCGCTGGGGGCGGGCTTCCTGCAGATCAACCCGTTGCACGCGGGACGTCCGGGGATGCCTTCCGATCCGTCGCCCTACCGCCCCTCCTCGCGTCGCTTCGCCGACCCGGTGCACCTGCGGATCGAGGCGGTCCCCGAGTACCCCTACGCCGATCTCGGTGAACTCCCCGTCCGGGCCGCCAGGTTGCGCGAGGAGGTGCTGCGCCACGACGGGCTGATCGACCGGGACGAGGTCTGGGTCCTCAAGCGCGAGGCGCTGGAGCGGCTGCACCGGGTGCCTCGCGGGGCGGGCCGGGAGGCCGCGTACCGGGCGTTCGTCCGGCGCGAGGGCGACTGGCTGGAGCGGTACGCCACCTGGTGCGCGCTGGCCGACGTCCACGGCAGTGACTGGCGCGGCTGGCCGAAGGGACTGCGCCGGCCGGACAGTCCGCAGGTGGCCGCGGCGCGGGCCGAGCACGCCGGGCTGATCGAGTTCCACCGCTGGCTGGCCTGGCTGGTGGACGAGCAGCTCGGTGCCGCGCAGGGCGCGGCCGAGCGGGCGGGCATGCCGATCGGTCTGATCCACGATCTCGCGGTGGGGGTGCACCCGGAGGGCGCGGACGCCTGGGTGCTGCAGGACGTCCTGGCCGAGGGCATCTCGGTCGGTGCCCCGCCGGACGCGTTCAACCCGCACGGCCAGGACTGGGGCCTGCCGCCGTGGCGCCCCGACGCGCTGGCGGCGAGCGGCTACGCACCGTACGCGGAGTTGCTGCGGGCGGCCGCCCGGCACGCCGGGGCGCTGCGGATCGACCACGTGATGGGCCTGTTCCGGCTCTGGTGGGTGCCGGCCGGGCACCCGCCGACCCAGGGGGCGTACGTCCGCTACGACGCGGAGGCGATGCTCGGGGTGCTGGCGCTGGAGGCGCACCGGGCCGGTACCCGGGTGATCGGCGAGGACCTGGGCACGGTGGAGCCCGGGGTGCGGGAGGAACTGGCGGCGCACGGGATCCTCGGCACCTCGGTGCTCTGGTTCGAGCGGGACTGGCGGTTGGGCGGTGCCGTCCTGCCGCCGGAGTTCTGGCGGGCCGACTGCCTGGCCACCCTCACCACCCACGACCTGCCGAGCACCGCGGCCAGGCTCAGCGGCGAGCACGTGGAGCTGCGGCACCGGCTCGGGTTGCTGACCCGCCCGCTCGGGGAGGAACAGGCCGGGGCGGTGCGCGAACTGGCCGAGTGGCGGGCCGAGCTGGTCCGGTCCGGGCTGCTGGCCGAGGGGGACGCCCTGAGTCCGGAGGCGCTGTACGGCTTCCTGCTCGCCACCCCAGCCGCTCTGGTCGGCGTCTGGCTGCCGGACACCGTCGGCGATCCGCGCCCGCAGAACCTGCCCGGCACCTGGGACCAGTACCCCAACTGGCGGCTCCCGGTGGCCGATCGGACCGGTCGGCCGGTGACCCTGGACCAGCTGGCCGCGGCCCCCGGTACCGCCCGGTTGGTGGCGGCGCTCACGGAGGGCGTCGCACCGGGGCTCGGGAGGCACACCCCGGCGCGCGGAGGTCAGTAAGGGGCCGGTACCTTGGAAACGTGGACAAGAGGAACGCTTTGCGCGCTGGTGCGGTCACCGCAGCGGCCACGCTGATGATGCTGATGTCGTCGCCCGCCATGGCCGTGACCCGGGACGACGGTGACGACCCGGGCGCCGGTATAGGCGTGGCCCAGACCGTCGGGCTGTTCGTGCTGGCCCCGCTGGTGCTCTTCGCGATCATTGCCGGACTGGTCATGGTGATGTCGCCCAAGGCCAAGAAGAAGTAAGCGCGGCACAGCCGTAGCAGAAGACCGCGAACGCCGCCGGGGGAGCAGCCCCGGCGGCGTTTCGGCTTGTCCGGTGGTGGTTCGTGCCGGGCGAGGGCGCCGGAGGCGGTGCGGCTAGGGCTAGGCGTGTTCCGCGGAGCCGAAGCCGGGGGTCCGGCGCTGGGTGCCGTCGGGCAGGATGGCGAGGGCCTCGACCTCGGGGCGGGCGGCCGCCCAGGCGAGGCCGCGGCCGGGTCCCATGGCGAAGGCGGCGGTGGTCCAGGCGTCGGTGCGGGCGATGCGGGGGCCGACCAGGGTGAGCGAGGCCAGGCCGGTGGCCGGCCGGCCGGTGTGCGGGTCGAGGATGTGGGCGCCGCGTTCGGCGGTGCCCGAGGTGGCGACGGCCAGGTCGTGACCCGCCACCACGGCGGCGACGCCTCCCGGCTGCAGAGGGTCGGCGATCCCGATCCGCCAGGGGCCGCCGCAGGTCTGTACGTCGCCGCCGCCGGAGACCAGGTGCTGCCGGGAGCCGGCGGTCCGCAGGTGCTCGGACGCCTCCTCGACCGCCCAGCCCTTGACCCACCCGCTCGGGTCCAGCTGCCCGCCCGGCCGTTCGGTGAACCATCCCCCGGTCTCGGCGGCCACCTCGCGGCACCGCTCCAGCACCTCGGCGACCGCCGGATCGCACTGGGCGAGCGTCAGCTCCCCGCGTCCGAACCGGCTGATGTCGCTCTGCGACCGGTAGGTCGAGAAGACCTCGTCGATCCGGTGCAGCCGGCGGACCACCCGTTCGAGCGCCTCCGCGACCCCGGGCCCGGGGTCGCGGACGGCGAAGGAGAACACCGTGCCCATGACGTGCTCGGCGTGCCGGATCACCGGGTGCCCGCCTTGTCCAGCGCGCTCTGCAGCGAGCGGGTGTAGCCGTCGCTGGTGTACGTCGCGCCGGAGACCGCGTCGATCTGCGCGCTCTGGGCGGCCATGGCCTCCTGGTTGAGCGTAGGGAGGGCGTCGGCGTTGATCCGCCGGTCGTGGCCGCTGCTGTCGGGGTACTGAAGGACGTCGATCCGGCTGATCCGCCCGCCGCTCAGCGACACCCGTACCTGCACCGGGCCGTAGCGGGTGTCGACGGCATCGCCCGTGACCGTCTGCGACGCCGCCGAGCCCGTTCCCGCCCCGGGGGTCGCCCCGGCACCGGGAGTCGGACCCGCAGCGGGGGTCGCACCCGTGCCGGGGACGGGGCCGGTGCTGATCACCTGGGCGGTGGTGTGCGTGCCCCCGTGGGGCTTCAGCGACAGCAGCAGGATCACCCCTGCCACGGTGGCGGTACTGGTGACGACGGCTCGTCGCACGATGGGCTCCTGAGCAGATCAGAGGACGAAGGACTCGTGGTGGATCCGGGACCGCCGGACCCCGGCGGCCCGCAGCGCCCGGACGGCCTCCTCGGCGAGGCTGTCCGGCCCGCACAGGTAGACCTCGTGGCGGGCCAGGTCGGGGACCAGCCGCCGGAGCGCGGCACCCAGGTCGCCGACCTGTTGCCGGCTGCCGACCAACTCGTGGTACCGGGCGCCCCTGGCCCGGGCCACGGCGGCCAGTTCCGCGCGGAACAGCAAGTCCTCGGGTCGCCGGGCACGCTGCACCAGGACCGGCTCGCCGGGCAGCGTCTCGAACAGCGCGCGCAGCGGGGTGATCCCGACCCCGACACCCAGCAGCAGCACCCGGTGCCCGCGCCGCCGACGCGCCGTGAAGGCACCGTACGGGCCCTCGGCGCGGACCTTGGTACCGGGCCGGAGCCCGGCCACCGCGGCGCTGTGGTCACCGAGGTTCTTGACGGTGAACCGCAGGAAGCCGTGCTGCGGGGGAGCGGAGAGCGAGTACGGGTTGGCGGCCCAGCGCAGGCCGGGCGTCTGGAACTGCAGCCGGAAGAACTGCCCGGACTCCGCCCGCAGCTCCGCCAGCCGCTCGCCGGTCAGGAAGACCGAGACCACCCCCGGCCCTTCCGGGCGCACCTCGGCGACCCGCAGCCGGTGCCGCCGGTCCCGCAGGTACGGCACCGCCAGCCGGTACCAGCCGATCAGGGCCGCCGTGCCGAGGTACAGCGCGTACCAGGCGGCGCGGGCCGGACCTTCGCCGAGGTTGGCGCCGGTGGCCAGCTGGTGGCCGAAGCCGAGCGCCACCGCCAGGTAGGTGGCCAGGTGCAGGTAGTACCAGGTCTCGTGGCGCAGCCGGCGGCGTGCGGCCCGGGCCGAGACGGCGCCGGTACCGAACATGATCAGCGTGGCCAGGGTGGCCTTGAGCATGTCCGGGAAGTGGAAGACGATCTCGACCCCCTCGCCGATCGGCCCCTGCCGGTCCGTCAGCGCGTAGCCGTAGACGATCGTCACCACGTGCAGCGAGACCAGCCCGACCAGATAGCGCCCGCCCATCGCGTGCCAGCGGGCCAGCCGGTCCGCGCCCAGTTCCCGCTCCAGCAGCGGGATGCGGGCCATCAGCAGCAGCAGGACGGGGGCGGCGTACCCGGCCAGCAGGCCGGTGATCCGGCCGGACTCGGTCAGCCACTGGGCGGTGCCGACGACCCACGGGGTGTCCCGCCACCACAGCGCGAGCAGGCCCAGGGCACCGGAGGCGATCGCCGCCAGGGCGGCCGCCGGCAGCAGTTCGTCCGGCAGCCGTCGGGGCCGGGGCGCGCGCCGCCGTGCGGGGGCCGCAAGCGGTCTGCGCTGGTCGGTGTGGGCGGGTGCAGCCACGGGGTACCTCCTCGCCGTCCGGGGCAGCTCGGTGGCAACCCTGGCACCGCAAGCTCTCAGTCGGCTATGAAACGGCCGCTGCCGGCCGGTCGAAAATCCGGCGTTTTCCCAGGTCAGCTGGCATTTCCCGGATCTGGGGCGAGGAGCGGATCTCACCGCATTCTCATCGCGGGCAGGCAAGATGGCAGTTCCCGGTGACGAGTCGACCCCCAGGACGTGCCCATGGACCACCCAGCCGAGCCCGAGCGGTGCCCGTGGCGGATCCTGGTCGTCGACGACGAGCCCGACCTGGTCGAGGTGCTCTGCGGGGCGCTCCGCTACGAGGGCTGGGAGGCGCGCGGGGCCACTGCCGGGCGGGCGGCCGTCGAGGCGGCGGCCGAGTGGCGGCCCGACGCCGTGGTGCTGGACATGATGCTGCCGGACTTCGACGGGATGGAGGTCCTGCAGCGGATCCACGCCGCCCGGCCGGAGACCAGGGTGCTGTTCCTGACCGCCAGGGACGCCGTCGAGGACCGGATCTCCGGGCTGGCTGCCGGGGGCGACGACTACGTCACCAAGCCGTTCAGCCTGGCCGAGGTGGTGGTCCGGCTGCGCAGCCTGCTCCGGCGCGCGCAGCCGGCCGGAGCCGCCTGGCCCGAGGTGCCTGAGGGCGCGCTGGTACTGGGCGACCTGGTGCTCGACGAGCGCGCCCGCGAGGTGTGCCGCGGCGGCGAGGCGGTGGAGCTCAGCCCCACCGAGTTCGCCCTGCTGCGCTATCTGATGCAGCACCCCAGGCAGGTGGTGAGCAAGGCGCAGATCCTCGACGCGGTCTGGTCGTACGACTTCGGCGGACAGGCGCACGTGGTCGAGCTCTACATCAGCTATCTGCGCAAGAAGGTGGACCTCGGCCGGACCCCGATGATCCACACCGTCCGGGGTGCGGGCTACGTGATCAAGGCGCCCCGGTGATCCGCCGGGCTCGGGGCGTCCTCGGCCGCAGTGTGCCGCGCACCCTGCGGGCCCGACTGATAGCCGGACTGCTCGCCCTGCTGCTGCTCACCTGTGCGGGCGTCGGACTGGCCACCGCCCAGGCGCTGCGGCACTTCCTGGTGGACCGGCTCGACCAGCAGCTCACCGACACCGGCGGCCGCTACGCGGCCAGCCTGGAGCACCAGGGATCGCGGGACGGGGGCGGCGCGGCCCGTGGCGACACCAGGGCCCAGGCGCCGGGGACCTTCGGCGCCCGGCTGCTGAACGGCACGGTCACCGCCGCCCGGGTGGTGGACGGCGACGCCGACGACCCGGAGGTGGCCGAGGGGACGGTGGCCGCGGACACCGACGACAGGGTCGTGCTGACCGCCGCCGACCGCCGGGCCCTGGCCGCCCTGCCGCCCGGCGGCGCGGCCCGCAGTGTCGAACTCTCCGACCTGGCCGGCTACCGGCTGCGTGCGACTGCCGGGCGGGACGGCGACGTGCTGGTCACCGGGCTGCCGCTGAGCCCGGTGGAGGGCGCGGTGCACCGGCTGGTCATGATCGAGCTGGTGGTGTTCGCGGTGGCGCTGGTCGCGACCGGGGTCGCCGGGGCGCTCTGGGTCCGGATCTCGCTCCGCCCGCTGGACCGGGTGGTCGGCGCGGCCGAGCGGGTGAGCGGGCTGCCGCTGGCCAGCGGGGAGGTCGCGGTGCCGGTCCGGGTGCCCGACGACGACCTCGCCACCGAGGTCGGCCGGGTGGGTGCGGCGCTCAACCGGATGCTCGGCCACGTGGAGAACGCGCTCGCCCGCCGCCAGTCGGTCGAGGAACGGCTGCGGACCTTCGCCGCCGATGCCAGCCACGAGCTGCGCAACCCGGTGGCGGCGGTACGCGGCCACGCCGAACTGGCGCTGCGGCATCCGGGCCCGGTGCCGGACGAAGTACGGCACTCGCTCGGCCGGATCGAGGCGGAGGCGCAGCGGATGGGCGCGATCGTCGAGGACCTGCTGCTGCTGGCCCGGCTGGACGCGGGCCGGCCGCTCGCCGCCGAGGAGGTGGACCTGACCCGGTTGGCGCTGGACTGCACCGCCGACGCCCGCGCCGCAGGGCCCGGCCACCGCTGGCGGCTGGAACTGCCCGAGGATCCGGTCCTGGTCACGGGCGATGCCGACCGGCTGCGGCAGGTGGTGGGCAACCTGCTCGCCAACGCCCGGGTGCACACCCCGGAGGGCACCCGGGTGACGCTCGCGCTCTCGGCCGCCGCCAGCGACGACAGCCGAATCCGCCTCAGCGTGACCGACACCGGTCCCGGCATCGAACCGGCCCTCGCGGAGCGGATCTTCGAACGCTTCGTCCGCGGTGACCCCGCCAGGGCCCGCACCACCGGTAGCACCGGTCTCGGCCTCGCCATCGTCCGCGCGGTCACCGCGGCCCACCACGGGACGGTCGACCTCTCGACCCGCCCGGGCCGTACCTCGTTCACGGTGCGGATACCGGTCCGTCCGGGGAGCGCGCCGCCGGGGGCGTGACGTTGTTCGCCCTTCGCCTCCGGGCGCTCTGACCCGACGCCGACGGTCTCCCCCAGCCAGGGGGCACCTCCCAGCCGGAGGCTGGGGGAGGCTGGGAGGTGCCCCCTGCTTCCTCGCTCCTCCCTTTCGGCATGGGCACGCCCTTCGGGGCGCGGGGCAGTCGATCGACCACTGCCCCGCACCCCCGGATCGCTCGGGCGCCCGCTCGGGCGTCAGTGCCCCAGCGCCCGGGCCCCCGCAGCGTGGTCGGCGGCCTGCGCCTTGAGCGCGCGCTCGACCCCCGCACGGGCCTCGATCACCATCCGGTGCAGCGCCGGCGCGGGCGAGGCGGAAGCCAGCCAGGCGTCGGTGGCGTCCAGCGTGGCCTGCTCGACCAACAACGACGGGTACAGCCCGGTGATGATCTGCTGCGAGATCTCGTGGCTGCGGGTCTCCCAGATGCCCTTGACCGCGGCGAAGTACTTCGCGCTGTAGGGGGCGAGGAGTTCACGCTGGTCGGCCTGCTGGAAGCCGCCGATCACCGCGTCCTGGACGTAGTTGGTGAGCTTGTCGGACTCGACCACCGAGGCCCAGGCCTCGGCCTTGGCGGCGGCGGTCGGTCGGGCGGCCCGGCAGCTCGCGGCGTGCTCCTGCCCGGCGGCGGTGTTGTCGCGGGCCAGCTCGGCGTCGATCGCCTTGTCGTCGGCGCGTCCGGTGGCGACCAGGCGGGAGAGCAGCGTCCAGCGCAGCTCGGTGTCGACGGTCAGGCCATCCAGGGTCTTGGTGCCGTCCAACAGGCCTGCCAGCAGGTCGAGTTGGTCGTCGGTGCGGGCGACCGCGGTCAGGGCGCGGGCCCAGGCCAGCTGGTGGTCGCTGCCGGGGGCGGCGGCGCGCAGCTGCTGCTCGGCGGCCTCGGCCCAGCGGGCCAGGCCCTGCTCGCGCCAGGACGGGGCGGCGTAGGACTGCAGGGCCAGCTGGACCTGGCGGTGCACCGACTGGACCACGCCGATGTCGGTCTCCTCGGCCAGACCCGAGACGGCCAGCGACAGGTAGTCGCGGGTGGCGAGTTCGCCGTCGCGAGTCATGTCCCAGGCGGAGGCCCAGCACAGGGCGCGCGGCAGCGACTCGGTGAAGCCGCCGAGGTGCTGGGTGACGACGGCGAGCGAGTCCTCGTCCAGGCGGACCTTGGCGTAGGAGAGGTCGTCGTCGTTGAGCAGGAGTACGGCGGGCCGGTGCGTGCCGACCAGCTGCGGGACCTCGGTGCGCGGGCCGTTGACGTCCAGCTCGATCCGGTCGGTGCGGACCAGCTTGCCGTCGGTCAGCTCGTAGGCGCCGATCGCGATCCGGTGCGGGCGCAGCACGGCCTCGCCCTTGGCACCGGCGGGCAGCGCGGGGGCCTCCTGGATGACCGCGAAGGACTCGATCTGGCCGTCGGTGTTGAGGGTGATCTCGGGGCGCAGCACGTTGATGCCGGCGGTCTCCAGCCAGGCCTTGGACCAGGTCTTCAGATCGCGGCCGCTGGCCTTCTCCAGAGCGCCGAGCAGGTCGCTGAGGCGGGTGTTGCCCCAGGCGTGGGCCTTGAAGTAGGCCTGCACGCCCTTGAAGAAGGCGTCCTGGCCGACGTAGGCGACCAGCTGCTTGAGCACCGAGGCGCCCTTGGCGTAGGTGATGCCGTCGAAGTTGACCTGGACGTCCTCCAGGTCGTTGATCTCCGCCATGATCGGGTGGGTGGAGGGCAGCTGGTCCTGCCGGTACGCCCAGGTCTTCATCTGGTTGGCGAAGGTGGTCCAGGAGTTGGGCCACTTCGAGCCGGGGGCCTCGGCCTGGCAGACGGCCTCGGCGAAGGTGGCGAAGGACTCGTTCAGCCAGAGGTCGTTCCACCACTCCATGGTGACCAGATCGCCGAACCACATGTGGGCGAGCTCGTGCAGGATCGTCGCGGCCCGGGCCTCGTACGCCGCGTCGGTCACCTTGGACCGGAAGACGTACTGGTCGCGCAGGGTGACGGCGCCCGCGTTCTCCATCGCGCCGGCGTTGAACTCCGGGACGAACAGCTGGTCGTACTTGGCGAAGGGGTAGGCGAAGTCGAACTTCTCCTGGAAGTAGTCGAAGCCCTGCTTGGTGACCTCGAAGACCGCCTCGGCGTCCAGGAACTCGCGCAGTGAGGGACGGCAGTAGACGCCCAGCGGGACCTTCTTCCCGTCCTTCTCGTAGGTGTCGAAGACGCCCACGTACGGGCCGGCGATCAGCGCGGTGATGTAGGAGGAGATCCGCGGGGTCGGCTCGAAGTGCCAGACCTGGGTGTCCCCTTCGCCGACCGGGGTCGGGGTGGGGGAGTTGGAGACCACGGCCCAGCCCATGGGGGCGGTCACGGTGAACTTGAACGAGGCCTTCAGGTCGGGCTGTTCGAAGGAGGCGAAGACGCGGCGGGCGTCCGGGACCTCGAACTGGGTGTAGAGGTAGGTCTCGCCGTCCACCGGGTCGACGAAGCGGTGCAGGCCCTCACCGGTGTTGGTGTACGCGCAGTCGGCCACCACCCGCAGCTCGTTGTGGGCCTTGAGCGAGGGCAGCGCGATCCGGCTGTCGGAGAAGTTCTCCAGCGGCAGTGCCTCGCCGTTCAGCACGATCTCGGCGACGCGGGGCGCGACGAGATCGATGAAGCTGTCGGCGCCGGGGGTGGTGGCGGTGAAGCGGACCACGGTGGTGGAGCGGAAGGTACCTCCCTCGCGGGCCGAGCCCAGGTCGAGCTCGATGTCGTACGCGTCCACGTGGAGAAGCGCGGCCCGGGTACGGGCCTCCTCGCGGGTCAAGTTGGTGCCAGGCACTCGCGGAACTCCTTTGTCAGGCATGGATGCCTGGCATCCTCCCACGCCGGTGCCCGCCTTCCCCCCGGATATCCGCAGGCCGGGGGCGGGCGGGCGGGCGGAGGTTTCCTAACGATCTGTATTCGGCCTTGACGCGGTATCGGGCTGAGGGCCGAGCATAGAGTTCAGAAGTTGAAAGTGAGGCCCCGGCGGCGGCATCGACACCTACGGGTGGCGACCGCCCGGGGCCGCAACGGAGCTCCGCCGCAACGGCGCGGCAGGGGCAAGGGGACGGTCGGGTCCCCGGGCCCTGGAAGGGTGAATCATGTCGATGGACACACCGGGATCGCAGTCCTCGCTGCACCGGGCGAACCTCGAACGGGTCCTGCGGGCGGTCCGGATGGCCGGCTCGCTCACCCAGGCCGAGATCGCGCGGAGCACGGGACTGTCGGCGGCCACGGTGTCCAACATCGTCCGGGAGCTCAAGGAGAGCGGCACCGTGGTGGTCGCCGACACCTCCTCGGGCGGCCGCCGGGCCCGCAGCGTCTCGCTCAGCGGTGACGCCGGGATCGTGGTGGGCGTCGACTTCGGCCACACCCACCTGCGGGTGGCCGTGGGCAACCTGGCGCACCGGGTGCTCGCCGAGGAGAGCGAGCCGATCGACGTGGACGTCTCCGCCCAGCAGGGGTTCGACCGGGCCGAGGCGATGGTGGAGCGGCTGCTGGCCCAGGCCGGCTTCCGCTCGGACAAGGTGATCGGGGTGGGCCTGGGCGTGCCGGGCCCGATCGACGTGGAGACCGGGGCGCTCGGCTCCACCGCGATCCTGCCCGGCTGGACGGGCATCGCCCCCGGCAGGGAGCTCTCCCAGCGGCTCGGGATGCCGGTGCACGTGGACAACGACGCCAACCTCGGCGCACTGGGCGAGCTGGTCTGGGGCGCTGGCCGCGGACTGCGCGACCTGGCGTACATCAAGGTGGCCAGCGGTGTCGGCGCCGGTCTGGTGATCAACGGACAGATCTACCGCGGCCCGGGCGGCACGGCGGGCGAGATCGGGCACATCACCCTGGACGAGGCGGGCCCGGTCTGCCGCTGCGGCAACCGGGGCTGCCTGGAGACCTTCGTCGGCTCCCGCTATCTGCTCAATCTTTTGAACGCCAATCATCCGGGTGAACTCACGCTGACCAAGGTGGTCCAACTGGCCCAGCAGGGCGACCTGGGCTGTCGCCGGGTGATCGCCGACGCCGGACGGCAGATCGGCAGTGGAGTGGCTACGCTGTGCAACCTGCTCAACCCCCGCCGGATCATTCTCGGCGGCGATCTGGCCGAGGCCGGTGAGCTGGTGCTTTCCCCGATCCGGGACTCGGTGGCCCGGTACGCGATCCCGAGCGCCGCGCGCCAACTCTCGGTGGTTCCGGGCACGTTGGGTGGCCGGGCGGAGGTGCTCGGGGCGCTCGCGCTGGTGATGAGCGAGATGGGCGAATCGGGCGCTATCCGGCAGCCGGCGGCCTCGGCGGCAGCGCACGCCTGAGCGCTCCGCGGGTGGGGGCCGAGGCCGATCGCAAACGATTGGTCTCGGCTTCGCCTTCAGGAAGATAACGAAAAGATTCGGATCGCTGGTCTTCCGGTTTTACTTATTGACGACAAGCAAGCGGGGCGGGTTGACTCCTCACACCTCGCCGCAACGTTGCGGCTCTGTCAGGGAGGCACCCCCCATGAACGCAATGATGCGTCGCGCGGTAATCGGCACCGCCGCTGTCTCGATGGCTCTCACCATGTCCGCCTGTGGCAAGGCCGGTGGCGACAAGAAGGACAGCGCCTCCTCCGGTGACACCAAGTCGATCGGTCTGCTGCTCCCCGAGAACGCTTCCTCCACTCGGTACGAGTCCTTCGACAAGCCGTTCATCGAGGCGAAGGTCAAGGCCCTGTGCAGTGACTGCAACGTCAAGTACAGCAACGCCGAGGGCTCCGCGGCCAAGCAGAAGCAGCAGTTCGACACGCTGATCGCGCAGGGTGTGAAGGTCATCATCCTGGACGCCTTCGACGCCAAGTCCACCCAGCAGTGGGTGAAGGAGGCCGCCGACAAGGGCGTCAAGGTCGTCGCCTACGACCGGCTGGCCAGCGGCCCGGTCTCCGCGTACGTCTCCTTCGACAACGAGAAGGTCGGCGAGCTGCAGGGCCAGGCCCTGGTCGACGCGCTCGGCGACAAGGCCGCCGACTCCAACGTGGTCATGATCAACGGTGACGACGCCGACCCGAACGCCGGTCAGTTCAAGGCCGGTGCGCACAAGGTGCTGGACAGCAAGGTCAAGAAGGTCGTCTACGAGCAGTCCGGTGAGTGGAAGCCCACCGTGGCCGGCCAGAAGATCGGCGCCGCCATCACCCAGCTGGGCAAGGACGGCTTCCAGGCCGTCTACTCGGCCAACGACGGCATGGCCGCCGCCATCATCACCCAGCTGAAGGCGTCCGGCATCACCGTCCCGGTGGGCGGTCAGGACGCCGGTCTGGACGCCATCCAGCGCATCGTCGCCGGCGACCAGGCCTACACCATCTACAAGGCGTACAAGCCGCTCGCCGACAACGCCGCCGAGCTGGCCGTCGACCTGCTGCAGGGCAAGGACGTCAAGTCGGTCGCCACCGCCACCGTGGACAGCGACACCGACAAGGGCATCCCGGCCAAGCTGCTGGACGCCAAGGTCGTCACCAAGTCCAACATCAAGGACACCGTGATCGCCGACGGCCTCTACAAGGCCGCCGACATCTGCACCGCCGACTACGCCGAGGCCTGCAAGGCCGCGGGTCTGCAGTAACCCTTCCGCAGTAGCGGTACCAGCGGCTCGGGAGCCGCCCCCGGCCTCGCCCGGGGGCGCCTCCCCGCCCCAGCACGGCGTGCGGAGCTCCCGCCGCCCCCCGATCATTACCCGCACTACCCCTCTTCGCGCCCGGGTCGGCGCGCGGCAGGCCGTGCCCCCGCCACCGAAAGAGCCAGCGGCACGGAACGAAGGAGTTGGTTCACGTGACAGGCGCACCCGTACTGGCGTTGCGCGGGGTCTCCAAGCGCTTCGGCGCGGTCCAGGCGCTCACCGACGTCCACCTCGAGGTGCACGCCGGTGAGGTGGTCGCCCTGGTCGGCGACAACGGCGCAGGCAAGTCCACGCTGGTGAAGACCATCGCGGGCGTCCACCCGATCGACGAGGGCGCGATCGAGTGGGAGGGCAAGCAGGTCTCCATCAACCGGCCGCAGGACGCCCAGCACCTCGGCGTCGCCACCGTCTACCAGGACCTGGCGCTCTGCGACAACCTCGACGTGGTCGGCAATCTCTTCCTCGGCCGCGAGCTGCGCCGCTTCGGCACGCTCGACGAGGTCGCGATGGAGAAGCGGGCCAAGGAGCTGCTCGACACCCTGTCGATCCGCATCCCCAGCGTCCGGATCCCGATCGCCGCGCTCTCCGGCGGCCAGCGCCAGGTGGTGGCCATCGCCCGCGCCCTGGTCGGCGACCCGAAGATCGTCATCCTGGACGAGCCCACCGCCGCCCTCGGCGTGGAGCAGACCGCCCAGGTGCTCGACCTGGTCGAGCGGCTGCGCGAGCGCGGCCTCGGCGTGATCCTGATCAGCCACAACATGGCCGACGTCAAGGCCGTCGCGGACACCGTCGCGGTGCTCCGACTCGGCCGCAACAACGGCGTGTTCGAGGTGGCCGGCACCTCGCACGAGGAGATCATCTCCGCCATCACCGGTGCCACCGAGAACGCGGTGACCCGGCGCCAGGCACGTCTCGCGGAGGAAGCCAAGTGACCACCGACCCGACCACCACCGCCACCGAGGCCACTGAGGCCACTGAGGCCACTGAGGCCACTGACGCCGCGCCCGCCACCGAGGCCGCGCTCGCCGCGACCCCCGCGGTCGATCCGCGCCTGCTGGTCCGGGAGGCCGGATTCGCAGGCTACGTCGAGGAGTTCAAGCGCCGGATGAAGAGCGGCGACCTGGGATCCGTCCCGGTCGTGCTCGGCCTGATCCTGATCGCGGCGATCTTCCAGAGCCTCACCGGCAACTTCCTGAACCCGGACAACCTCACCAACATCCTCAAGTGGATCGCCGGTCCCGGCCTGATCGCGGTGGGCATCGTCTTCGTCCTGCTGCTCGGTGAGATCGACCTCTCGCTCGGCTCGGTCGCCGGCGTCTCGGCCGCCATCGCCTCGGCGCTCTCGGTCCGCTCCGGGGTCAACGAGTGGCTGGCGGTCCTGATCGCGATCGGCGCCGCCGTCGGCATGGGCGCCCTGCACGGCTTCTTCTTCGCCAAGATCGGCGTGCCCTCCTTCGTGGTCACCCTGGCCGGTCTGCTGACCTGGAGCGGTCTGCAGATGTACGTGCTCGGCGACAAGGGCACCGTCAACCTGATCAACGACGGCGTGATCGCCAACCTGGACACCTACTTCCTGGGCGACGGCGACGTCTTCTACGCCTGGGCGCTCGCCGTCCTCGGCACCTTGCTGTTCGCCGCCGGCCAGCTGCTGGACCACCGCCGCCGCTCGGCGGCCGGTCTGCCCGCCCGCCCGATGAGCGAGATCTGGCTGCGCACCGGCGTGGTCGCGGTGGTCTCCCTGGTCACGGCGTACGTGCTGAACCAGAACCAGGGCCTGCCGCTGCCGCTGGTGATCTTCCTCGCGGTGGTCGTCATCGGTGACTTCGTGCTCCGCCGCACCACCTACGGCCGGCAGGTCTTCGCGGTCGGCGGCGGGGTCGAGGCGGCCCGCCGCGCGGGCATCAACGTGGCCTGGGTGCGGATCTCGGTCTACATGATCTCGGCCGGCATGGCGGCCCTCGGCGGCCTGTTCATCGCCTCCCAGCAGGGCTCCGGCGACAAGCTGCTGGGTAGCGGCAACGTCCTGATGAACTCCATCGCGGCGGTCGTCATCGGCGGCACCAGCCTCTTCGGTGGACGCGGCAAGACCTGGTCGGCCCTGCTCGGCATCCTGGTGATCCAGTCGATCATCACCGGCCTGGACCTGGTGCACGTCAACCAGTCCATCCAGTACATGATCACGGGTGCGGTGCTGCTCGGCGCCGTCGTCCTGGACTCGGTCTCCCGGCGGACGCAGAAGTCCGCAGGTCGAGGCTGACACCGGGGAGCGTGCGGGCTCCCCGACGGGCCGCGGGTCGCCAAGACCCGCGGCCCGTACCGTTCTCATTCGCTCCACTGTCCGAAAAGCGTGCTGTGTACGGGAGTTGAGGCTGGGCATACTGCCTGCTGACGGGGTGTGAGGGGGGAGCGGCAGATGGTGCAGCAGGATCCACCGGGCAGCGGCGAGGCCGAGCTTCTTCCCGAGCCGTTCTGGACGGCAGACCGGGCCTCCCTCGAAGGCCAGGCGCGCACCCTGCGCTGGTACCGCTGGCAGATCCTGCTGCTGGTGGCGGCCGCGGTGGTCAGCGTGCTGCCGGGATCGCGCCACGGCACCGACCTCACCCCGCTGGTCTCCGCCGCCGCCTTCATGGGCGCAGGCTACTTCTGGTACCGCCTGCGCGGCGCCAACCCGCAGGGCCGCTGGTACGAGGCCCGGGCCGCCGCCGAGTCGGTGAAGACCCTGGCCTGGAAGTACGCGGTCCGGGCGCAGCCCTTCGAGGGCCCCGCCGACTCGTTGGAGGCGGAGAGCCGCTACCTGCTCCAGCTGACCGACGTACTGCGGGCGTTCGACGACCCGGAGATCGTGCCGCCCGGGACGCAGGCGGAGATCACCGACGGGATGCGGCAGTTGCGGGCCGGTGAGCTGGCGCTCCGGCGGACCAGGTACCTGCGGGCCCGGGTGGACGGACAGCGCGTCTGGTACCGCTCGCGGGCCGAGGCCTGCGAGTCGCAGGCGGTGTCCTGGGGGCTGGCCACGGTCGCCCTGATGATCGTCGGTGGTGCCGCTGCGGTGGCCCAGGTGGCCGGCGCGCTCTCGGTCCAGGCCTTCGGCGCCTGCGCGGCGGCCGCCGCCGCGGTGATCGCCTGGACCCAGCTCAAGCAGCTGCGGCCGCTCGCCGCCGCGTACCTGCTGGCGGCCCGGGAGCTGGAGATCGTCTCCGGGCAGCTGTCCGCCGTGGACCTCAACGCGGAGGACTCCGAGTCCACTTGGGCCAAACTGGCCGCGGACGCCGAGGAGGCCGTCTCCCGCGAGCACACCACCTGGCGGGCCCGCCGGGCCTTCCCGCGGTAGCCGCCGAGAAGCGCGGGCAGGTCCCTCGAACACGCCCCGCGCGGTCGGGCGCGGACGGGCGGCCCCTCGCCGTGACCCTTCCCGCGTTCCCGGGGCGCCGCAGGGCGGCCCCGGGTCGAGCGGTAAAATCAGCGGCTTGGGCTCGGATGTGCGGAAGGTGCACGGCCCGTCGCGGAAGTCCGAGTTGTGGACATTAGACTCGACCAGCCGGACGTGACGGTACCCGCCGAGCGCGCCGGTACAACGGGCAGCGAGGCCCGCCGGGCCCGAAGGCCTGAGACCCTTTGAACGAGGAGGAACGGGTGGCCCTGCTGACCCGCATTCGGGGACCGCGCGATCTCGACCGGCTCACCATGCCGCAGCTGGGCGCGCTGGCCCAGGAGATCCGCGGCTTCCTGGTCGAAGAGGTCTCCAAGACGGGTGGCCACCTCGGGCCGAACCTGGGTGTGGTGGAGCTCACCATCGCGCTGCACCGGGTCTTCGACTCCCCGCGCGACCGGATCCTCTTCGATACTGGCCACCAGAGCTACGTCCACAAGCTGCTCACCGGCCGCCAGGACTTCTCCCGCCTGAAGATGAAGGGCGGCCTCTCCGGCTACCCGTCCCGCGCCGAGTCCGAGCACGACGTGATCGAGAACTCGCACGCGTCCACCGTCCTCGGTTACGCCGACGGCCTGGCCAAGGCCAACAAGATCCAGGGCCACCGGGACCGCCCGGTGGTCGCGGTGATCGGCGACGGCGCGCTCACCGGCGGCATGGCCTGGGAGGCGCTCAACAACATCGCGGACTGCAAGGACCTGCCGGTCGTCATCGTCGTCAACGACAACGAGCGCTCCTACTCGCCGACCATCGGCGGCCTGGCCAACCACCTTGCCACGCTGCGCACCACCCAGAACTACGAGCGCTTCCTGACCTGGGGCAAGGAGGCGCTGCAGCGCACCCCCGTGGTCGGCCAGTCGCTGTTCGACACCCTGCACGGCGCCAAGAAGGGCCTCAAGGACTTCATCGCCCCGCAGGGCATGTTCGAGGACCTCGGCCTGAAGTACATCGGCCCGATCGACGGCCACGACCTGCAGGCGCTGGAGTCGGCCCTCACCAAGGCGCGCGGCTTCGGCGGCCCGGTGATCGTGCACTGCATCACCGAGAAGGGCCGCGGCTACCACGCCGCCGAGCAGAACGACGAGGACCGCTTCCACGCGGTCGGCGTGATCCACCCGGAGACCGGTCTGCCGATCAAGAGCGCGGGCAAGGACTGGACCTCGGTCTTCGGCGAGGAGATGGTCGCCCTCGGCCGGGAGCGCAAGGACATCGTGGCGATCACCGCCGCGATGCTGCACCCGGTGGGTCTGGCCCCGTTCGCCGAGGCGTTCCCGGACCGGATCTTCGACGTCGGCATCGCCGAGCAGCACGCCGCGGTCTCCGCCGCGGGTCTGGCCACCAACGGCCTGCACCCGGTGGTCGCGGTGTACGCGACCTTCCTGAACCGGGCCTTCGACCAGGTCCTGATGGACGTCGCCCTGCACAAGCTCGGCGTCACCTTCGTGCTCGACCGCGCGGGTGTCACCGGCACCGACGGCGCCTCGCACAACGGCATGTGGGACATGTCGATCCTGCAGGTCGTCCCCGGCCTGCGGCTCGCCGCGCCGCGCGACGCCGACCAGGTCAGGGCCCAGTTGCGCGAGGCCGTCGAGGTCGGGGACGCGCCCACCGTGGTCCGCTACTCCAAGGGCACGGTCGGGCCCGCCGTCCCGTCCCTGGGCCGGATCGGCGGCATGGACGTGCTGCGCGAGCCCCTGTCGTCCGACTCCTCGGCCGGGTCCGACGGCGACAAGCGCGCCGACGTGCTGATCGTCTCGGTCGGCGCGATGGCCACCGTCTGCCTGGAGGCCGCCGAGCTGCTGGCCGCCCAGGGCATCACCTCCACCGTGGTGGACCCGCGCTGGGTCAAGCCGGTGGACGCCGCCCTGCCGGGCCTGGCCGCCGAGCACCGGATGGTCGTCACGGTCGAGGACAACGGCCGCACCGGCGGCGTCGGCGCCGCGATCGCCCAGGCGCTGCGCGACGCGGACGTGGACCTGCCGCTGCGCGACTTCGGCATCCCGCAGGAGTTCCTCGACCACGCCAAGCGCGAGGAGATCCTGGCCGAGATCGGCCTGACCGCGCCGGACATCGCGCGCAAGGTCACCGAGGCGGTGGCCCGGCTGGACCGGGTCACCGTCGAGGCCTGACCCCACGCCGGAACGGACGCCCGCCGTACGGGGCCCGACAGCCCCGTACGGCGGCGTGACGAAGGACACTTCCGACCGGTCCGCAGGCGCCCCACCACGTACGGGCATATCGGACGACTGTCACATGAGCTGACTGAATGGCGGGACCAGCGCCACCCGAGTCGGTCCCGCCGGGTAGTTTGTCACCTGTGCTTGACTCCCCCACCCGTGTGGCACCGCCCGCCCGTCTGACCGACCGCCCGCACCGGCGGCTGCTCGGGCACGTCCGCACGGGGTACTGGACCAGAGTCGTCCCGGTGCTGGCCCTACTGGCGGTGGTCACCCACGTCCCGTCCTTCATCCGCCCGGTCTGGAGCCCGGACGAGGGCTACCTGGCCACCCAGGCCAGGATGCTGGCGGGAGGCGGTGTGCTCTACGACACCGTGGTCGACCGCAAGCCCCCGCTGCTGCCCTGGCTGTACGAGGCGTGCTTCGCGGTCTTCGGCTCGCTCTCGCTCTGGCCGCTGCGGGTCCTGGCGATCGTGGCGCACCTGGCCACCGCGATCCTGCTGGCCTCGCTCTCGCGCGGCCGCTGGGGCAACCGCGCCGGTGCCTTCGCGGGGGCGCTCTACCTGCTGATCTCCATCGGGCTCTCCCCGGAGGACACCCAGGCGGCGACCTTCGAGGTCTTCATGCTCCCGGCCATGGTGGCCGCCTTCCGGTACGCCGAGCGGCGGCGCTGGCTGGCGGCCGGCATCGCGGTGGCGCTCTGCTCGCTCACCAAGCAGACCGGCGGGGCGGTGCTGATGCCGGTGCTCTGGATGCTCTGGCAGGACGCCCGGCACCGCGGGGTGGCCTGGAAGTCCGCACTGGCCAAGGTCTGCTTCGGCTTCGCGCTGCCGATAGCGCTGGTCGCGGTGATCCTCACCAAGCCCAAGGGCTTCCTGTTCTGGGTGGTCACCGGCAGCGGCGACTACGCCTCGCTGGACGGCGCCTGGCTGCAGATGCTCGGCCGCGCCCTCGGCAACGCGGGCATCCTGCTGGCCGCCGCGCTGGGCTTCCTGGCCCCGGTGGGCCGCCGGCTCTGGCTGAGGTACCGCGGCCGCCCGGTCCAGGCGCCGGTCGGCCAGGAGCACGGCTCGACCGGCGACCTGTGGGTCTGGCTGCTCTCCTCGGTCATCGCGGTCTGCACCGGCTTCCACTTCTTCGGCCACTACTACCTGCAGCTGATGCCGCCGCTGGTGCTGCTCGGGGTGGGCGCGGTGTGCACCTCGCGGATCCGCTGGCGGCCGGTGCTGGTGTACACCACGGTCGCCGCGACGGTGTTCTGGGGCCTGGCTCTGTTCTGGCCGGGCCAGAAGATGAACCACACCACCGAGGTCGCCACCACCATCGCCGAGCAGACCACGCCCAAGGACAAGGTCCTGGTCTGGGGCATGCACCCGGAGCTGTACTGGCTGTCCGACCGCAAGCCGGTCACCCGCTACCTGACGGCGGGTTTCCTGACCAACTACAGCGGCGGCAAGGACACCGCCCAGAACGTCGGTGAGCAGTACAGCGTCGCCGACGCCTGGCAGACCTTCGATCAGGAACTCTCCGCGGGACTGCCCGAGGTGGTGGTGGACGACTCCGGCCACGCGCCCTACCAGCCGGTGCTGGTACCGCGGATCGAAAGTCTGCTGGACAGCAAGTACGAGGTCGTGGCGGTGAACGCCGACACCGTCATCTACAGGCTGAAGAAGTGACGAATCGCCCGTATCGGGCAGCTGATGGTGCGTGACCATTCCTTGGCAATGCCGTATTCAAGCGGACATCGCCGCCCGGTAATCTGTTCATGAGATCATGCTGAACTCATGGCGCCAGACCCAGCGACCCACACCGCGATCCCACGGGGCCAGCACGAAGTTCTAGGAAGGGACCGTGGCAAGCGGTGGCGTTGGCCGGTGACATGAACGACGACTCCTCGGAGGCGCGGGTGGCGGGGCGGGGCTCGCACCGCAGAACCATGACCCTCGACGAGGTCAAGGACCGCACGCTGAAGAAGCGCGACGCCTGGTGGACCGTGGTCCTGGTGGACCCGGTGGCCACCCCGCTGGTCCGCTGGGTCGCCCGCCACACCCGGATCACCCCCAACCAGATCACCTGGGCCGCACTCTTCCTCGGCCTCGGCTCGGCCTGGCTGTACGCCCTCGGCGACCGCACCTCGCTGCTGCTCGGCGCCGGCCTCTACCACCTGAGCTTCATCCTCGACTGCATGGACGGGAAGCTGGCCCGGCTGACCGGCAACGGCAGCATCTTCGGTGCCTGGCTGGACTACGTCTTCGACCGGATCCGGGTCGTCGTCTGCGCGCTCTGCCTGATGGTCGGCCAGTTCCGCGCCAACCCGACCGAGATGTACTTCTGGCTGGCCATCCTGGTCATCTTCCTCGACATGATCCGCTACGTGAACGCGCTGCAGATCTACAAGATGCGCCAGGGCATGCGGAAGAAGCTGGAGACGGTCAGCGGCGGCAGCACCGCCGGGGTCAGCGGCAAGTCGCTGCTCTTCATGGAGGACCTGCTCCGCGACAACCCCGAACTCGACACCGCCCAGCCCGAGATCGTCCAGGCCCAGGTGCTGCTGGAGACCCAGGACGCCGAGATCGTCGACCTGCACCAGGGCTTCCGGAAGAACTTCCCCTGGTACATGAGGGCCCGCAACTTCCTCAAGCGGCACCGCATCCGCACCCACCTGATCAGCGGCATCGAATTCCAGATGGGCGTCTTCATCGTCGCCCCGCTGGTCGGCCGGATCGGCCAGGTCACCGTGGCGGTCTCGGTCGGCCTGGCGCTCTTCGAGTTCGCCATCCTCTACAAGTTCTGGCTCTCCACCAAGGACTTCGAGCGGACCATGGCCGACATGGCCCTGCGCAAGCGCCGCCGGGACCTGGAGATCGCCGCCGGCCTGCGGAAGGCGGACCGGACCGAGCAGGAGCAGGGCAAGAAGCCCGTCCGGTCGTTCCAGGCGGAACAGGACGTCCCGACCGTGTCCCTGCGTACCATCCGGTGAGCCGCTTTGCACAGCAGTACTGAGTACGTGACGTCCCCCTCCCCGGCCGTCTCGGTGGTGATCGCCGCCTACAACGCGGCCGGTACGGTCGGCCGGGCGATCCAGTCGGCGCAGCTGCAGACCCTGGACGCGATCGAGATCCTGGTGGTCGACGACCACTCCCAGGACAACACCGTCGAACTGGTCCAGGGCTTCGCCCAGGCCGACCCGCGGATCCGGCTGATACCCCGCCAGGCCAACAGCGGCGGGGTCGGCGCGCCCCGCAACGACGGCGTCGCGGCGGCCACCGGCACCTATGTGATGTTCCTGGACGCCGACGACGAGCTGCCCAACAAGGCCTGCGAGGACCTGCTGGAGTCCGCGCTGCGCACCGGCGCCGACCTCACCGTCGGCCGGGCGGTGCGGGTCAACGTGGAGACCGGCGAGCCCAAGGTCTGGGCGGCGGACCTGCACGCCGACCCGGAGGAGCGGCGCTTCGCCGGCATCCGGGACTACCCGGACCTGCTCACCGACCCGATCGCCGCGGCCAAGCTCTACCGCCGCGAGTACCTGCTGCGCGGCAACGTCCGCTTCCCCGAGGGCGTGTTCTACGAGGACACCCTCTTCTCCACCGTGGCGTACGCCTGCGCCCAGGGCATCGTCATCATCCCGCGGCCCGTCTACCGCTGGCTGTACGAGACCAGCTCCGAGACGCCCTCGATCACCCGGCGGCTCGGCGAGATCCGCAGCATCGCCGACCGGGTCTGGGTGCACCGGCAGGCCGACGAGTTCCTGATCGCCCGGGGCGCGTACGACCTGAAGATCCGCAAGGACCTCAAGTTCCTCGCCCATGACCTGAAGCTCTACATGGGCGCGCTGCGCGCCGGTGACGACGAGTACCGGGCCGCCTTCCAGCAGATCACCGCCGAGTACCTGGAGACCATCAGCCCCGAGGCGTACGAGCGCTGCGGGGTGATCGAGCGGATCCGGGCCTACTGCCTGCGGCACGGGCTGCTCGACGCGGCGGTCGCCACCGCCGACTACGTCCAGCGCCGCTCGGTGGTCTCCAGCGACGTGGTGGAGCGCGACGGCAAGGTGTACTGGACGGCGGCCGGGCTGCACCTGCCGGACGCCGAGCACCACCTGGACGCCACCCTGCTCGGCCTGCACACCGCCGCGTTCGCCGACGCCAAGCTGTTCAACCAGGTGGTGCACTTCCAGGTGGACGGCCAGCGGGTCGAGCTCGCGGGCGAGATCCACAACCAGTTCGGCCGGATCGGCGCCAAGGACCAGCTCACCCTCAAGGGCATCGTCCGCAAGGGCAAGGGGGTGGCCTACGAGTACCCGGTCGAGCTCTTCTCGGTCGACACCCGGGTGATCCGCTACCGGGCCGCACTCGACATCGAGGAGGTCGGCCGGGCGCTGAAGGCTGGCGGCCGCTGGAACTTCCTGATGCAGGTGCTGTGGAACGGCAAGCGCCACACCACCGCGCTGTGCATCCGCGGGCACGAGATCGGCGAGTACCGCTTCGAGGTCGGCAAGGCCCTGTTCGAGGCGTACGAGACGGTCAGCGGCAACCTGTGCATGCGCACCGCCGCCGAGCACCTGGAGCTGGTCGCGGCGCGCAAGCGCTCCAGCGTGGACTGGCAGTGGTTCACCCGTGAGTCGGGCGTCCCCGCGGTGCCCGAGCAGCCGGAGCGGTACACCGCGGCCATCGTGGTGCCCTGCCACAACGCCGAGGCCACCCTGCTGGACTGCCTCTGGTCGATCGGCGTGCAGCGCGGCATCGAACGGGCCCAGGTCATCCTGGTGGACGACGGCTCCACCGACGGCACGGCCGGGATCCTGCAGTCCTTCGCCGCGTACCGGTCGAACGTCACCGTGATCTCCCAGGCCCGCCAGGGCGCCGGCGCGGCCCGCAACGTCGCCCTCGGCAAGGTCAACGCGCCCTGGGTGATGTTCGTGGACGCCGACGACGTGCTGGCCAGGAACGCCCTGCACAACCTGCTGATGGCCGCCCGCGAGGACTTCGCCGACGTGGTCATGGGCGACGTCGCGCAGTTCCCGGTGCAGTCCACCACCCCGCCGCCGTGGCAGCGCTACTTCGGCAACGGCGACCGCACGATCAGGAACCTGACCGACACCCCCTTCCTGCTCTTCGCCGACGGCATCGGCGGCAAGCTCTTCAAGACCCTCAAACTGGCCGAGTACGGGCTCCGCTTCGGCGAGGGCCTGCACTTCGACGAGGCATGGCTGGCGCTGCCCGCCCTGCTGCGGGCCCGCAAGATCAGCCTGGTGGACCGGACCGTCTACCTGGAGCGGATGGAGGAGAAGCGCGGCTCCTTCCTGGACTCGCCGTGGAACCACCCGCAGCGCTCCCGCGACCTGCTCCAACTCCACCTGGGACTGCTGGCGTTCACCGAGCAGGACGAGCCCAGGGTCCGCGAGACGGTCTTCCGGATGGTGGTCCGCAACTACCAGCCGTACCTGCGCAGCCTGCACCGGATCATGAGCCGCCCGGCGCTGGCCGAGATCTTCCCGGCGGTCTGCGCCCAGTACGCGCCGATCCCCGACGAGTTGATCAGGCAGTACGCGGTCCAGCCGCAGTCCCGGCTGCTGCACTACGCCGCCAAGACCGGCCTGCTGGACGTCTTCCGCGATCCGGCCGAGCAGCCGGTGGACCGTCCGCAGCTCTACGCGGACGCCGACGGGCTCTACCGCCAGTTGGCGGGCGCCCAGGGCGAGTCCGGCCTGCTGCGGGTGGACAAGCAGAGCGCGATCCTGGAGGCGGCCGAAGTCGCCGGCGGGGTACTGCACCTCGAGGGCCTGCTCTCGATGACCGGCGTGGACCTCGCCGAACCCCTGCACAACCGCCTTGAACTGGTGCTGCGTTCGGACCGCGGAGAGGTCGCCGCACCGCTGGAGCAGGACTACCGGCGCGACCGCTGGCACGTGCGCAAGGAGAAGGACCTGTACGCGGGCTTCCACGCCCGCCTGCAGGACGGCCACCTCGCCCAGGCGGGCCCGGGCCGGCAGGAGCTGTTCGTACGGATCAACGACGGCGACGGAGAGCACCGGGTGGACATCCCGGTCACCGCGCGGATGTCGCTGCACCGCTACAAGGGCGTCCACCGGATCAGCCGGCGCCGGTACGAACTGACCGTGGACGCGCACGGCACCGTCCGCCTGAACGTCCTCGCCCGGTCGGCCTTCGGCCGCGCCCCCGGTGCGCTGCGCCGCGGCGCCCGCCAGGTCCGCTGGAGCCTGCCCGGCCGCACGGGCTGGCGCACCAGGCTCGGCTACTGGCTGACGCACCCGCTGCTGCACCACCGCAACATCTGGATCATCGGCGAGCGCCAGGACACCGCCCAGGACAACGGCCTGCACTTCTTCCGCTGGATGCGGAAGAACAAGAAGCGCCGCAACGCCTACTACGTGATCGAGCGGACCAGCCCGGACTGGGGCAAGGTCAAGAAGTACGGCAACGTGCTGGCCCACGGCTCCTTGCGGCACCGGCTGTACATGCTGCACGCCACCAATCTGATCAGCCCGTACGACCTGGAGGCCTATCTCACCCCGCGCGGCACCCACAAGCGCGCCTACCTGACCACCTACGGCGACCTGCTGCGCTACAAGCGGGTCTTCCTGCAGCACGGCGTCATCTACAACGACGTCTCGCAGTCCGCCCAGCGGCACGTCACCAGCGTGGACCTGTTCATCACCTCCGCCGCCGCCGAGAACCGGTACATCGCCGAGGAGTTCGGCTACGGGCCGGGGCGGATGGCGCAGACCGGGCTGCCGCGCTTCGACGCGCTGGAGCAGGTCCGCAAGGACCGGCGGATCCTGCTGATGCCCACCTGGCGCCGGGACATCGTGGCGCCCTCCTACAACCGGGCGGCCCAGCCGAAGATCCCCTTCGCCTCCTCGGAGTACTACCGCTTCTTCTCCGAGTTCATCAAGCACCCGCGGCTGCTCGCCGCACTCGAGCACTTCGGTGTGACGCTGGAGTTCTTCCCGCACTACGAGATCCGGCCCTACCTGCACCACTTCAGCACCGGCCACCCCTCGGTCGAGGTGGCCGACCCGGCGACCCGGGACGTCCAGGACGCCATCAAGGAGTGCTCGCTGATGGTCACCGACTACTCGTCGGTGTTCTTCGACGTGGTCTACATGGGGACACCGCTGATCTACGTCCCGTTCGACTTCGACGAGTTCTACAGCAAGCACTACCGGCTCGGGTACCTGAACATCCTCACCGAGGGCTTCGGCCCGGCCTGCCGCACGGTCGAGCACGCGGTCGACGAGGTGATCGCCTCGATGGCGGGAGGCTTCGTGATGCAGAGCCCCTACCGGGAGCGGGTGGAGGCCTTCTTCGGGCCCCGCGACACCCGCAACAGCGAGCGCGTCTTCAAGGCCGTCGAGGAGCTCAACCGCCGCCGTTAGCCCTGGCCCGAGGGCGCCCGGTGCTGCACCCCGTACCCGCCCCAGGTCACCTGCACCATGTCGGAGACCGGGCGCTCGAAGCCGTCGGAGGGCCTGTTGACCAGGGCGCCGCCCACCACCAGGGTGGTGGAGCCGCCACCGTCGATGTTCAGCGCGTCGGTCGCGTCCAGCGCGGCGAGCAGGTCACCGAGCTGGTTGTAGTCCATGCCGGGCCGGTCGTCGTCGGCGTCGACGGTGACCAGCAGCACCTTGCCCTCGCCGTCCACGCCGACGACCGTCCTGGCGTGCCGGTCGCCGCCGGAGCCGCTGTAGGTGCTCTTGCCGTCCTGGCGCATGATCAGGCGTCCGGAGACGGCGTAGAGCGAGCGGCTGAGCGGGATCTCGTCGCCGAACCGGAGGTCGGTCACCTTCTCCGTCACCGTCAGCGAACTGCCCACCCTGGCATGGGCGGTGAGCCAGTCGGCGCCGGCGCCGATGCCCTGGAGCACCTTGCCGCCGGGCGGGATGTCGGTGCCGCCACGCCCTCGGCCCAGCGAACGCACCGTCCCGCCGCGGTCTACCACGACCTCCACGCCCGGGTCGTCGGCGCCGTCGGCCTCCGAGCCCTCCAGCGGCCCGGGGGTGGGGATGCCGTACTCCGGGGTGAACAGCACGATCTCGTCGTCGTTGGCGAAGACCTGGGTGTCGGGCTTGGCCTCCAGGTCGCCCTGGAAGCCGACCAGCAGGTTCCCCTTGCTGGAGACCGGGCGCTCCCAGGGGATCCGGCCGGGGTGCCGGTTGATGCCGTGCACCTCGGTGCTGGCGCCGCCGACCGAGACCGCGATGTCGGTCTTCAGGGTGGTGATGTACGGCCGGCCGTGCTGCATCAGCAGCACACCCCCGCCGCTGGCCTCGCTGAGCAGCACGCCCTGCTGGACGGAGACGCCCTCCGGATCGCCCTCGGGCAGCCGGTACTTGTTCAGCAGGTCGTCGTCGAAGAAGCTGCCGTTGACCCCGGCAGCCGGGCGCGGGAGGAGGGTGGGGTCCCCGAGCGCCTGGCTGACCTTCTTGACGGCGCCCGACGCCGCGCCGACGCTGCTGCGCAGGGTCAGTGGGGCGGTGTCCGGGTCCATCCGGAGCACGTTGACGGCGGCCCAGGTGTGCTTCCCGCCCGGGTAGGTGGTGCGGGTGACCCCGGGCGCCACGGTCGTGACGGCGGACGGCTGGCCCAGCACGCCGGCGGCGTCGGCGTGCGCCCGCCCGGAGGGCGGGGTGAAGATCAGCGCGGCCGCCGTCGCACCGGCCAGCGCGAGGCGGCGCAGCCCGTGTGGTCGGGAGCTGGTGCGCATCCGGTCCTCCGTCAGCACTCGGAAGGGTCGTCGACCAGCCGGTGCGAGCCGACGGCCGTCTGGTACGGGGCACCCAGGGTGGTGCTGCTCCCGGGCGGCACCACGAAGGAGTCGTAGTGCTGTCCGTCCTGTGCCGTCCACTGGCCGCGGTAGCCGGGAGCGGGGTAGAGGCAGGCGGTCGAGACGGAGCGGTTCCAGACCGAGCCCGCGCCACCGTGCCAGTCCGAGCCGTACTCGGGCGCGGCGGCGGCCCAGTACTGCATCGGCCCGCGCCCGCTGGGTTCCCGGAACAGGCAGAACGAACGCTCGGGGCAGCGCTCGTAGTCGCTGAGACAGCCGGCCTGGGACTTCGCGGCCTTGATCGAGGCGACCGAGGGCGTGACGGAGCCCTTCAGGTCCTGCGTCCCACCCGGAGGGACCTTGCCGACCCGGCCCCCGAAGGAGGGCTTCTCGTACAGGCAGGCCCAGTACTGGCTGCTGTTGCGCACGGTGCGGACCGGTCCGCCGGAGCCGGTGAGGTCCTCACGGGCTGCCGGGGCGGACGCCGTCAGGAGGGTGCCGTCCTTGCCGCCGTAGAGGCAGAAGCTGCCGGCCGGGCACCGTGCGGTGCGATCGGGCTGGGTGGAGTACCGGACGCCGACGTAGGCGCAGATCAGTGCCAGCAGGATCGCCACGACGCCCGTGACGGCTCTGCGAGAGGGGGTGGTCACGTATGGGTTGCTTCCTACCCCACCGGGTATCCGGACGCCGCCTGCCCCGCGGGGGCGGCGAGCATGCCCGGAGTCTCGTAGGGATGGCCGACGAAGACGGTGATCTCGCCCCGTGCGATCCGGTGCGCGGCGTCCTCGACCGTGTAGAACAGCCGGTCGTAGCCGATGAAGCCCTGCTCGGGGTAGTAGGTCACGGTGCCGTCCGGCGTGACGCCGATCATGCCGTGCCTGGGCGGGGAGACCCCGATCAGCCGGGCGGCGGGCGCGAGTTCGGCGGCCAGCACCGGCAGGACCCCGGTGCTGCCGGGGGTGACGATCAGCAGTTTCGGCGGTGCGACCACCGGACGCAGTCGGTAGGCGACCTGGCCGAACGCCCGGCAGCCGCTCAGCTTCTGCCCCTCCCGGGCGATCACACCGGCGGAGACCGTGGGCATCAGCACGCCGTCCGGCGCCACGTTCTGGTTGACGACCAGGGAGAAGGTCGCGCTCCGGGGGGTGTTGGCGGTCGTGTACGTGGCGTAGCGGCTCTGCTTCTCCAGATGACCGAGCCCGCGGACGCGCTTGACGGTGGCGACCTTGTCGTAGGACTCCTCCATCAGGTAGCCGTAGAAGCGGAAGCCCGGGCCGACGGGGTTGAGGGTCAGCGTGAAGTCCACCTGCTGGCCGGGCAGCAGCGGCTGGGCCGGGTCGGTCTCCGAGGTCAGGTCGAGCGTCACGGACAGCTCGTGGTGCTGCTGGTGCACCGCCCGGACGCGGGATATCAGGTGTTCCATCAGCCGGCCCCTCCCGAGAGCCGTGCCGGAGCCTGCCGGGCGCTCACCGCGCCGCCCCGGTCTGAACGGTACGGGCCTTCACCAGGGCGTCGTGGGTCTCGTCGTCGAGCCAGCCCATCGCCTCCGGCGGGAACTGCGGCTGCTCCAGGTTGATTATCCAGTGCGCGGGGACGATGCCCCGCTCGGCCAGCGTCCTGGCGACGAAGCGCGAGCACTCGATGGCGCCGACCGGCCGCAGGTGGGTGTTGTCCTCGATGCCCTCGGGGTAGTTGGGGGACTCGCCGGGCGCGAGGAAGAGGAAGATGCCCTTGGTGCCCTCCGGGCCGAGCTGGGACCACCAGTCGAGGCTCTGCGCGTACAGGTCGATCAGCGGAGTGCAGGTCTGCGCCGCCAGCTCGCGCATCGCCGCCGGGTAGTGGCCCAGCGCCCAGTTCAGGTTCCCGTGGCTGTCGAAGCCCCGGCGCTCGTGGCTGGTCACCAGGACGGGGTGGGCCAGCCGTTCGCGGGCGCCGTCGATGTACAGGCGCAGGTAGTCCTGGTAGCTGGTGAACGGCTTGGTGTGCCGGCCCGCGTCGGTCTTCTCGTCGATCAGGCCGAAGGAGACCAGCAGGTAGTCGCCGGGCATCAGGTGGTCGAGGATCCACTGGAGCCGGCCGCGGTCCGCGAAGCTCTTGGAACTCGCCCCCGGGCGGGAGCAGTTGACGACCTCGACCTCGGGGTGGACGAAGAGCTGCAGGGTCTGCCCCCATCCCGTCATCGGGATGAAGCTGGCCTGACGGGTTGCCATGCTGGAGTCACCCGCCAGGAACACCTTGGGTGGGCGTGGCCCTCCGTACTGCATGACCGTCCTTCTGCGCGGTGCGTACCCGTCGCGCTCGCGTGGTCGCAGCCGGGTAAATAGTGGGCAAATAGACCGTCACTCTAGCCGACCACCCGGTGGTCGTCCATGAGTTCGGGCACCTCGCGGCGGGCCGGTCCGATCCTGCTCGGAACGGGCGGGTAGGCTCCGGCAGTCGACGGCGGTTGAGGAGAGTGTGGTGCGGTGGCTGGCTGGAGGCCCGGTAGGGCGCAGGTGATCGGTGTGGTGGCCGCGCTGGTCGCGGTGGTGGCACTGGTGTGGGGCGGCACCCTGCTGTTCGGATCGGACGGCGGCGGGAAGAAGGGCACGGCCGGTGGCGCGGGCACCGATCCGGCGGCGACCGACCCCGCGGCGGGCGATCAGCCCTCGGCACCCGCGAACGGCTCCGGCGACCTGCCCCGGATCTACATCGCCGGTGACTCCACCGCGGCCACCTACGTGCCCAAGTTCGCGCCCCGGACGGGCTGGGGCGAGGCACTGCCGGTCTTCCTGATCCACGACAAGGTCGGTGTGGAGAACTGGGCCAAGGTCGGGGCGAGTTCCAAGAGCTTCGTCGACGAGGGGCGGCTGGCCAAGATGCTGGCCGAGATCAGGAAGGGCGACTACCTGCTGATCGGCTTCGGCCACAACGACGAACGGCCCGAACCGATCGTCCACACCGACCCGTTCGGCAGCTACCAGGACTACCTGCGCAAGTTCGTCGACGGCGCCCGCTCCAAGGGCGCCATCCCGGTCCTGGTCACCCCGGCCGAGCGCTACCACTTCGACCGGGCGGGCCGGATCACGCCCTCGCACGGGGAGTACCCGGCGGCCATGCGGCAGGTGGCCACCGAGGACGAGGTGCCGCTGGTCGACCTCACCACCCTCAGCACCGCACTGTGGAACGCCCACGGTCCGCAGGGTGCCCTGAACGACTTCCTGTCGCTGGCGCCGGGCGAGTCGCCCAACTACCCCAAGGGCGTCCAGGACAAGACCCACTTCAAGACGCACGGTGCGATCGAGCTCGCCCAGCTGATCGCCAAGCGGCTGTACGCCGAACACGTCCTGCCCGCCGAGGACTTCCAGGGCCTGGAGCGCACCGACGTGCCCGACTCGGCCCTGGCGGGTTGAGACCGACCGGAAGAACGGCCGTGGGGGGGGGGGGGGGGGGGGGGGGGGGGGGGGGGGGGGGGGGGGGGGGGGGGGGGGGGGGGGGGGGGGGGGGGGGGGGGGGGGGGGGGGGGGG
>NZ_JBVIMH010000029.1:0-98424 GCF_055579945.1 Kitasatospora sp. NPDC032150 | reverse complement strand
CACCGGACCCGACCTGACGGCCCGTCCGACGTTTCAAACCCTAGCCGATCCCCGCTCCACAAAGCGAATCCCGGCCGCAATCCAGAAAAACACACCAATTCACACCGAGCCGCGACAAGACACGACCCAGCCCGAACAGAAGAAGTGGTGTTTCAGAGAATTGGCCGCCCCGGGACCGTCCGCGCCGATGCGTGTCCGGTGCTCCCTGCCGAGCGACTAGAGAACACTACCCCTCCCCGCGAGGTGATGCAAACGGCTCTTCCCGAACAGCCGGGAGAAACCGATGAGGGCTGCCCGGTTCTCCCCGCACCTCATACCGTGCGCGGAGGACCGGGCAGCCCTCACAACCGTGCAGCTCCACAGCCGAACAGCCTCAACGCCGTGCAACCTCAGAGATCATCGAGGCCAACGGCCCCGGGTCACGAGTTGGTCGGGAAGCCCAGGTTGATACCTCCGTGCGAGGGGTCCAGCCAGCGCTGGGTCACGGCCTTGCCGCGGGTGAAGAACTGGACGCCGTCGGGACCGTAGGCGTGGGCGTCACCGAAGAGGGACGCCTTCCAGCCGCCGAAGGAGTAGTAGGCGACCGGGACCGGGATCGGCACATTGATGCCGACCATGCCGACCTCGACCTCGTGCTGGAAGCGCCGGGCGGCGCCGCCGTCATTCGTGAAGATCGCGGTGCCGTTGCCGTACGGGTTGGCGTTGATCAACGCCAGGCCCTCCTCGTAGGAGGAGACCCGGACGACCGACAGCACTGGGCCGAAGATCTCGTCGTTGTAGACGGACATGCCGGGCTTGACGTGGTCGAACAGGGTGGGGCCGAGCCAGAAGCCGTCGGTGGTGGGGGTGCCGGAGGCGTCCTCGGCGGCGATCAGGTGCTTCCGGCCGTCGACGGCCAGCTCGGCACCGTCGGCGAGGCCGGACTCGACGTACGAGGTGACCTTGTCGCGGTGCTGGCCGGTGACCAGCGGGCCCATCTCGGAGTCGCCGTTGCAGCCGGGGCCGACCTTGAGGGTGGCCATCCGCTGCTTGATCTTCTCGACCAGTTCGTCGCCGATCGGGTCGACCGCGACCAGGACCGACACCGCCATGCAACGCTCGCCGGCCGCGCCGAAGCCCGCGTTGACAGCGGCGTCGGCGCTCAGGTCTAGATCGGCGTCGGGAAGGACCAGCATGTGGTTCTTGGCGCCGCCGAGGGCCTGGACGCGCTTGCCGTAGCGGGTGCCGGTCTCGTAGACGTAGCGGGCGATGGGGGTGGAGCCCACGAAGCTGACGGCCTTGATGTCGGGGTGCTCCAGCAGCCGGTCGACGGCGACCTTGTCACCGTGCACCACGTTGTAGACGCCGTCCGGCAGGCCGGCCTCCTTCCACAGCTGGGCAAGGAAGTTGGCGGCGGACGGGTCCTTCTCCGAGGGCTTCAGCACGACCGTGTTGCCGGTCGCGATGGCGATCGGGAAGAACCACATCGGCACCATGGCCGGGAAGTTGAACGGCGAGATGATCGCGACCGGGCCGAGCGGCTGGCGGATCGAATAGACGTCGATGCCGGTGGACGCCTGCTCGGTGAAGCCGCCCTTGGACAGCTGCGGGATGCCGCATGCGAATTCGACGACCTCCTGGCCGCGGGCCAGCTCGCCGAGCGCATCCGAGTGCACCTTGCCGTGCTCGGAGACGATGATCGAGGCGAGCTCGTCCTTGCGGGCGTTGAACAGCTCGCGGAAGGCGAAGAGCACCTGGGTCCGCTTGGCGACCGAGGCGTTGCGCCACTCGGCGAAGGCCGAGGCGGCGGCAGCGACCGCCTGGTCAACCTCGGCGATCTCCGCGAAATCCACCTGCCCGGTCACCTGGCCGGTGGCCGGGTCAAAGATGTCACCCCGGCGCGGCGCGGCGCCGGCGGTGGCGACGGATGCGCCGTCGATCCAGTGGGTGATGTGCTTGCTCAAGGTCATCCTCCGAAGTCCCCGTGCGGCTCACCTGCCGCCGGGCCCTTGTGCGGCGCCTCCCGACCCGGGCCGGGCGACGGGATTCCGGCGCTACCGCGCTCGATTCCAGTCTGCGGACCGGCGAGGCCGGGCTCAACGAACAGCATGACGGGGATCCGGGATTCAGCCTTACAGGTCGTCGAAGGATCGATGTGCTGACGACCGCCTCGGTTCGATCCGGTACAGCTCAACGGCGGCTTCTGCAGGGCCGGCTCCAGGTCGACCGGTTCGGTCAGGACGCCCGAGCGGTCGGGGAGGCACCGGCCAGGACCTGTCCATCCCGGCCGGACCGACACCAGAGAAGAGGCAGGCCGCGGTTCCCACCCGATTCGCAGTCGGAGCGCACATGTTTCGGAGGCGCCTCCCAAAGTGGGACGCACCCCCGAAACATCACCGGAGACCCCGGCTCCTGAGCATCACCGCAACCCCAGCACCCGGAACATCACCGAAACCCTGGCCCCAGGACAGCCCCGGTCCCCGGATCCGGCCAAGCCCTCCCGCCGTCAGCTGTCGAAGCCGAGGCCGAGCCGGTCCAGCGTGCGCAGCCAGACGTTGCGCTGCCCGCCGTTGTGGTCGGAGCGGTCCAGTGACCACTTGGTCATCTCGATCCCGGCCCAGCGGACCGGCTCGGGTGGGAAAGGCAGAGGCTTGCTGCGCACCATCTCCAGCTCCGTCCGCTCGGTCGATCGGCCCGCCAGCAGGTCGAGCATCACCTCGGCGCCGAACCGGGTCGCGCCGACCCCGAGCCCGGTGAAGCCGGCCGCGTAGGCGACGCGTCCCTTGTAGGCGGTGTCGAAGAAGGCGGAGAAGCGGCTGCAGGTGTCGATCGCGCCGCCCCAGGCGTGGGTGAACCGGACGCCCTCCAGCTGCGGGAAGGTCTGGAAGAACTGCCGCGACAGGGTGCGGAAGGTCTCCGGCCGCTGGTCGTACTCGGCCCGGACCTGACCGCCGTAGTGGTAGATGGTGTCGTAGCCGCCCCACAGGATCCGGTTGTCGGCGGAGAGCCGGAAGTAGTGGAACTTGTTGGCGCTGTCGCTGAGCCCCTGCCGGTTGGCCCAGCCGATGGCGGCGAGTTGCTCCCCGGTGAGCGGCTCGGTCATCAGCGCGTAGTCGTACACCGGGACGATGTACGGCCGGACCCGCTTCACCAGGGACGGGAAGACGTTGGTGCCGAGCGCGACCCGGCGGGCGAAGACCCGGCCGTAGGAGGTGCGGACGGCCGTGCCGCTGCCGTACTCCGAGAGGTCCAGGGCCTTGGTCCGCTCGAAGACACGGACGCCCTGGGCGAGGCAGGCCGCCTTGAGGCCCCAGGCGAGCTTGGCCGGGTGGAGCATGGCCACGCCGTTCCTGTCCCAGAGGCCGCCGAGGAAGGTGGGCGAGTCAACCTCTGCACGCAGGTCGGCGGCGTCGAGGAAGGTCAGCTCGATGCCGTACTGGGAGACGGCATCGACGACCTCGTGCAGCTCCTCCAGCTGGTGCGGCTGGGTGGCGATGTCGATCTCGCCGGTGCGCTCCCACTCGGCGTCGATGTCGTAGCGCTCGAGCGTGTCCTCGATGGCCTGGAGGTTGGCCGCGCCCTGGCGCTCCAGCTCGGCGAGTTCACCGGGCCAGCGCGCCAGGCCGTTGCCGAAACCGTGGGTCAAGCTGGCGGCACAGAATCCGCCGTTGCGCCCGGAGGCCGCCCACCCCACTTCGTGGCCCTCGACCAGGACGACGTCCAGTGCGGGGTCGCGCTCCTTGGCGATGAGCGCGGTCCACAGGCCGGAGTAGCCGCCGCCGACCACGAGCAGGTCGCATTTGGTGTCACCGACCAGCGCGGGCAGGGCCTGCGGCCGACCGGGGTCCTCCAGCCAGAAGGGGGTGGGCTGAGCATCACTGAGCGCACGGGCAGAGTCCATGCTGTATCAGCTACTTTCTGATGATTTGTAGGTGATCAGTAGTGGTGGAAGAGGTGGGACATGGGTCAGTGCCGCGCCTTCCGACGGTTGCCGACCCACTGGCCGGCGATCGTCAGTAGCACCGCGGCGACGAACATCGCGGTGCCGATCACGTTGACCTGCACCGGGATACCGCGCTGGGAGGCGCCCCAGACGAACATCGGGAAAGTGACCGTGGTCGGGCCCGAGTTGAACTGGGTGATGATGAAGTCGTCGAAGGAGAGCGCGAAGCTGAGCAGCGCGCCGGCCGCGATACCGGGGGCGGCGAGCGGCAGGGTGACCTTCAGGAAGGTCTGGGTCGGGGTGGCGTAGAGGTCCTGGGCGGCCTGTTCCAGCCGCGGGTCCATGGACATCACGCGTGCCTTGACCGCCGTCACCACGAAGCTGAGGCAGAACATGATGTGCGCGATCAGGATGGTCAGGAAGCCGAACTGGATGCGCATGTTGAGGAAGAGCGTGCCCAGCGAGGCGGCCATCACCACCTCGGGCATGGCCATCGGCAAGAAGATCAGCGCGGTGGTGGCGGCCCGGCCGCGGAAGCGGTAGCGGGCCAGCGCGAAGGCGACCATGGTGCCGAGCACGGTGGCGCCGATGGTGGCCAGCGTGGCGATCTGCAGGCTCAGCGAGAGCGAGCCGCACATGTCGGCGACGTCGCACGGGTGGGTCCAGGCATCGGTGGAGAACTGCGACCACTCGTAGTTGAACTTGCCGACGGGCTTGTTGAACGAGAAGGCGAAGACCACCAGGTTCGGCAGGACCAGGTAGACGAGGGCGAGGATGCCGGCCAGCACCACCAGGTGCTCGCGGATCCATTTGAAGACGCGGGACATCAGACCAGCTCCTCCGTCCCGGCCTTGCGCATGTAAACCGTGACCATGCCCAGGATCAGGGCCATCAGAATGAAGCTCAGGGCGGCCGCGGTCGGGTAGTCGAGCACGTTCAGGAACTGCTTCTGGATCCCGTTGCCGACCATCTGCTCGCTCGGCGAGCCGAGCAGCTGCGCGTTGATGTAGTCGCCGGAGGCCGGGATGAAGGTGAGCAGCGTGCCCGCCACCACACCGGGCAGCGAGATCGGGAAGGTGACCTTGCGGAAGGTGGTGAAGGGCCGGGCGTAGAGGTCGCCCGCCGCCTCGTGCAGCCGGGGGTCGATCCGCTCCAGTGAGGTGTAGAGCGGCAGGATCATGAACGGCAGGAAGTTGTACGTCAGACCGCAGACCACGGCGAGCGGGGTGGCCAGCACCCGGTGGCCGGAGGTCAGGCCGACGGCGTCGGTGAGGCTCAGCAGGTGCAGGCTGTTGAGCGTGCTCACCACCGGGCCGCCGTCCGAGAGGATGGTCTTCCAGGCCAGGGTGCGGATCAGGAAGCTGGTGAAGAAGGGCGCGATCACCAGGATCAGGATGACGTTCCGCCACCGCCGGTTGGCCTTGAAGGCGATGGTGTACGCCAGCGGGTAGCCGATGGCGAGGCAGAGCACGGTGGCGACGGCCGCGTACGCGAACGAGCGGACGAAGTGCCACTTGTACTCGTTCAGGGCGTCCCAGTAGGTGGCGAAGTGCCAGGTCAGCTTGAAGCCCTGCTCCAGCGAACCGGTCTGCAGCGAGGTGGAGGCCTGGTAGACCATCGGCACCGCGAAGAAGACCACCAGCCAGGCGATGCCGGGGAGCAGCAGCCAGTAGGCGGTGAGCTTGTGGCGCCTTCTCGGCGCGTCGGGGAGGGGGATCACCTGGGGTGGTGCGGCCTCGGTGTGGGTGGTCACGCCGCCTCCTCCCCGGTGCCCGCGTCGATCGCCTGGGAGGCGTCGAGGCCGAAGGAGTGCGCTGGGTTCCAGTGCAGGACGACGGGGGCGCCGGGAGCGATCCGGCTGTCGCGCTCCATGTTCTGTTCGAAGACGGCGATCTCCTGGCCGGACTCGGACCGGACCACGTACTGGGTGGAGACACCGATGAAGCTGGAGTCGGCCACCGTGCCGCTGATCCTGTTCCGGCCCTCGGGGACGGTCGCGGAGGCGTGCGCGATGGTGATCTTCTCTGGGCGGACACCCAGGTGGATCCGCGTGGCCTCGGTGGCGCACCGGGACCTGGGCACGGTGAGCCGGACCCCGGCGGCGCTGAGCAGCAGGTCACCGTCGCTGCGGCCGGTGACCTCGGCGGGGATCAGGTTGGACTGGCCGAGGAAGTTGGCCACGAAGGTGGTGGCGGGGTTCTCGTACAACTCGGCGGGGGCACCGAGCTGCTCCACCCGGCCGCCGTTCATCACCGCGATGGTGTCGGCCATGGTCATGGCCTCCTCCTGGTCGTGGGTGACGTGGACGAAGGTGATGCCGACTTCGGTCTGGATCCGCTTGAGTTCCAGCTGCATCTGTCGGCGCAACTTGAGGTCGAGGGCGCCGAGCGGCTCGTCCAGCAGCAGCACCTGGGGGTGGTTGATCAGCGCGCGGGCGACCGCGACGCGCTGCTGCTGGCCGCCGGAGAGCTGGTGCGGCTTGCGCCTGGCCATCGGACCGAGCTCGACCAGATCGAGCATCTCCTCGACCTGCTTCTTGACGTCCTTTTTGCCGCGGCGACGCAGGCCGAAGGCGACGTTCTCGAAGATGTCGAGGTGCGGGAAGAGCGCGTAGCTCTGGAAGACGGTGTTCACCGGGCGCTTGTAGGGCGGCAGCGCGGTGACGTCCTGCCCGCCGATCACGACGGTGCCGGTCGTGGGCTCCTCCAGGCCGGCGATCATCCGCAGCGTGGTGGTCTTGCCGCAGCCGGAGGCACCGAGCAGGGCGAAGAAGGAGCCCTGCGGCACCGTGAGGTCCAGGGGATGGACGGCGGTGAAGTCGCCGTAGGTCTTGCCTATGCCGGTGAGACGGACGTCTCCGCCGGCCGTCGCCGCGTCGCGCAGCTGCTCAGTCATGGTGTCTCTCTGTCAGGTGCCGTACTACAGATGCAGGGGCCGATGTGGGGTCGGACGCCGATCGACTCAGGCGCCGATCAACTTGGAGAACTTGCCCTCGAAGTCCGTCTCCTCCGGCTCGGAGAGGGTACGGAAGACGTGGACCTTGGCGGCCATCTCCGGGGTGGGGACGACCAGCGGGTTCTCGGCGACGTCGGGGGCGAGCCTGGCGAGCTCGTCCTTGATGCCGGCGACCGGGGACACGTAGTTGATGCCTGCCGTGAGTTCGGCTGCGATCTTCTGCTGATAGTAGAAGTCGATCAGGAGTTCGGCGTTCTTCTTGTGTTGAGCCCTGGCGGGGATCAGCATGTTGTCGGTCGAGCCGACGTACCCCTGCTCGGGGATGACGAACTCGATGTCGGGATTGTCCGCCCGGAGCTGGATCAGGTCGCCGCCCCAGGCCAGGCAGGCGGCGATGTCCCCGGAGGACAGCTCTTGACCGTAGTCGTTTCCGGTGAACTTGCGGATCTGCCCGTCGTCCACGCCCTTCTGCAGCCGGGCGATGGCGGCGTCGTAGTCGGCGGTGGTGATCTTCGCCGGGTCCTTGCCCTGGTCCAGCAGCACCATCCCGACCGTGTCGCGCATCTCCGAGAGGAAGGTGACCCGGCCCTTCAGCTCGGGGTCGTCCAGCAGTTGGCCGACACTGCCCACCGGCTTCCCCTTGGTCGCCTTGCGGTTGTACGCGACGACCACCTGAATGCCTGCCCAAGGGTAGGAGTACCGGTTGCCCGGGTCCCAGTCAGGGACGCGGAAACGGTTCTCCACGTTGAGGATCGCGTTGGTGACGTTCGCCGGATCGAGCCGCTGCACCCAGCCGAGCCGGATCAGCCGCCCGGCCATCCAGTCGGTGAGCACCATCAGGTCCCGGCCGGTGTCCTGATCTGCCGCCAGCTGCGGCTTGATCTTGCCGAAGAACTCGACGTTGTCGTTGACGTCCTCGTTGTACCTGACCTTGACGCCGGTGGCTGCGGTGAACTCGTCGAGGGTGGGGTGCCGGTCCTTGTTCTTCCCGTCGACGTCGACGTACAGCGGCCAGTTGGAGAAGTTCACCACCTTCTCCGAATCGGAGAGGTCCTTGACGGAGTTGTCGAGGGCCGCCCCGGTCCCACCCTTCGCGGGTGGAATACCGCAAGCCGCGAGGGTCCCGGCGGCAGCCGCCAGGCCCACGCCGCGCAGCAGTGAGCGGCGGGTCAGCGCGGCCCGGCCGTTGGTCAGACTGCGTTCCCACGCCCTGCGGACGGGTTCGGACAGTCCGTCGGCGATCTCGTTGAACTCCATGCGGGGACACCCTCCTGGGGGGAAGAGGCGGGGAGCCGGTGGGGGACGGCTCGCCGGCGGGGTCATCTGTCTCCGAAGACCGTGCGGTGCCAGTCCTTGCGGACCACCGCCGTGGTGTCGTACATGACGTGCTTGACCTGGGTGTACTCGTCCAGCGAGTACTGCGACATGTCCTTGCCGTAGCCGGAGGACTTGTAGCCGCCGTGCGGCATCTCGCTGATGATCGGGATGTGGTCGTTGATCCAGACGCACCCGGCCGCAATCTCCCGGGTGGCGCGCAGCGAGCGGTGCACGTTGCTGGTCCAGGCGGAGCCGGCCAGCCCATAGGGGGTGTCGTTGGCCAGCCGCAGCCCCTCCTCGTCGCTGTCGAAGGGCAGGACGACCAGCACCGGCCCGAAGATCTCGCCCTGCACCACCTCGCTGTCCTGGGCGGCCCCGGTGATCAGGGTGGGCGGGTAGTACGCGCCGAGCGTCAGGTCCGTACCGTCGTGGCCCTCGGCCGGGGCCCGTCCGCCGGTGACCACGGTGGCGCCGTACCCGCGGGCCCGCTCGACGAAGCCCGCCACCCGGTCCCTGTGGGTGTACGAGACCAGCGGGCCGAGGTCGGTCTGCGGGTTCAGCGGGTCGCCCAGGCGGATCCCGGCGAACAGCTCGGCGACCCCCGCCACGAAGGCCTCGTACAGCGGGCGCTGGACGTAGGCGCGGGTGGCGGCGGTGCAGTCCTGTCCGCTGTTGATCAGCGCACCGGCGACCGCGCCATGCACCGCGGCCTCGAGATCGGCGTCGTCGAAGACCACGAACGGCGCCTTGCCGCCGAGCTCCAGGTGGGTGCGCTTGACGGTGGCGGTGGCCAGTTCGGCCACCCGCCTGCCGACCGCGGTGGAGCCGGTGAAGGAGACCATCGCGACGTCGGGGTGGCAGATCAGCCGCTCACCGGCGGTACCCCCGGCGCCGGTGACCACGTTGACCACACCGTCCGGGATGCCCGCCTCCGTGCACGCCTGGGCGAACATCAGCGAGGTCAACGGGGTCAGCTCGGCCGGCTTGAGCACGATGGTGTTGCCAGCCGCGATCGCCGGGAGGATCTTCCAGGCCGCCATCTGCAGCGGGTAGTTCCACGGAGCGATGGACCCGACCACGCCGATCGCCTCGCGCCGCACGTACGAGGTGTGGTCACCGGAGTACTCCCCCGCGGCCCTGCCCTCCAGGTTGCGGGCCGCTCCGGCGAAGAACGAGGTGTTGTCGATGGTGCCCGGCACGTCGAACTCACTGGAGAGCTTGATCGGCTTGCCGGTCTGCGCGGTCTCCACCCGGGTGAACTCCCCGGCGTGCTCCTCCAGCACGGCCGCCAGCTTCAGCAGCGCCTGGGCGCGGGCCCCCGGGGTGGCGCCGGACCACTCGGGCAGTGCGGCCTTCGCGGCGCCTACCGCCGCGTCCACGTCGGCGCCGGACGCGAGCAGGACCTCCTGCACCACACTCCCGTCGGCGGGGTTGACGACCTGGAAAGGCTCCGCCCCGGTGCCCCTGGTCAGGCGGCCCGCGATGTGGTGCGCGCCCGCGCTGAGACTGGTCAGATCCATCAGGTTCCTCCATGTACCCGGTGATTCGACGGCCGCGCGCCGGCCAACTGCCCGGTCACCGCAATGCGAGAGCCGTTCGTCCACCGGGATGCGCGATCCTGGCAGGCGCTCCTGGCTTCCACAAGGGATTCCGCTGTCGCCGTCCGGCCGCGCCACGGATTCCGGCGGTGATGCCCGGCTTCTCCACAACCGTTCCGCTGACCTTGCCCGCTGCGGCATCCGGGTGACAAGGGTCACTCCGGCAGGCCACCCCGCAACGGGTTTACAACGTGAAAGGCCGACAGAGCGTCTAGTCGATGGATGATTTCCCTGACACCCTGACTCGCTGGAGGCCCGCGATGCTCCCCACCGTCGCCCGCGTACTCGACCTGGACGTGATGCGGCGCGGCCTGCCCGAGGTGGTGGCCGGCGCCACCCAGCTGGAGCGCCCGGTGCGCTGGGTGCACGTCAGCGAGCTCCCCGATGTGGCCGGCATGCTCCAGGGCGGCGAACTGGTGCTGACCACCGGAATCGCCCTGCCCGAGGACCGGGACGGGCTTGCCAGATATGTCCGGGAGCTGGACGAGGTCGGTGTCGCCGGACTGGTCGTCGAGTTCGGCCGCCGCTACTTCGACAGCCTTCCGCGCGCCCTGGTGCACGCCGCCGATCAGCACGGACTGCCGCTGATCGTGCTCCGCCGCGAGCTGCGCTTCGTCGCCATCACCGAGGCGGTGCACGCCCTGGTGGTCAACGCCCAGCTGGAGCAGCTGCGCACCTCGGAGGCGGTCCACCAGGTCTTCAACGAGCTGGCCGTGGAGGGCGCCGAGCCGGCCGAGGTGGTCCGCCAGGTGGCCCGGATGGCTGGCCGTCCGGTGGTGCTGGAGAACCTGGCGCACCAGGTGCTGACCCACGATCCGGCCGGCCGTTCGGAGACCGAGCTGCTGGAGGGCTGGGAGCGCCGCTCGCGCGGGGTCCATCCGCCGGGCCGGACCGGTTACGACCCGCGCAGCGGCTGGCTCGTCACCGCCGTAGGCGCGCGCGGCCAGGACTGGGGCCGGCTGGTCCTGGTCGAGGAGCCGGTCCCGCTGCCCGCCAGCACCCCGCACCCGCACTCGATGCTGCTGGAGCGCGGCGCCGCCACCCTGGCACTGAACCGGCTGGTTGTCCGCGACAGGGAGAGCTTGGAGCGGCAGACCCACCGCACCCTGCTCTCCGGCATCCTGACCCACTCGCTGACCGTCTCCGAGGTGGCGCTGCGCGCCCAGGCGCTGGGGGTGCCGCTGGAGAGCCGCCGCCTGGTCGGGGTGGTGCTGCGCCAGCGCCGTGAACCGATCCCGGCCGCGCTGGAGGCGCAGGCCCGACTGCGCGACTTCACCGAGCTGGCCGCCGGCGCGATCCGCGCCTGCCGCCTGACCGCCCTGGTCGGCGCGCTGGACGACGAGGGCGTCGGCCTGCTGATCACGCTCGGTTCGCAGCAGGACGAGCACACCGCGCTCGACTCCTTCGCCACCGCACTGCGCAGGCTGGTGACGGAGAGTTCCAGGGACACCCCGGCGCCCGTGGCCGAACCGGTGATAGCGGTGGGCTCCTCGGTGGGCTCGGTCCGGGACGCCCGGCGCACCCTGCTGGAGGCCACCCAGGTCGCCGACGCCGCCCTGCACGACGGCGGCCGGACCTCCTCCTACTACCGGCTCCCGGACGTCCGGCTGCGCGGGCTGCTCCACCTGCTGCGCGACGACGCCCGCCTGCAGACGTACGTCGAGCGCGAGCTCGGCCCGCTTCTCGCGTACGACGCGGAGCACGGCGGGCAGTTGGTGCGGATGCTGCGGATCTACCTGGACCAGGGGCGCAACAAGTCGGCCGCAGCCGACGCGGCGCACCTGTCCAGGCCGTCCTTCTACGACCGGCTGCACAAGGTCGAACGGATCCTCGGCGTCGACCTCGACCAGGTCGAGTCCTGCCTCTCCCTGCACGTCGCCCTGCTCGCCCTGGACGCCGTACGGCGCTGAGCGGGCGTCAGACTCCGGCCACCTTGCCCCAGATCTGGTGGAAGCCGGGCCGCTCGTCGGCCTTGACGTCCCGCATGGTGCGCAGCTTGGCCCGGATCTCGTCGGTCGGGAAGATCAGTGGCTCCTCGGCGAGGGCGGCCGTGTCCTGGTCGTCGCTCCGGGCCAGTACCTCGCGCGCGGCCGGGACCGGGCAGATGTACTGCACGAACGCGGCCAGCCTGGCGGCCACCTCGGGTTGGTAGTAGTAGTCGATCAGCTGCTCGGCGTTCTGCTTGTGCTCGGCCTTGTTCGGGATCATCAGACTCTCGGCCCAGAGCTCCGCGCCCTCCTCGGGCACCACGAACTCGATGTCCGGGTTGTCCGCCTTGAGCTGGATCGCGTCCCCCGAGTACGCCTGGCAGGCTATCGCCGCTCCGGAGGCCAGGTCGCTGGTGTAGTCATTGCCGGTGAACCGGCGGATCTGCTTGCGGTCCACCATCTTCTGCACCAGGTCCATCGCCCGGTGCGCGTCGTCGGCGGTGAACCTGGTGATGTCGGAGCCCTGGGAGAGCATCAGCAGGCCCAGTGCCTCGTCCATCCCGGAGAACAGCGTCACCCGGCCCTTGAGGTCCGGCGCCCACAGGTCGGCGGTGGACTTGATCTCCCGGCCGAGCGCCTTGCGGTTGTAGGCGATCCCCGTGATGCCCGACTGCCACGGCACGCTGCTCCTCCGCCCCGGGTCGAAGGCGGGGTTCCGCAGCTGGGGGTCCAGGTACTTGGCGACGTTCGGCATCCGGTCCCGGTCCATCGTCTGCACCCAGCCGAGGTTGACGTAGCGTCCCGCCATCCAGTCGCTGATCACCATCAGGTCCCGGCCCGGGTCGCCGCCCTGGGCCAGTACCGGGCTGATCTTGCCGAAGAACTCGTCGTTGTCGTTGATGTCCTCGGTGTAGGTGACCTCGATGCCGGTCCGCTTGGTGAACTCGTCCAGGGTGGGACGGTGGCCGGCCTTGTCGACGTCGATGTACTGGGTCCAGTTGGAGAAGGTCAGCGTCTTGTCCCGCTCCGAGCGGTCCGGCGCCGAGCGCCGCTCCTGGGGTACGTAGGCGGCAGGGATGCCGCAGCCCGACAGCGCGGCCGCGCCGAGCAGACCGGTGGCACCGAGGACGGCGCGGCGGGACATGGTTGAGCGCATGGGCGTGCTCCTGGGCAGAGAACGTGAGGGAGGAGGGGCGTGGGCAGGGGACGGCCCCGGGCCATGGGGGTGCCCGGGGCCGCGTCGGTGCGGAGCCGTCAGACGGTGTGCGCGTCGGTCAGCGTGAGCGCCTCGTCAAGGATCGCCAGACCGGACCTGGCCTCCTCCTCGGTGATGGTGCAGGGCGGAACCACGTGGAAGCGGTTCATGTTGACGAAGGGCCACAGGCCCCGCTTCTTGCAGGCGGCGGCAAGCTCGGCCATCGGCGCGTTGTCGGCACCGGCGGCGTTGTACGGCACCAGCGGTTCGCGGGTCTCGCGGTTCCTCACCAGATCGAGCGCCCAGAAGACACCGAGGCCGCGCACCTCGCCGACAGACGGGTGGCGCTCGGCCAGCTCGCGCAGGCCGGGGCCGAGCACATTCTCCCCGATGTGCCTGGCGTTCTCGACAATGCCCTCCTCGGCCATCACCTCGATGGTCGCGACGGCGGAGGCGCAGGCCAGCGGGTGGCCCGAGTAGGTGAGCCCGCCCGGGAAGGGCCGCTCGGCGAAGGTGGCCGCGATCTCGGCGGAGATCGCCACCCCGCCCAGCGGGACGTACCCGGAGTTCACACCCTTGGCGAAGGTCATCAGATCGGGCACCACACCCCAGTGGTCGGCGGCGAACCACTCACCGGTACGGCCGAAGCCCGCCATCACCTCGTCCAGGATGAAGACGATCCCGTACCGGTCGCAGATCTCCCGCACCCCCGCCAGATAGCCGACCGGCGGAACGAGGATGCCCGCCGTGCCGACCACGGTCTCCAGGATCACCGCGGCCACCGTGCCCGGGCCCTCGAAGGCGATCGTCTGCTCCAGATGGGCCAGCGCGCGCTCGCACTCCTGCGCCTCGTTCTCGGAGTGGAAGTTGGAGCGGTACGGGTACGGGCCCCAGAAGTGCACGATCCCCGAGACGCCGGTCTCGTTGGCCCAGCGGCGCGGGTCACCGGTCAGCGTGATCGCGTTGGCGGTGGCGCCGTGGTACGAGCGGTAGGCGGAGAGCACCTTGTGCCGGCCGGTGTGCAGCCGGGCCATCCGGATGGCGTTCTCCACGGCCTCGGCGCCGCCGTTGGTGAAGAAGATCTTGTCGAGGTCGCCCGGGGTGCGCTCGGCGATCAGCCGCGCCGCCTCGCTGCGCGACTCCACCGCGAAGCCGGGCGCGATGGTGCAGAGCTTCGCCGCCTGCTCCTGGATCGCGGCGACCACCTTCGGGTGCTGGTGCCCGATGTTGGTGTTCACCAGCTGCGAGGAGAAGTCGAGGTAGCGGTTGCCGTCGTAGTCCCAGAAGTACGAGCCCTCGGCACCGGCCACCGCGAGGGGGTCGATCAGTGCCTGGGCGGACCACGAGTGGAAGACGTGCGCGCGGTCGGCGGCCTTGACGGCCTGCCCGGCGGCAGGGTCAGCGGTGGGGATGCTCATGGGCGTAAGCGTAGGGAATCACTCCCCCGGCCAGCAGGTGCATCCTGTCAGGCGGTCCCGCGCTCCACCGACAGCCTGACAGGTCGAAGGCCCGGACCGCGCAGCGCGGTCCGGGCCTTCGGGACGGTTGCTCAGATGGCGGTCATGACGTGCTTGACCCGGGTGTAGTCCTCGAAGCCGTAGGAGGACAGGTCCTTGCCGTAACCGGACTTCTTGAAGCCGCCGTGCGGCATCTCGGCGACCAGCGGGATGTGGGTGTTGATCCAGACGCAGCCGAAGTCCAGCCGGCGGGACATCCGCATCGCGCGCGCATGGTCCCTGGTCCAGACCGAGGAGGCCAGCGCGTACTCCACACCGTTGGCGTAGTCGACGGCCTGGTCCTCGTCGGAGAACTTCTGCACGGTGATGACGGGGCCGAAGACCTCGTTCTGGATGATCTCGTCGTCCTGCTTCAGGCCGGAGACCACGGTCGGGGCGTAGAAGTAGCCCTTTTCGCCGACCCGGTGGCCACCGGCCTCGACCTTGGCGTGGGCGGGCAGCCGCTCGATGAAGCCGGAGACCTGCTTCAGCTGGTTGGCGTTGTTCAGCGGGCCGTACAGCACGTCCTCGTCGTCGACGCCGCCGGTCTTGGTGTCGGCGGCCGCCTTGGCGAGCGCCTCGACGAAGGCGTCGTGGATCGACTCGTGCACCAGCACGCGGGTGGCCGCGGTGCAGTCCTGGCCGGCGTTGAAGAAGCCGGCCACCGAGATGCCCTCGACGGCCTCGGCGATGTCGGCGTCCTCGAAGACCACGACCGGAGCCTTGCCGCCCAGCTCCAGGTGGACGCGCTTGACGTCCTTGGAGGCCGACTCGGCCACCTGGATGCCGGCGCGGACCGAACCGGTGATGGAGGCCATCGCCGGGGTCCGGTGCTCGACCATCATGCGGCCGGTCTCCCGGTCGCCGCAGATCACGTTGAAGATGCCGGCCGGGAGCTCCAGTTCCTTGAGGACGCCGCCGATGATCTCGGCCAGCAGCACGGTGGAGGCGGGGGTGGTGTCCGAGGGCTTGAGGACCACGGTGTTGCCCGCGGCGATGGCCGGGGCGAACTTCCAGACGGCCATCATCATCGGGTAGTTCCACGGCGCGACCTGGGCGCAGACACCGACCGGCTCGCGGCGGATGATCGAGGTCATCCCGTCCATGTACTCACCGGCGGCCTTGCCCTCGAGGAGGCGGGCGGCACCGGCGAAGAAGCGGATCTGGTCCACCATCGGGCCGATCTCCTCGGAGAGGGTCAGCGCACGCGGCTTGCCGGTGTTGCGGCACTCGGTGTCCACGATCTCCTCGGCGCGCGCCTCGACCGCGTCGGCGATCTTCAGCAGCAGCTTCTGCCGCGTGCTAGGAGTGGCGTCGCGCCAGATCGGGAAGGCCGCGGCCGCCGAGTCCATCGCCGCGTCCACGTCCGCCGCACCGGACAGCGGAGACGTCGCGTAGACCTCGCCGGTGCTCGGGTCGATCACGTCCAGCGTGCGGCCGTCAGCCGCATCGACGAACTCGCCGTTGATGTAGTTGCGCAGCGTACGAAGGTCGCTCACGGTTTCTCCTCGGTCTGGGCCTGCGGCGTTGCAGAATCCGGCGCCAGGGTACCTCTGACGCCGAGTGGCCGGGGCCTGCGAGCCGCGTTCCACTTGTGGGTGTGCACGCCCACGCGAGCACCCGGCCACACTACCCGTGTACTGCGCTTATCGACAGGCCCCGAGCTGGTACACGACGCAATCCGCACTCGTTTTTCGAAACGGCAACGAAATCAGCAGCGCACAGGCTTGCATGACCGAAGTGGATCAGGCACAGTGGCGACGTGGCCAACCGCGACCGGAACGCCAGCGTTCCCCTCGACGCCGCCTCCAAGGCGATCATCGAGCAGCTCCAGGAGGACGGGCGCCGCCCGTACGCCGCCATCGGCAAGGCCGTCGGCCTGTCCGAGGCGGCCGTGCGGCAGCGGGTCCAGAAGCTGCTCGACCAGGGCGTGATGCAGATCGTCGCCGTGACCGACCCCCTCACCGTCGGATTCACCCGTCAGGCGATGGTCGGGATCACGGTCGAGGGTGACGTGGAGCCCGTGGCCGACGCGCTGGCCGCCCTCGACGAGGTCGACTACGTGGTCTGCACCGCGGGCTCGTTCGACCTACTGGCCGAGCTGGTGTGCGAGGACGACGAACATCTGCTCGAAATGATCAACAAGCGCATCCGCGCGCTTCCCGGCGTGCGGAGCACCGAGAGCTTCGTTTATCTGAAGCTCCGGAAACAGACCTACACCTGGGGCACCCGATGACAGCCGACCCGGCGCAGAAGGACCTTTCCAAGACCGCCTACGACCACCTGTGGATGCACTTCACCCGCATGTCGTCGTACGAGAACTCGCCCGTTCCCACCATCGTTCGCGGTGAGGGCACCTACGTCTGGGACGACAAGGGCAAGAAGTACCTGGACGGGCTCGCCGGCCTGTTCGTCGTCCAGGCCGGTCACGGCCGCGAGGAGCTGGCCGAGGCCGCCGCGAAGCAGGCCAAGGAACTGGCCTTCTTCCCGGTGTGGAGCTACGCCCACCCGAAGGCCGTCGAGCTGGCCGAGCGCCTGGCGAACTACGCGCCCGGCGACCTGAACAAGGTCTTCTTCTCCACCGGTGGCGGCGAGGCCGTCGAGACCGCCTGGAAGCTCGCCAAGCAGTACTTCAAGCTGACCGGCAAGCCGACCAAGTACAAGGTCATCTCGCGCGCCGTCGCCTACCACGGCACCCCGCAGGGTGCTCTGTCCATCACCGGCCTGCCGGGCCTGAAGGCCCCGTTCGAGCCGCTGGTGCCGGGCACCCACAAGGCTCCCAACACCAACATCTACCGCGCCCCCGCCTACCTGCAGGGCACGGACGGGTCGGTCGACCCGGAGGCCTACGGCCGCTGGTGCGCCGACCAGGTCGAGCAGGCCATCCTGTTCGAGGGACCGGACACCGTCGCCGCCGTCTTCGTCGAGCCGGTGCAGAACGCCGGCGGCTGCTTCCCGCCGCCGCCCGGGTACTTCCAGCGCCTGCGCGAGATCTGCGACCGCCACGACGTGCTGCTGGTCTCGGACGAGGTCATCTGCGCCTTCGGCCGCCTGGGCACCATGTTCGGCGCCGACAAGTTCGGCTACCAGCCCGACATGATCACCTGCGCCAAGGGCATGACCTCGGGCTACTCCCCGATCGGCGCCACGATCATCTCGGACCGCATCGCCGAACCGTTCTACAAGGGCGAGAACACCTTCCTGCACGGCTACACCTTCGGTGGCCACCCGGTGTCGGCCGCCGTCGCGCTGGCGAACCTCGACATCTTCGAGCGCGAGGGCCTGAACCAGCACGTGCTCGACAACGAGTCCAAGTTCCTGGGCACGCTGAACAAGCTCCGCGACCTGCCGATCGTCGGCGACGTCCGCGGCAATGGGTACTTCTACGGCATCGAGCTCGTGAAGGACAAGACCACCAAGGAGTCCTTCAACGACGAAGAGATCGAGCGCGTGCTCTACGGCTTCCTGTCGAAGGAACTCTTCAACAACGGCCTGTACTGCCGCGCCGATGACCGCGGCGACCCGGTCATCCAGCTGGCCCCGCCGCTGATCTCCGACCAGTCGACCTTCGACGAGATCGAGCAGATCCTGCGGACCACGCTGACCGACGCCTGGGCGAAGATCTGATCTTCCTGCCGCAACCCTCCGCCGAAGGGCGGCCCCACTGCCGGGTGGGGCCGCCCTTCGGCGCCTTCGGCGGTTCCGCGGAAAACAAGCCTGCCGGGTTCGGGCGGCTTTGCCCGTGAATGAGCCAGTGTGCCGCAACCGCAACGCGACCTTGTCGTTCTAATCTGACGACTGTCATATCCCCATCGGCACCAGGATGGACTTCCATGTCAGCGGCCCCGCCCGACAACGACGTGCTCTGGGCCCGAGGGATCGTCAAGTCCCACCACGGCACCCCCGCCCTACGGGGCGTCACCATCGGCGTCCGAACCGGCGAAGTACTCGCCATCACCGGACCGCGCGGCTCCGGCAAGAGCACCCTGCTCGGCTGCCTCTCCGCGCTGCTCCCGGTGGACGACGGTGAGATCTGGTTCAACAGCTCGCCCGTGCACACGCTCACCCGCACCGGCCGGGAACGGCTCCGCCGCGACCGCTTCGGCTTCGTCGGCTCCGAGCCGCACCTGGTACCGGAACTGACCGCCCGGGAGAACGTCGCACTGCCGCTGCTGCTCGCCGGCGCCGGGCACAAGGCCGCCCGCAACTCCGCCGCCGAGTGGCTGGAGCGCCTCGACGTCGCCGACTGCGCCGCCCTCCGGCCCGGTGAACTGATCCAGAGCCAGCGGCAGCGGATCGCCGTCGCCCGTGCCCTGGCCCCGCTGCCCCCGGTGGTCTTCGCCGACGACCCCACCGCGCCGCTGCACCGCGAAGCCAAGGACCAGCTCCTGCGGATACTGGTCACCGCGGCCCGTTCGCACCAGCTCACCCTGGTGCTCGCCACCCACGAGCCGGAGCTGGCCCGCGTCGCGGACCGTACCCTCGCGCTGGTCGACGGCAAGCTGGCCGCCCCCGTCGCATCCGTGCCGCGCGGCGCCTCCCCGGTCTCCGCCGGGCGCTGAAAGGGACCTCTCCTTGCTCTACCTCCGCCTGGCCCGGGGCTACCGGCCGGCCGACCTCGGCCGCTGCCTGCTCACCGCGGCCACCGCCGCGGCAGTGGCCGTCTTCCTGCTGCGCGCCCTCGGCCGCGCACTCGCCGAACCCGCTGGCGCCTCGGTCGAACGGCTGCTCTGGTGCCTCCCCCCGCTCGCCGCCGTCGGCTGGTTCGCCGCCGTCGCCGCCCGCGCGCTGCCCGTCGTGCGTGCCGAACGGATCACCGGCCTGATCGCCGCCGGTGCCGGCCCCACCACCATCCGCGCCCTGATCGCCGGGGAGACGGCCCTCGTAAGTGCCGTCGGCAGCGGACTTGCCCTGCTGGCCTTCCTGGTCCTGCGCAATGACATCGCGGGCCCCTCGCTGGCCCCCGACGTCGGCCTCGGCAGCCCGCTTCCGGCCGCCGCGCCGGTCACCCTGCTGTTCCTGGTCCCGCTGGTCGCCGGTGTCTCGGCCGCCGTGGCGGTCCCGCTCACCGAAGCCCTGCCGGGACGCAGCGAGGGCCCCCACCACACCGGTTTCGCTGGCCCGCGCCTCGCCCTGCCCATCGGACTCGTCCTGATCGGCCTCTCGCTCGAGCTGTACGGGCTGCGTCCCGGCGCAGCCCAGGACGGCTGGCCGCTCGGGCTGCCCGCCGGGCTCGGCGCCACGAACTCCGCCGCCCTGATCGGCTGGGCCTTCGCCGCCCTCGGCCTGGCCCTGCTCACCGCTCCGCTGCTGGCCTGGGGCGGGCGGCTGCTGGTGCTCGGCCGGCCCACCCCCCTCCGGCTGCTCGCCGGACGCGGGCTGACCGCCGAGGCGCATCGGCTCGGCGCACCGCTGGCAGTGCTCGCGCTGAGCCTGGCGACCGGGCTGACGGCCATCCGCTCCTGGGCGCACCGGCCGGGCACCGTCGAGACGGTCCCCGCACTCGAGGCGACGCTGATCGTCGGCTGCGCGGTCGTGGCGGTGCTCATCCGGGCGGCCCAGATCCGCGACTCCCGGCGGGGCGTGACCGCGGCACTGGTTCAGCTCGGGGCCGCGCCCCGGCTGCTGCTCGGGGCTGCCGTACTGCGCACGGCGGCCGCCGGGACCATTCTGCTGGTCACCGGCGGCCTGACCGCCGCACTGGCGGCAGCCGCGCTGCGCTGAACGCGCCTTCACGGCACGGGGAAGCGCGGCCGGCCGTAAGCCCTCGTCCGCGTGAACCCGCCCCGTACCGTCCGGGAGCGCGAAGGCGCCGGACGGGCGGTACGGAGCGCTCGCGGCTTCCCCGTGCGTCCCTGGATGACGCGTCAGCCGGCGGCGGCCAACTGGCCGCAGGCCCCGTCGATCTCCTGGCCGCGGGTGTCGCGGACGGTGGTCGGCACGCCGTGCGCCTGGAGGCGCCGGACGAACTCACGCTCGTCCTCGGGGCGGGAGGCCGTCCACTTGGAACCCGGCGTCGGGTTCAGCGGGATCAGGTTGACGTGCACCCGGTGGTTCTTGATCAGGCGACCCAGCAGGTCGGCGCGCCAGGCCTGGTCGTTGATGTCCTTGATCAGCGCGTACTCGATGGAGATCCGGCGCCCGGACTTCTCCGCGTAGTTCCACGCCGCGTCGAGGACCTCGGCGACCTTCCAGCGGGTGTTCACGGGGACCAACTCGTCGCGCAGCTCGTCGTCGGGCGCGTGCAGCGAGAGCGCGAGCCGGCAGCTGAGCCCCTCGTCCGCGAGTCGGTTCATCGCCGGCACGAGGCCGACGGTGGAGACCGTGATACCCCGCTGGGAGAGCCCGAAGCCGTCCGGGGCCGGGTCGGTCAGACGGCGGATCGCCGCCAGCACCCGGTTGTAGTTGGCGAGCGGCTCGCCCATGCCCATGAAGACCACGTTGGACAGCCGTGCCTCGCCGCCGGGGATCTCCCCGGCCTTGAGTGCGCGCATGCCAGCCGCGATCTGCTCGACGATCTCGGCGGTGGAGAGGTTGCGGGTCAGACCGGCCTGGCCGGTGGCGCAGAACGGGCAGTTCATGCCGCAGCCGGCCTGCGAGCTGATGCACATGGTGACCCGGTCCGGGTAGCGCATCAGCACCGACTCGACCAGGGTGCCGTCGAAAAGCTTCCAGAGCGTCTTGCGGGTGGCGTCGTCGTCGCAGGAGACGTGCCGGACCACCGTCATCAGCTCGGGCAGCAGAGCCTCGATGAGCTTGCCGCGCGAGGCTGCGGGGATGTCCGTCCAGGCACCCGGATCGTCGGACAGCCGGCCGAAGTAGTGGTTCGACAGCTGCTTGGCGCGGAACGGCTGCTCGCCCAGCTCGGCGACGGCCTCCTTGCGCTCGGCGGGGCTGAGGTCGGCAAGGTGTCGCGGGGGCTTGGCGCCGCGCGGCGCGACAAACGTCAGTTCTCCGGGCTTAGGCATGGTTCATCCAGTGTCGCAGATGCCGAGCGCTGAGCCCTTCCCTGTCAGGGGAGACGTGCTCAGTGCTGGCCGTCACTTGTCATCGTTGGCGATCAGCACATCTCCGTAGGCGAGGCTCACGGGTGACGTGAGAGTGCACTGGATCCAGCTGAGTATGCCATCCGCTCGCAAACGCCCGGCGGAAAGGTGTCCCCATCGGCGGCGGCCAGGCGACCGGGGCGGGACGCCGCGGCGGCGGTCGTGCGGGGCGTGGCCGACGCCGCCGGCCAGTCCGATCTCGGGTGGGTACGCGGAACATCTACTCCGACGTACGGGCAGTGCTGTCTGCCGCCGTGGACGACAGGCTCTTGAATCGGAACCCGTGGGGGCCCAGCACCCACACGAAAGCCCTCTCCCGGTCGAAAAACCGCTGGTGGAGGGCTTTTCGTCGCCGCGCCGGACGCTGTTCTCCGGGCCTAGGCACGGTTCATCCGGTGTCGCAGATCGGCGAAGTGCTCCGGGGAAGCGGTGGTTTCGAACGCGGAAGGCCCGGACGCGCGAAGCATCCGGGCCTTGTGACCGATCCGGCCGAGGTCAGCTGCCGACGAAGGCCGCCAGCAGCAGCCACACCACCGGAGCGGTCGGCAGCAGCGAGTCGAGCCGGTCCATGATTCCGCCGTGTCCGGGGAGCAGGGTGCCCATGTCCTTGATGCCGAGGTCCCGCTTGATCATGGACTCGGCCAGATCGCCGAGGGTCGCGGTGACCGCCGCGCAGCCGCCGAGGACCAGACCCTGCCACCATTGGCCGCCGTCGATCACGTACTGCATGATCAGCGCGCCGGCGATCATCGAGAGGCCGACGCCGCCGGCCAGCCCCTCGCGGGTCTTTCCCGGGCTGATGGTCGGCGCCAGCTTGTTCCTGCCGAACTTGTAGCCGACGGCGTAGGCGCCGGTGTCGCTGCAGATGGTGACGACCAGGAAGAGCACGATCCGCTGCGGGCCGTCGGCGGCGGCGAGCATCAGGGCCACGAAGGTGGCCAGGAACGGGACGTAGAAGGCGGTGAAGATGCCCGCCGTTATGTCACGCAGGTAGTTCTCCGGCGGCTGGTTCATCCGCCGGATCATGATCGCGAGTCCGGTGAGGGCCAGCGCGGCAGCCGCCCACTGGGCACCGGCCCAGTAGCCCAGCACCGGCATCGCGACCGCCCCCGCCAGCAGCGGGTACAGCGGTGTGGCGATGCCCTTGCGCTCGGTCAGCCGGCTGCTGAGCTCCCAGACGCCGACCGCCGCAGCCGCCACCACGACGACCAGGAACAGCACCTTCACGAAGAACAGCGAAGCGACGATGACCGCGCCGAGGCCGACACCGACCCCTATCGCGGCCTGGAGGTTGCGGCCGCCGCGCTGTTTACGGGGCTGCTGGTCGGACTGGGCCAAGGATGTCTCCTGGACAGAGGGCATGATCAGAGTCTGTGCCGCTGGTGGCGCCCCGGTGGCACCGGGGTCTGCTTGCAAACGGCCCGTTCGGCGGATGGCACGCCGAACGGGCCTTCAGGTCAACCGGTACGGAGTACGGGGTCACCCGTGACAGGAGCGCCCGGAAGTCTGCCGAGCGCCGCCCCGCGAGCCGGAGCCGTCGGGGCGGCGGCCGGATCAGACCTCAAGCAGCTCGGCTTCCTTGTGCTTGAGCAGCTCGTCGATCTGGGCCACGTACTTGGCCGTGGTGTCGTCGAGCTCCTTCTCGGCGCGACGGCCCTCGTCCTCGCCGATCTCGCCGTCCTTGACCAGCTTGTCGATGCCGTCCTTGGCCTTGCGACGGATCGAACGGATGGAGACCTTGGCGTCCTCACCCTTGCCGCGGGCGACCTTGATGTACTCCTTGCGGCGCTCCTCGGTCAGCTGCGGGAACACCACCCGGATGATCGAACCGTCGTTGGACGGGTTGACGCCCAGGTCCGAGTCGCGGATCGCCTGCTCGATGTTGCGCAGGGCGGACTTGTCGAACGGGGTGACGACCGCCATCCGCGGCTCCGGCACGGCGAACGAAGCGAGCTGGTTGATCGGCGTAATGGCGCCGTAGTAGTCCGCGACGATCTTGGCGAACATCGCCGGGTGCGCGCGGCCGGTGCGAATCGCGGCGAAGTCGTCCTTCGCGACCGAAACGGCCTTCTCCATCTTCTCCTCGGCCTCGAGGAGGGTCTCTTCGATCACTGTGTGCTCCCTGTCCGGTTCATCTGCTGTTGTCCCGTACCGGTGCCCCGGACGGCTGTTTGCTGCACGGCCGACTACGGCGCGAGTGGCGGCGGCTCAGGCCTGGCCGGAGTCCTCGCTGATGAGTGTGCCGATCTTCTCACCCTTCACCGCCCGGGCGATATTGCCCTCGGCCAGCAGCTCGAACACCAGGATCGGCAGCCCGTTGTCCTTACACAGGGTGATCGCGGTCAGGTCCGCGACCTTCAGGTCTCGGGCGATCACCTCGGTGTAGTCGAGCGAGTCGAACTTCACCGCCTCCGGGTTGGTCCGCGGGTCCGAGTCGTAGACGCCGTCCACGCCGTTCTTGCCCATCAGCAGCACCTCGGCGTGGATCTCCAGCGCACGCTGGACGGCCGTGGTGTCGGTGGAGAAGTACGGCATGCCCATACCGGCACCGAAGATGACCACACGGCCCTTTTCCAGGTGCCGGACGGCGCGCAGCGGCAGGTACGGTTCCGCGACCTGGCCCATGGTGATGGCGGTCTGGACCCGGGTCTCGATGCCTTCCTTGATCAGGAAGTCCTGAAGCGCCAGACAGTTCATCACGGTGCCGAGCATGCCCATGTAGTCGGAGCGGGCCCGGTCCATGCCGCGGACCTGCAGCTCGGCGCCGCGGAAGAAGTTGCCGCCACCGATCACGACCGCGACCTCGGTACCGGCGCGGACCACCGTGGCGATCTCCCGGGCGATCGCGTGCACGACGTCCGGGTCGACGCCGAGGCCGCCACCGCCGGAAAACGCCTCACCCGACAGCTTGAGCAGAACGCGGCGGCGCGAACCGCCCAGCGCGGTCTCCTGCGTCTCCTGCATGGACTTCTCCTTCTCCACCTACTGGTTCACAGGGCTGGATGTCTCACAGGGCCGAGTGTGCCGTGTGAGGCCCAGACCTGCGCGTACACGCAAGGAGGCCACTGCCGCGGGAACCGGTACGGTGTCCTGCACGGCAATGGCCTCCTCGTCGTTCATGGTGCCGACGCGGCCCGCCCTTCGTCTTCGGCGGCGCTGGATGAGCCCGATCGGCGCGTTCCTGGCCACCCGTCCGGGTGACCGGGCGTTTCCTACCTTAGGCGGGAAGCGCTAGGGAACGTGGCTCAGGCGCCGACGCGGAAGCGGGCGAAGCGCACGAGCTTGACGCCAGCCTCGTCGAGGACCTTGGCGACGGTCTTCTTGTTGTCCTTGGCGAACGCCTGCTCCAGAACGGCGTTCTCCTTGACGAAGCCGGTGACGCGACCCTCGACGATCTTCGGCAGGGCGGCCTCGGGCTTGCCCTCCTCGCGAGCGGTGGCCTCGGCGACGCGGCGCTCGTTGTCCAGGATCTCCGCCGGGATGTCCTCGCGGGAAAGGTAGGTCGGCGCGAAGGCGGCGATGTGCTGCGCGACGTCCTTGGCGACCTCGGCGTTCTCCTTGTCGAGCTCGACCAGGACGCCGACCTGCGGCGGCAGGTCCGGGGAGGTGCGGTGCATGTAGGCGGCGACGAAGCCCTCACCGGCGAACTGCGCGAAGCGCTTGAAGACGATCTTCTCGCCCAGGTTGGCGTTGGCCTCGTCCACGAACTGCTGGACGGTCTTGCCGGCCTCGATCTCGCTGGCCAGCGCGGCCTCGACGTCAGCCGGAGCGGTGGCGGAGACGTGCTTGGCCAGCTTGTCGGCGACCTCGACGAACTTCTCACCCTTGGCGACGAAGTCGGTCTCGCAGTTCAGCTCGACCAGAACGCCGGTGTTGCCACCCTCCAGCACCAGAGCCAGGGCGCCGTTGGAGGCGTCACGGCCCTCGCGCTTGGCGACACCCTTCTGGCCCTTGATGCGCAGGATCTCGACGGCCTTCTCGACGTTGCCCTCGGCCTCGTCCAGAGCCTTCTTGCAGTCCATCATGCCGGCGCCGGTGAGCTCACGGAGCTTCTTGACGTCCGCGGCGGTGTAGTTCGCCATGGTGTGAATCTCTTCTCGCGTCTCGCGTGTCTGCGTGGGGTGGTGCCGGGGGCTGGTGGTTCAGTCCCCGGCACGTGGAGAGAGGGGCACCTACCGGTGTCGTACCGGCGGGTGCCCCTCGCCCTTGGTACGTCAGGCCTGCTCGGCCTCGGCGGCCGGCGCCTCGGCGGCCGGCGCCTCGGCGGCGGGGGCCTCCTCGGCGGCCTTCTGGCCCTCGATCAGGTCCTTCTCCCAGGCGGCCAGCGGCTGGTCGGCGCCCGGCTCGGCCTTGGCGTCGCCCTTGGCGACACCGGCGCGAGCCTTCAGGCCCTCGGCCACGGCGTCGGCGATCACGCGGGTCAGCAGGGTGACGGAGCGGATGGCGTCGTCGTTGCCCGGGATCTTGTAGTCGACCTCGTCCGGGTCGCAGTTGGTGTCGAGGATGGCGACGACCGGGATGTTCAGCTTCCGGGCCTCGCCGACCGCGATGTGCTCCTTCTTGGTGTCCACGATCCAGACAGCGCTGGGAACGCGCTGCATGTCGCGGATACCACCGAGGGTCTTCTCCAGCTTGTCGTACTCGCGCTGGAGGACCAGGAGCTCCTTCTTGGTGAGGCCGGAACCGGCCACATCCGTGAAGTCGATCTCGCTGAGCTCCTTGAGGCGCTGCAGACGCTTGTAGACGGTCGAGAAGTTGGTCAGCATGCCGCCGAGCCAGCGCTGGTTCACGTAGGGCATGCCAACGCGGGTGGCCTGCTCGGCGATGGCCTCCTGGGCCTGCTTCTTGGTGCCGACGAAGAGGACGCTGCCGCCGTGGGCAACGGTCTCCTTGACGAACTCGAAGGCGCGGTCGATGTAGTTCAGCGACTGCAGGAGGTCGATGATGTAGATGCCGTTGCGCTCCGTGAAGATGAAGCGCTTCATCTTCGGGTTCCAACGACGGGTCTGGTGACCGAAGTGGACGCCGCTCTCCAGCAGCTCCCGCATCGTGACGACGGCCATGGCCGTGCTCCTCAGTTGTTGCGCCTGGCTCGTCGCCCCTCGTCGCTGCCGTTGTCGGGCACCGTCGTCGGGAAGCGGCCAGGTCTGGCTCGGTTTGTCCGTGGCGGTCGGGGTGACCGCCACGCCTGACGCCCCGAACGTGCCGAGCCACCCGGCCGTGACGGCCTGAAGGCCGTGGCAGGCTCGGTGGACCGAGCGGCACTCGCACCGGATGTGTCGGGGCGGTTCCGGCCCTTGCGGACCTTCACCTTCCGACGCAATTCGACCGGTGGCGGGGCGTGCGAAGTCGACCCGGGTGGACCGGGTCGCGTGTGAAGTGTACGGGAAGCGCCGCGCAGCGGGCGACTCCGGCCGATTTGCCGCGGTTGCCGGAGGGCTCGTGGGTGGTCTCGAGGCCGACCATCGAGCGCCGAGCGCCGTCCCGCCGCCCTGCGGACCGTCGGCTGCTCGGTACGGGCTTGGTGCGGGTGCCCCTGTCCTTTCACCCGTCCGGGTGGCCGAGTTTCCACAGGCGGGGGTTGTCCACAGGAATCGGGGCGGGGGTGGCCAGGTCGGCGGGCCGGCAGCAACCTCCTGTCCATGGCGAACCTCCTTCTCTCTCCTGTGGTGCGCGCTGCTGTGGTGCGGGCGCACCACGCGCGCTCGCGTTCTGCCGGCAGGCTTCCGGGCTTCCGTTCGAAGCCTCCGGGCCTGCCGCGATTCGGCTGCCGAGGCAGCACCAAGTGGGGCGCCGACGCGGCCATGCCACCGCCCGCACCGGACCGGCGCCTGGAGGCGATGCTGCTCACGCTGTTGCTGGCCGCCCTGATGCTGGCCTGTCCGCCGCCCTCCGCCCATGCGGTGGCGGCGTCAGGTGCCACGTCCGCACTCGGGGCCGGCTCTTGGTCCGCGCTTTCCGCACTCGGTCCTGGCCCTGGCCCCGGTACCGGTCGTGCGTGGCCGGTCGGCGGACGATCCGGCCTGCTGCGACGTTTCGACGCGCCACCGGAGCGGTGGGCGGCCGGTCACCGCGGGGTGGACCTCACGGCGCCGGAAGGCGCGACGGTACGAGCCGCCGCACCCGGGTTGGTGTCGTTCGCGGGCATGGTCGCCGGCCGCCCGGTGGTGACGGTGACCCACCCCTCCTCCGGCACGCCCCCGCTGCGAACCACCTACCTGCCGGTCACCGGAAGCGTTCCGATCGGTACCTCGGTGGCGGCAGGAGAGGCCATCGGGACGGTCTCCGCGGGGACCGGACACTGCGCAACCGGCTGTCTGCACTGGGGGCTGCTCCGCGGGAAGCGCTATCTCGACCCTCTGGCGTTGCTCGGAGGCGGCCAGGCGCGGCTCCTGCCGCTGGACGGCACATGACGTCGGCCCGAATGACATCAGCCGCGTGACGTCAGCTCGGCCGGACGGTTACGGTCCAAGCCACGGGCCTGGCGGGCGGGCACCGCTCGCGAGAACCTCGACCGGGCCAGCCGCCCGGCGTGGCGGGCACGACTGGAGAGCCCCGGCTGGCCAGGCGTGACTCAGGCGGTCCGGGACGGGGACTCGGCCGTCTTCGCCGTCGCCATCTCGGTGACGAGTCCGTGCAGCGCAAAGGTGACGGCGGCGTCCGCGATGGCCACCGCGTCCTCGACCGGGGCACGTTCGGCCTGCCGGACCGCTGCCTCGACCACGCCCTGCAGCAGCGCCGCCGCCAACCTGGGCTGCTCGTGTCCGAGCTCCCGGAGGGCCTGAACGACCAACGAGACCAGCTCGGCGTGTGAGGCACGGATGCGCCCTCGGGCCGCCGCGTCCAGTTCGAGCATCGAAATGGCCGTGACCGCGCGGTGCCTCGGGTCACCGGCCAGCGCCAGCTGCCCGCGGACATAGGCCTCGACCCGGGCTTCCGGACCGTCGCAGGCGGCCATGCCCGCCTCGATCTCGGCCGCCCAGAGCGGAAAGTCCACGGCGCAGAGCTCCTCGACCACCGCGGCGCGCGATCCGAAATACTCGTACACCGAGGACCTGGCCAGACCGGTCTTCGACGCGAGGGCCGGGAAGGTGAGGGCGTCCATCCCACCGTCGGTGAGCAGAGACCGGGCAGCGTCGAGAAGGGCTGCGCGCTGCAGCTGACGATGCTCGGCCACTGTGGCTGCTCGGATTTTCGGCACGCTCCTACTGTACGGAGACCGATGACCGCCCGGTACAGCACCACACGTCCGCGGCCGCCGGACGTCCTGGGCAAGGCGGGCCCGACAGCCCGCCGATCTCGACGGTCAGCGAACACCCGCCGACGGAAAGTCCGTCAGTCGATGTCCAGCCGACAGAGGTCCGCAAGCCGATGCCGGCCGATGGGAGGCGTCGGCCGAAATCCGTCAGCGGATGTCCGTCAGCTTGGCCCGGAGCTGCAGTACGGACTTGGTGTGGATCTGGCTGACCCTGCTCTCCGTGACACCCAGCACCTGGCCGATCTCGGCGAGGGTGAGGCCCTCGTAGTAGTAGAGCGTCACCACCGTCTTCTCCCGTTCGGGGAGGGTGTTGACCGCTGTGGCCAGCAGGCGGCGCAACTCGCGGTCCTCGGCGATCTCGACGGGGTCGTCCGCGCCGGTGTCCTCAAGGGTGTCCATGAGGCTCAGCCGGTCACCGCTCTCCCCCACCGGGTGCAGCAGCTCGTCCAGGGCGACGACGTTCGCGAGCGAGAGCTGGCTGAAGATGGCGTGCAGGTCCTCGATCGCGATGCCCATCTCCGCGGCCACCTCCGGCTCGTGCGGGGTGCGGCGCAGCCGGGCCTCCAGGGTCGCGTACGTCCGCTCCACCGCCTTGGCCTTCTGCCGGACCGAGCGCGGGATCCAATCGAGCGCCCGGAGCTCGTCGATGATCGCGCCGCGGATCCGGCTGATGGCGTAGGTCTCGAACTTGATGGCCCGGTCGACGTCGAACTTCTCGATCGCGTCGATCAGGCCGAAGATCCCCGAGGAGACGAAGTCGGCCTGCTCCACGTTGGTGGGGAGACCGACACTGACTCGGCCCGCCACGTACTTCACCAGCGGCGAGTAGTGCAGGATCAGCTGCTCGCGCAGCCTGGCGTCCCCTGTCTCCTTGTACGAGCGCCAGAGCGACTCCAGGGCTGTTCGTTCGGCGGTGGCGCGGGCGTCGGCCGCGGAGGCCGGCACGGGTGTGGCAGCCGACCGCGTCGCGGACACAACGGCCGGCGGCACAGCGGCGGGCGGCACGGCGGACACCGGCGTGGAGGCGGGCGCGGCACCTGGGGGTACCGCACTGCCAGGACCGCGCCGGGCGGCCGGCGGCCGGGCACCGACCGGGGGCGAGGTCTCCTCCTTGCCACCCGAGGACGGTGGCCGCCCGGCCTGCCGGGTCAGCCCCATCACCCCTGGCGCCTTCGGCTGGTGATCAGCGGTGGGTCGCGCCTCGGCCCCTGGCCCTCCCGAGGACCGGAGGCCACCGACTACCCGATGTCCGGGAATGTGTGTGGGCATGCGTTGGTCTGCGCCGTTCTGCCGAGTCATGTGCTGATAGGAGGCACTGCGAGCGTAGCGTGACCAACTCGCTGCAGTGTGCTACCGCCACTCGGTCGTCCCTCGAACCGGTGGCGAGCCCGGCGCGTCGTTCCGCACTCGCCACCGCCGCGACGGGTTCACCACCTCCAGGGCGATCCGGCACGGTCGAACCGGGCAGCCGGCAGGTGATCCGGCAGGGCATGGACCTGCGCTCCGCCTGACTGTCCCGTCGGCGCACGGTCCGGTGTGACGTCTTGCGGACCATCGGGGCCTCGCCCAGCGGCACGCTGCCTGCTGGGCGCCGTGGTGGCGCACCGCCCGCCGGGCCCCGTAGCGGCGCACCCCAGGACGTCCGGTGTCTCAGTGCGTCTCAGGTCGGGCTCTCCTGACGAGCCTCCAATGCGCCCCGAACCGCTCCACGAAACCGAGCGAGCCCAACTCGTAGAGCCGCTGCAGCGCTTCGTCCTGCGGCAGCCCCGCCGCGCGTGCCAGACACTCGACGGGCGCACCGTCGGCGGTGGCTGGCACCGCCTCCAACACTCTTGCCACAGCGGGCTCCAGGTGGTCCCTGGGCAGGACGGGCCCGGAACGCTTCGGTGCCAGGTCGTCCCCGATGGCTCCGATCAACTCACCGACCTCGGCGGCGTCTGTGACCAGTGTGGCGCCGCCGCTGCGGATCAAGGCGTGTACTCCGGCAGAGAGCTCCGAGGTCACCGGGCCGGCCACGCCCATGGTGTGACGGTTGAGGTCCCGGGCGCGGCGGGCCGTGCTCAAGGCACCGCTGCGGAGGGCTGCTTCGACCACCACCGTCCCTCGGGTCAGTGCCGCTATCACCCGGTTCCGGAGCACGAACCGGAATCTGTTGGGGTGTTCGCCAGGCGCCAATTCGCTCAGCAGCAGGCCCTGTTCGGCGATCCGTGAGATGAGTTCGGAATTGCCCGGCGGATAGACCTCGTCCACCCCGCAGGCAAGGACCCCGATGGTGATGCCGCCGACCGCGAGCGCGCCCCGGTGAGCCGCGGCATCGATTCCGTACGCCGCACCCGAGACGACCACCCAGCCGCGTTCGGCCAGTTGGGCCGCCAGCTCTCCGGCGACGTGCGCTCCATAGGTGGTGCAGGCCCGGGCGCCCACCACGGCGACCGAGCGCAGTGCGAGCAGGCGGAGCGAGCCGGTACCTCTGGTCCAGAGCCCGACAGGTCTGTTGTCCCCCAGGTCATCGAGCTGCGAGGGCCACTCGATGTCGCCCGGAATGATGAACCGCCCACCAAGGCTGCGCACCCGCTCCAGATCCGCCTCGGGGTCGAGGCCCGGGAGTCTGGCCCGGTAGCCGTCGAGTCTCGTGGCGTCCAGATCGAGGTATCCGGGCACCGTACGCGCGCGGATGGCCTCGATGAGGGTGGGCGCGCTGACCTTGGTGAGCCATCGCCCGATCACCGCGTCGCCAGGCTCGGTGAGGCGTGCCAGGGCCGCTCGGGCGAGCCGCTCCGGTTCCCGTCCCTCGCGACTCGGCGGATTCGGTCCGAGGACGGGATCGCCCGCCGACCGGGCGGCCGCCCTGGCCTGATCGGGGTGGCCGGGCCCCGCCGAGGGGATCAGCGGCGGCTGGACCGACAGGGGGCGGGTCGGTGTCGTGCGTGCTGACGGGGATCGGGGCGCAGGAGCCGTTTCCGGCGCTCCGGGCGGTCTGTCGGAAAGTGCCCTACGGGCGGGCGTGGAGCGGGCGGGCTTCGAGCGACCGGGCTTCGAGTCGCCGGGAGCACTGGTGCGGTTCATCTGCACCTCCATGGGACGGCAGATCGATCATGGGTGTGGCAGCTCGGTGGCTTTGCTCATCAGCCCCGACTGCTGGTCAGTTCTCGCCGCCCAGGTACAGGTCGGGATCCTGGTAGGCGAGCGGCTTGGGACCCGTGGCCGGACGACCGCGTCCGACGCCGGTTCGAAGAACCAGGGCGGTATGGACGTCAATCCTGGTGGGGTGGTCGCGGCCGACCAGATCGGCGACCGTCCAGGCGACCCGGAGGACCCGGTCGAGCCCTCGGGCCGTCAGGATGCCGCGCTCCAGCTCCCGCTCGGCATCGATGAGGGCACCGGGCGCCAACTTCCACCGCGTGCGTAGGAAGTGCCCCGGCACCTCGGCATTGGTACGCCACGGGGTGTCGCTGAGCCGGGTGGCCGCACGGGCGCGCGCGTCCAGTACCCGGGCTGCCACCGTGGCGGTGCTCTCGGCCGCTCTGCCACCGTCCAGCAGCTCCACCCTCGTCACCGGGGCGACCTGGACCTGGAGGTCCACCCGGTCCAGCAGCGGCCCGGAGAGCCTGGCCTGGTAGCGATGGACCATCGCCGGGGTGCATTCGCAGCCCTCGCCCCGTTGGGAGAAGCGGCCGCACGGGCAGGGATTCGCTGCCAGGCAGAGCTGGAATCTGGCCGGCAGCCGCAATGATCCGGCGGCTCGTGCAATGGTCACCTCGCCGGATTCGAGCGGCTGTCGCAGAGCGTCGAGCACTCTGACGGGGAACTCCGGGGCTTCGTCCAGAAAGAGGACGCCCCGGTGCGCCAGTGAGACCGCGCCGGGCCGGGGCAGACCACTGCCTCCTCCGACGATGGCCGGCATGGTGGTGGAGTGGTGCGGCGCGTAGTAGGGCGGGGTGTCGATCAGCGGCCGGTCGGGCGGCAGCAACCCGGCGACCGAGTGGATGGCCGTCACCTCCAGTGCCTCGGCCTGGCTGAGCGGCGGCAGCAGCGAGGGAAGTCGCTCGGCGAGCATCGTCTTCCCCGCGCCCGGCGGACCCTTGAGGTAGAGGTGGTGCCCTCCTGCAGCAGCGATCTCCAGAGCACGACGGGCCTCGTACTGCCCCGTGACATCGGCGAGGTCCAGCCTGGCGGCCCCCTCTCGCAGGTGGCCGTGGACCCCGGCCCCGGGAACCATCAGGCCCGCTAGTGACGGATCGCGCCGCCCGGACAGCTGGTCCGGCTCCTCGTCCGGTACCGGTGCCTGGGTGAGTACGGCGATCAGTTGGCGCAGGCTGCGGACGCCGAGGACGGAGACCCCTGGGACAAGGGCGGCCTCGGGGGCGGTCGGCTCCGCGACGACGACCTGCTTGTACCCCGCGTCCGCTGCAGCGAGGACGGACGGAAGCACTCCCCGCACCGGACGGACCCGCCCGTCCAGGCCCAGCTCGCCGATGATCAGCAGATCGGCGATGGAGGCCGGCTCCAACCGCTCGGCCGCTGCCAGGACCGCGCAGGCGACGGCGAGGTCGAAGCCGCTGCCGCTCTTCGGTACGGAGGCGGGGCTGAGTCCTACCGTCAACTTCCGTTGCGGCCAGCTCTCCCCGCTGTTGACCACCGCCGCGCGAACACGATCCCGAGCCTCGGTGAGGGCTTTGTCGGGCAGACCGACCAGTGTGAAGGCCGCGACGCCGGGTTCGAGGTCGGCCTGCACCTCGACCACCACGCCGTCCACCCCGACCAACGCCACCGAACACGTCCGGGCGAAGGCCATCTCACACCGCCCCGCGGTAGTGCTCGACCTGGGCGGCGCCCTTCAGCCGGTTGATCACCGCGATCAGGTCGATCCGGACCCCACCGGGTGGCAGAGGCGCCGGGCTGGCCAGCAGGGCCGCCTGCGGCTCGGCCCCGGGCTCGTCCGCCGGATCCTCCCCGGCTGCCGTCGCGATGCGGGCGAGGCCGTCGAAGTGGGCCGGCCAGCGTTCGCCGAGCCAACGCTCGGCCAGGTGCCGCAGACGCTCCGCCTTGGTCCGGTCGATGCCTTCACTCGGCTCCTGGAACCCGCGCTCGGAACGAGTCTTGACCTCGCAGACGGCGAGCGTGTCGCCATCCAGGGCGACGATGTCCAGCTCGCCCTCCGCGCAACGCCAGTTGCGCTCCAGGATTCTCAGGCCGCCTGCGGTGAGCCACCGGGCGGCCACTTCTTCGCCGTAACGGCCAAGGCCGTTGTTGGAACTCTGCACGGCTATCACCTCCGTGCCAGGGAGGTTGCCGTTCCGGCTACATTCAGGCCAGAGAGCTCTCAATTCCTGTGGATAACCCTGGGCTGTGGATAACCCAAGTAGCCCACAAGAGTGAATATCGGGCAGAACACTCGACATCGGGCCGGAGCCCGGACCAATGTCAGCTGCCGAACGCCGCATCGTCGGAGGGCAGCTCCAGGTCGCTCTTCGCCAGCTCCTCGATATTCACGTCCTTGAAGGTCAGCACTCTCACCTTGCGGACAAACCGGGCCGGTCGGTACATGTCCCAGACCCAGGCATCCGCCATCGACACCTCGAAGAACACTTCGCCCTGGACCGAGTGCACCTGCAGCTCGTAGTCGTTCGTCAGATAGAAACGTCGTTCGGTCTCGATCACGTACCTGAACAGGCCGACGACGTCCCGGTACTCCCGGTAGAGCTTGAGCTCCATCTCGGTCTCGTACTTTTCGAGATCCTCGGCACTCATTCAGGCGTCCCCTCAACTCGTCTGGTCCACCCCATTGTGGACCACCGCACCCGCCGGGAGGGCCTTACCGGCAGGACTGGCGGGCCGTCCTTCAGCAGGCGGTCGACCAAGTCCGCCAGCGCCGCCGGGTAGACCGTCTCCTCGGTCGCCCGCAACTCCGGCACCGTCCACCAGCGTGCGGTCATCAGCTGTGCGTGTTCCTCAGCATTGCACGCAACGGGCCACCGGTCGGTACTCCGGCCTCCGGCTCCGGCTCCTGTCTCGCTTCCCGGCCCGCCGCCCTGTCCGTCCACCAGTCCACAACCCTCCCCGCTCCCGCGGCCACCGTCCCGGAGGCGGGCCAGGTGGAAGCACTGGTCCTGCTCGTAATGCCGCCCTTGGAAGGAGTAGACAACCGTGTCGTACGCCACCACCGGCCCCAGCTCGACATCCGTCAGCCCGGTCTCCTCCGCGAGCTCCCGCAGTGCCGCATCGCGCGGTTCCTCGCCCGGCTCCAGTCCGCCGCCGGGTGTGATCCACCAGCTGACGCCCGGGACAGCCGGGTCCGTGCCGCGGAGGAGCAGGATCCGGCCCTCTCCGTCCAGGAGCAGGACCCGCGCCGCGCGCCGCCGCTCGACCATCCCCGTCACCTCCACACCGTGCGGAAGCCGTCCCGCTCGCCAGGGGAGCACCGGAAGGCACCCCGCTCACCTCGGAAGCACCAGGAGGCGCCTCAGCCAGCCGATCGCGCGTTGCCCTGGGGAGTTCCCGGCGAATCGCACCGAACTTCCCGGCCACCCGACCGGGACCGGTCCGCCGAAACGCTCATCAACCGCTGCGGCGCCCGAGCCTGCGGGCGAGCGACACGATCCCACCGGCGGCCGAGGCAAGCACGACCACCCCCGCGCCACTGGCCATCGCGTACATCGCCGGGCCGGCCAGCCCCGGCCTGGCGGCCAGCGGCGCGCCGAGTCCGTCGAACGCAACCGTACGCTTGGCCACGGCGAAGCGGGCATAGGGCCAGACCGTCGCCTCGACCCGAGCGGTCACGTCGGTTACGGGGACGGTCCCGCTCGCGACATCGAGATGCGCTCGCGAGTCCAGCGAGTTCGCCCTGAAGTCCCCGAGCAGGAACAGCCGCCCGGCCGGGACGGCCGTCTTGAAATCGGCTCCGGGCATCGCCGACGTCTCCACGTACGGTTCGTCGATCGACTTGCCATTCACCAGCAGGCGCAGCTTGGAGTCGCAGCACGCCACGGTGTCCCCGCCGACCGCCACCACTCGCTTGACCATCGTCTGATCGCCCCACTGCGGGTCCCGGAAGATCACGATGTCCCCCCGGCCGACGGCTCCGCCGTTCACCGTGCGGGCCAGCACGGTGTCCCCCGAGAGCACCGTAGGGGACATCGAATCGGTCGGAACCCGGTACGGACGGTAGTTGAGCGCGATCACCACGAATCCGCCGATCATCGCGGCGAAGCCGAGGCCGATCACCAGGCCGTGCAGTACCGAGACCAGGCTCCGCCGTTTCACCGCGCCCGGTCTGCCGGCCGCTGCCGACGCCGGAGTCGTGTGCTCCACGACACCGCTCATCGCCACCGCCCCTTCCAGGTCGAATCGCGCCCGACACGATGCGCCGCGGCGGGCGCGGAAAAGCCGCCAGGCCGTGGCACGTGCGAGCAGATTACTCGCCGATACCACGGCCCGCGCAAGACCCGCCAGCAGACTCGGAACGTCTCAGCGGCGAGACCGCCGAAGCCACCAGACCACCGGCAGCGCGGCCGCCGCCCCAGCCACCGGAGGCGTGAACGGCATTGCCGCGGAGGCCAGTCCCTTCTGGTCGAAGGTGCTCGGCACCGGCAGCGTCGCCCAGTCGCTGATCGGCCAGGCAACCACGAAGGCACGGCCGATCACGTTGCCCACCGGTACCGTCCCTCCGCCTGGTTGGTCCTGGTGGAACCGGGAGTCCAGCGAGTTCCCCCGGTGGTCGCCCATCACCCAGATCCGCCCCGCCGGCACCTTCACCGGACCGAACGGCCTGTCACCGCAGGGCGTGTTGCCCGGGAAGATGTACGGCTCGTTCAGCGCGACCCCGTTGACCTTGACCGGCCCAGTGCCCTCGCACTCGACGGTGTCGCCACCGACCGCGATGACCCGCTTGATCAGGTCCTTCTCGTTGGCCGAGGGCATGAGGCCGATGAAGCTGAGCACGTCCTGCACACCCCGGACGAAGGAGTTGCCACTCTGCTGGACGGGCTCGTCGGCCAGCCAGCCGCCCGGGTCCTGGAAGACCACCACGTCACCGCGCTCCGGCTCCGCACCGAACCACGGCGTGAGCTTATCCACCAGAACCCGGTCGCCGATCCGCAGAGTGTTCTCCATCGACCCCGAAGGAATCGAGAACGCCTGGACGAAGAATGTCTTGATCACCAACGCCAGGATCAGCGCGATGCCGACCAGGATGGGCAATTCCTTCCAGAAGGAACGCTGCTTCGGGGGCTCCGGAGTCTCCTCGGAGTCATCGTCCGATGCGCGCGGCGAACCGTCTCCGCCGTCGCCACCGCCCAACCTGGCGGCCCCGCCGTCCGGTCCCCCGGTGTCCGACTCACCCGCTTTGGAAGCCGATCCGCCCTCGCCGGGCTCCGGCGGCTGCGCGGACTCGGCGGACCGGACAGTACGACCACCGGCGCCTTCCGGCTCGGGAGCCCCCGAGCGGGCGCCGATCACCAGATCCCCCACAACATCTCCTCCCTGCTGTGCGGACGCCCGCGCGCCCGCGCTCACCAGTGCCGCACAGCGGGCACCACGCTCTGTGACCGACCGTCAACCCGCCTCAGGCCTGCCCAGCACGGGCGTTCCTGACACCGGCACAGCCTCCGGAGGCAACCGGAACGTGCACCGAGCGCTCCAGCACTTCTCTATCACTCCAGGACATCACGTCACCGCTCCCACACGGCAGATCCGGTGATCAACCGGCCGGCCACCCAGGCCAGACCGCCGCCCGCCTCGGTCGCGCGAGGAACGGAGCTACGCCCAACACACCCATAACGAGCGGAGGTTCCGCTGGATCCGGGTTGGCCCCGGCCGATTCCGCAGTGCCCGAAGCACGGTCGAAGTCGTGCGGATTGAAGGTCCTCGTGGACGAAGGAAGCGCGGAAAATGAGGTAGGTACGTCAAGTTGGCGCATGCGTCCCATCGGCCACGCGATCACGAAGGCCCGACCGATCACATTGGCCACGGGGACGGTGCCGTCACCAGGCCTGTCCATGTGGAACCTGGAGTCGGCCGAGACATCCCGATGGTCACCCATCACCCAGAGCCTTCCGGGCGGGACGGTGACTTTGAACGGCCGGCTCGACGGCGCGTTGCCCGGCGCGACGTAAGGCTCGTCTAGCGGCGTGCCGTTGACGCTGACCCGGCCCTTGGCGTCGCAGCACTCAACCGTGTCCCCGGCAACACCGATAACCCGCTTGATCAGATCCTGCTCGTCCTCTGACGGCAGCAGACCCACGTAGGAGAAGGCCTGTTTCACCCTGCGGAGCACCGGTCCGTCCGAGGAAGGCTTGTGCTCCGACTCCAACCAGCCGCCGGGATCCTTGAAGACAACCACTTCGCCGCGCTGCAGCTGCGCGCCGAACCAAGGAGTGGCCTTGTCCACCAGCACCCGGTCACCGATCTGGATGGTCTGCTCCATCGAGCCGGAAGGGATGACGAAGACCTGTACCAGAAACGTCTTGAGCAGCATCGCGATCACCAATGCGACCACCAGGATCATGGGCAGTTCACGCAACAGGGACCGGTGTCTGCGGCGCTCTGCTCGACGTGCTGTCCGTCGGCGCTCGGCGCGCCCTCGGACAACGACCTGCTCGGGCCCGGGCCGAGGAGCTGACTCGGCCACTGGTCCAGGTATCGGCTCCGTCGCTGCGAGAGCTGGCGAGCCGGTCGGCGAAGCGACCGGCCGACCCCTACCTCTGACCCCCATGGCCACCAGTCCCCTCCACAGCGGTGAACCCGGCAGGGTGCCCCAGTGAAGACCAGCGCCCGATCGGGAAGACCACCCAGTCCGCGCGGCCGATCACCTCGGCCTCGGGTACGAAGCCGCCGCCAGGCTCACCGAGGTGGTCCCGCGAGTCCCGGGAGTCACTCCGGTGGTCTCCCATCACCCACAACTTCCCCGCCGGCACCACCACATCAAAGGCGACCTTCGAGGGGGTGTCACCGGGATACAGATACTCCGACTCATTCAACGGCGCGCCGTTGACCTTGATCCTGCCGTCGGAACCGCAGCAGGTGATCCGGTCCCCACCGATCCCGATCACTCGCTTCACATAGACCGAGTCAGTACCGGAGGACAGTCCGAATCCAGCGAGAAAGCGCTGCGCGGCGGACGGTTCCGACGCGTACGGGAGAAAGGAGCCGATGCCGTCGAAGACCACCACGTCCCCACGTTGAACGCGCCTGCCGAAGTCGTATGCCAACTGGTTCACCAGAAGGCGGTCTCCCGGTCGGAGCGTGCCCTCCATCGACTCGGACGGCACGCCGAAGGGGCGGACGACAAAGAAGTTCAGCAGCAGCAACGTCACCAGGCAGAGCCCGGCCCCCAGGAGGAACGTCCGTGAGAACCACCGATCCCCACCCACCGACCGTGCCCCGCTCTCGGAGTGCTCCGCATCGTCCGGCGGCACTTCTGCGTCGGCTACGGCGATGTCCGCACTCGGTGTGGCAGCGCTCGGGCCGACCGTGGTCCCACCGCTACCGGGCCCGGCTCCTTCGCCCGCACCTGGAACGGCTCCGCCTGCCCTGGGTACGGCTTCATCCGCACCTGGCCCGGCTCCGTCCGCACCGGCCCCGGCCCCGTCGATGTCCACCGTGGCTTCTCCCGAGGGCCGACCTTCGCCGGAAACGACCGCGGACCGCGGCAGCGAGTCCGCACCCGAAGGTGCAGGACTGCCGTCGCGGTCCACGGGATGTTCGTGCGTACTCATCGGGGCTGAGCTTATCCCTAGGGTTCTCAGCCCGGTCCGGGCGTGCCCGGCCCTCGGCAGAGCCGAGGGTGAGCGGATCAGCTCTCGCGCTTCTCCTTGACCTTGGCGGCCTTGCCGCGCAGGTCACGCAGGTAGTACAGCTTGGCACGGCGGACCGCACCGCGGGTCACGACCTCGATCTTCTCGACGACCGGGGTGTGAACCGGGAAGGTACGCTCCACGCCGACGTTGAAGCTGACCTTGCGGACGGTGAAGGTCTCGCCGACACCCGAGCCGTGGCGGCGAATGACGATGCCCTGGAAGACCTGGATACGGGAGCGGTTGCCCTCGATAACCCGGACGTGAACCTTCAGGGTGTCACCGGCGCGGAACGCCGGGATGTCGGTACGCAGCGAGGCCGCGTCGACAGCAGCGAGCTTGTTGCTCATGATGCTCTCCATCGCAGGCGCCACGGGCCGCCCACGGAAATTCGTCTCAATGGGGTGTGCTGCGGGCCGCCTCGGTCTTCGACGTTCCCCCCGTGGCGGGGGCGTCGGACCACCGGCCCCTACGAGAGGAGCCCGGCGACAGACAACAGTCGCTCATTCTTCCACAGCATCGGCCACGGACCGAAATCGGCCGAGCCGCTCGTCCCAGGCCAGGCCGAGAACGCCGAGGGCTTCCCGCTCCTTCTTGTCGAACGCGTCGTACTTCCAACGATCGACGAGGTCGGGCCGGTTGGCCAGAGTACGGGCGAACGCCTGCTCACGACGCCAGCGTGCGATCTTGCCGTGGTGTCCGCTGAGCAGTACCTCCGGCACGGCCCGTCCACGCCACTCGGCGGGTTTGGTGTAGACCGGACCCTCCAGCAGGTCGGCCATGGCGCCGGGGGCGAACGAGTCGTCCCGGTGCGACTCCGCGTTACCGAGGACGCCGGGCAGCAGTCGGGCGATCGCCTCGACCATGACCAGTACGGCGACCTCGCCGCCGGCCAGCACGTAGTCGCCGATCGACGCCTCGACCACGGGCATCCGGGTCGCGGCCTCCTCGATCACCCGACGGTCGATGCCCTCGTAGCGGGCAGGCGCGAAGGCCAACCAGGGCTGCGTTGCCAGCTCCTGAGCCAGCTCCTGGGTGAACGGACGGCCACTCGGGGTGGGGACTACCAGGGTCGGAACCGCGCCCTCGGGCCCCTGCGAGACCACCGCGTCCAGCGCGGCCCCCCACGGTTCGGGCTTCATCACCATGCCGGGTCCACCACCGTATGGGGTGTCGTCCACGGTGCGGTGAACGTCCGTGGTCCAGCTGCGCAGGTCGTGCAGGTGGACGTCCAGCTGGCCACGGGCGCGCGCCTTGCCGACCAGGGAGACGTTCAACGGCTCCAGGTACTCGGGGAAGATCGTGACGACGTCGATCCGCATTTCACTCATGCGTCGGCCTTGCCCTCACTGGCGTCACCTACGGCGTCACCCTCGCTGTCGGGACCGGCACCGCCCTCGGCAGACCCTGCACCGGTACCGCCCTCGGCAGGCTCCGTACCGGCGTCGCCCTCCGCCGAGCCGGTGGCCACCACCGCCTGCTCGGGGTCGATCAGGCCGGGCGGCGGGTCGATCACGGCGCGCTGGTTCTCCAGGTCGATGGTCGGAACGATCTTCTCCACGAACGGCACCAGCACCTCCGTCCCGTCGACCCTCTTCACGGTCAGGAGGTCCTGGTAGGGCAGGTGGATGATCTCGGTCAGCTCGCCGACCAGGGTGCCGTCCAGCAGGACCACGTCCAGACCGATCAGCTGGTGGTCGTAGTACTCGTCCTCTTCCTCCGGCCGCTCATCCGGGTCGACCTCCGCGATCAGGAGGGTTCCGCGCAGCGCCTCGGCGCCGTTGCGGTCCTTCACCCCGGCGAAGCGCAGCAGCAGCCGGCCGCTGTGGACCCTGCCGGACTCAACGGTCAACGGCCCCGCCGACGCCGGGTCGGTGAACAGAACCGCCCCGGGGCCGAGTCGGAGCTCCGGCTCGTCGGTGCGGACCTCGACGCTGACGTCCCCCTTGATGCCGTGGGCGCGGCCGATCTTGCCGACGACGAGCTGCACGGTGATCGCTCTCCTGAAGTTGCTGGGCTTGCGCTGCGAAGGATCGAAGGAACGGAAAAACGAAGGAACGAGAACAGAAGGAAAAGCATGGAAGGAACGAAGAAGGCCGGTCGGGACGACGAGCGTCCCGACCGGCCCCAAGCCTGACGGCTGTGCGTCAGCGAATGCTGTCCACGTCGACCAGGTCGACTCGGACGTTGCGACCGCCGAGAGCGCCGACCACGGTGCGCAGAGCGCGCGCGGTCCGGCCGCCCCGGCCGATCACCTTGCCGAGGTCATCGGGGTGCACTCGCACCTCGATGGTGTTGCCCCGCCGCAGGTTGCGAGAACGAACCTGCACTTCGTCGGGGTGCTCGACGATGCCCTTCACCAGGTGGTCGAGGGCTTCCTCGATCACGATCAGGCCTCGGTGGAAGCGGCCTCGGCGTCAGCCTCGGCCTTGTCCGACTTCTTGGCCTTCGGGGTGATGGCAACACCGGTGGTGCTGTCCTCGAAGCCGGCAACGGCCTTGGCGAACAGGTGCGAGTAGTCCTCGACCTTCGGCTCGGCGACCTTCAGCGGCGCCGGAGCCGGCAGGCCCTTGAACTTCTGCCAGTCGCCGGTCAGCTTCAGGATGGCGAGCACCGGCTCGGTCGGCTGGGCGCCGACGGACAGCCAGTACTGGGCGCGGTCGCTGTCGACCTCGATCTTCGAGGGGTTGTAGGTCGGCTGGTAGATGCCGATCTCCTCGATCGCGCGACCGTCACGCTTGGTGCGCGAGTCGGCAACGACGATGCGGTAGTGCGGGGAGCGAATCTTGCCGAGACGCTTCAGCTTGATCTTGACTGCCACGGGAGTGGATTCTCCTGGTGTTGACGTGGGTGAGCGGCCACTGCCATCGCGTGGGGTTGCGCGGCCGACCGTTCAAGGGACACGCCAGCCGTAGGAGAGAGGGGTCCTGCCCGGCTGCCGAGTACTCAGCTGTCCATTCTGCCACACCCTGGTCGCCGCCCCGAATCAGGCCATCCCCCGGACGGCGCACCGGCGGGAACGACGACCGCGCTGAGAACACCGATCCCTGCGAGCCGACAGTCGCACTCCTCGAACCGACGCGCGCCTCGAACAACGGACACCGCCGAAGCTCCGGACACGTCACCCGGCCGAAGACGGCATCCCGCCCGACACGCCGCCCCATCACCCGACACGCCGCACCATCGAAAGACGCCACCCGCCGAAGACGCCCCGGGCGCCGCCAGCAAGCACGCCGGCCAAGCACACACCGGCCCGGCGGCGCCGGCAAACCGACCGAACCCGCAACGCTTCCGTCAGACCTCGTCAGGCCCGACCACACCCCGCCGGCCCCTGACACCTCCGACGGGAAGAGCCCTCGCCGACACCCCGACGGCAAGAGCCCCCACCCGTACGACGCCTGAGGACTCAGGCGATCCGGAACGGCTGCTGGCACGCCCCGCAGACGATCGACGCCTGGGCGAGCACCGAGGGCACCACCCGGACGTTCCGGCCGCAGCCGCAGACCGCCTTGACCCGGACGCCGCCTCCCGAGGAGCCGTGCCGCGCCGCCGGACCCCGGAACGTACGCTGCCCGCCCTCGCCGGCCACGGCCAGCTGATGCGCACCGAGAGCACGATCGAGCCGCTCGATGGTCTGGGCGTAGCGCTCCTGGGTCTCCTTGAGCATGGTCACCTGGGAGAAGCCGCTGCTGGCGTGCGGCTCGACCGGGTGGGCCAGCCCGAGCTCGCTGGCGAGCATCAGGAAGCGGCGGTTGTGGTAGCGACCGGCCCGCGAGGTGTCGCGGATGTCCCGCGCGGCAGCCAGGCCGTGGGCGGCCTCGTGCAGCAGCCGCTCGAAGCCGAGCTGGGTACCGCAGGCCGAGGAGGACTCGCCGATCAGCGCCTCGGGCGAGGCGAGATCGGGGAGGTCCTGGTGGTATGCCTGGATGTCGCTCCAGGCGGCGGCCAGTTCGGCCGCGAGAACGAGAGGCTGTGTCGTGCTCACGCTATGCCAACGATGGAGTGAGAGCCGATGTTCCGCGAGTTCCCCTTCGCGGGGAATTCCCAGGAAACTCTCAGGAATGCACATCGCTGCGCGAATTTCGCTGCTTGGATCTGACGCAAGACCAACCCCCTGCAACTGTGGGCCCAACAAGCCTCGCCGGGCTCTTGGATTTGCCTTGGGGCCGGGCCCCGCGCGTGTACACGGGCACCCCGGTGCCACCCCAAGGCGGACGGCCCGTGACAATGTCGGAAATTGACAAGGCCACGGGCCGTATACCGTACCGCTAGTTCCATAGGACCGGCAGTTGACTGGTCAGTAGTCTCAACCCGCAGTCTGCGGGCGGCAGAACAAGCGCCTTCTCCGCACCCGGAACCAGGACCTGGAACCTGAACCCGGAACCTGAACCCGGAACCTGAACCCGGAACCTGGAACCTGGACCAGAACCCGGAACCGACTATCGGAACGTCAGTAGGCGCGCGCGACGATCGCGACGTTGCCTTCCTGATCATCCGTCAGCGGAACCGAGCCGTCGGCCGCGACGATGCAGCGCACCGAGACCCCCTGCTCGGCCAGCTTGGCCTCGCCCTCCGGACCCAGCTCGGCCCAGGACATCCTGCCCCAGCCGGTCGCGGCCGCCTCGACGGCCTCGTCGATGGTCTTGACGTCGACCGTGCGGGCCTCGCGGCGCTCGCGGGACTGACGGAGCAGCAGGGCCTGGTCCTCCTCCAGGATGCCCGGCAGCAGCGCGGCCAGCGCGTCGATGGAGACCGACTCCTTGCCGCCGGGGATGCGGCGGGCGAGCATCGCGGTGCCGTTCTCCAGGTCGCGCGGGCCGACCTCGATGCGCACCGGGACGCCCTTGAGCTCCCAGTCGACGGCGCGGCGGCCGAACGGGGTGTCGGTGCGGTCGTCGACCACCACGCGGATGCCGGCGGCCTCCAGCTGGGCACCGATCTCGCGGACCTTGGCGAGCACCGCGTCATCGCCCTTGATGGCGAGGACCACGGCCTGGACGGCGGCCAGCCGCGGCGGAACCCGCAGGCCGTTGTCGTCGCCGTGGGACATGATCAGACCGCCGACCATGCGGGTCGAGACGCCCCAGGAGGTCTGCCAGACGTACTCGCGCTCGGCACCCTGGAGCTGGTAGGTGGTGTTGAACGCCTTGGCGAAGTTCTGGCCCAGCTCGTGGCTGGTGCCCATCTGCAGGGCCTTGCCGTCGCCCATCATGCCCTCGAGGGTGAGGGTGTTGATGGCGCCCGCGAAGCGCTCCTTGGCGGTCTTCCGTCCGAGCACCACGTCGATGCCCAGCACGTTGGTCATGAAGTCGCCGTAGACATCGGTGTGGATCATCGAGGCGAACGCGTGCGCGTCCTCGTAGGTGGCGTGGGCGGTGTGACCCTCCTGCCAGAGAAACTCGGTGGTGCGCAGGAAGATGCGCGGGCGCAGCTCCCAACGGACCACGTTGGCCCACTGGTTGATCAGCAGCGGCAGGTCGCGGTGGCTCTGCACCCACTTGGAGAAGTACTCGTTGATGATGGTCTCGGAGGTCGGCCGGACCACGACCGGCTCCTCCAACTCCTTGCCACCACCGTGGGTGACCACGGCCAGCTCGGGGGCGAAGCCCTCGACGTGCTCGGCTTCCTTGGTCAGGTAGTGCTGCGGGATGAACATCGGGAAGTACGCGTTCTGGGCGCCGGCCTTCTTGATCCGGGCGTCCATCTCCTGCTGCATCCGCTCCCACAGGCCGTAGCCGTACGGTCGGATGACCATGGTGCCGCGAACCGGACCGTTGTCGGCCAGCTCGGCCTTGTTGATGAGGTCCTGGTACCAGCGCGGGAAGTCGTCCGCCTGGGGGGTGAGAACGGGTGCCTTTGCCATGGGGCAGATGGTACGGGGATCGGGCGCCTGACCGTGAATCGGTTTCGATCCCACCGGGCAGGGGGCGCACGACCGCGGCGCGCGGATACTCCGTCGCACCCCTCTGGACGCCGGGGCTCGGCCGCTGTTCGCTGGACTCGGGGGCGGAGCTTTCCGGGGGGTGTCACGAGCAGAGCACCAGAGGACCGGATGGGAGGCCGCGATGGCTTCAGCGCAGGTGACGGGTACGACCGCGCAGCGACCCCGCGCCCGTGGAGGGGCGCGTGCACACGGGCGGGCACGCGACTGGGCGGAGATCCAGGAGCGCATGCTCGTACCGCTCTACCAGGCCGTGTACGAGCGCCTGGAGGTCGGCTCGGCGACCAGTCTGCTCGGTCTCGGCTGCCGGTCGGGGCTGTCCCTGCTGCTGGCGGCGGAGCGAGGTGCCCAGGTGGCCGGCGAGGAGCTGGACACCGAGTTGCGTGAGCTGGCGCAGGGCCGGCGGCTGCGGGTGTCCCGTCCCGGGCACCGTGACCGTTCGAGTGGCCCGTTCCCCCGCACGGCCTATTCGCTGGTGACTCTCTTCGAGCTGTGGCAGGCACCCTTCCTTCGACCGTCCGGCGAGCCGGAGCGGTCGGTGGCGTTGGCGGCACGGCTGGCCCTCACGGGCGGGCAGGTCGTGCTGGCGGGCTGGGGCCCGCCGGAGCGCTGCGAGAGCGCCGTCGTACTGGACGTGGCCCGGCGACGGGCCGCCCCGGCGTCCGGCTGCGACCCGTTCGCCCTGAGCACGCCCGGCGCACTGGAGGCACTGCTGACCGGTACCGGACTGCGCCCGGCGGGCAGCGGGCGGGTGAACTGCCCGTTCGCGTACCCGGATCTGGAGAGCGCGGTGCGCGGGATGCTCTCGACCGGCGTGTACGAGGCGGCGATCGACGACTCCGGCGCGGCCCTGGTGGAGAAGGAGCTGGAGGAGGCGCTGCATCCCTTCGTCCAGCCGGACGCCTCGGTGCGGATGGCCAACCTGTTCCGGTACGTGGTCGCCGAGAAGGTCCGCTGAGGCTGACCGGGTCCGCCGGCCCGCGCATCCGAGGCCGCCCGGGCGGAGCGGGTGACGTTGCGGGCCCGGCCGCGCGGCACCGCGGTGAGCTCGCGCACCGGGTCGGCACCGGTCATCCCCGGTGCCGCCCAAGCGAGTTGGCCGGTATCGCGCTGCGACGGGAGCGGCACGTCCGTGGTGCGGATCCGGAGCGCCGGACGGCCGGGACGGTCCGCTCGGGACGCCGTGCCACCGCTACGACGCGGACAGCGGCTCCCACTCCTCCACCGTCAGCGCGAAGCGTTCGTGGTCGCGCCAGGCGCCGTCCAGGAAGAGCATCCGGGGCGTGTAGCCCTCGTGCCGGAAGCCGAGGCGCTTGGCCAGCGCGATCGAGCGGTCGTTCTCCGGCTGGACGTTGATCTCCAGCCGGTGCAGCCCGAGACCGCCGGCCTCCTGCGGGGCGAAGCAACGGTCGATCACCAGTCGCATCCCCTCGCTCATCCGGCCGGTGCCGGCGAACGGGAGGTACGAGTCGTAGCCGAGCGCGCCGTTGCAGAACCGGCCCATCACGATGTTGGCCACGTTGCACTTGCCGACCAGGCCGCCGGTGTCCAGGTCCACGATCAGGAAGGTGCGCAGACCGGGGCCCTGACGCTCCAACAGGTCCACCAGGCCGTCCGGCTCGACCGGGTTCCAGCGACCGACGTGCTCGGCCGAGCGGCGGACCGCCTCGGCGTACGGGGCCACGTCTGCGGGCTTCGGGGCACGGATCATCACTCGCACACCCTCATCATCCGCCATCCGGACGGCCCCTGGCCAGGCAGCTCCAGGGCGGCTGTGGCAGCTGCTGCCCCCGGTTCCCCGGGCGGGCGGCGCCACGAGCTCCGGCGGCCGTGCGAGGGCACGGGCCACCGGGCCGGTCCCCGGCGGCCGTGATGACGCGTTCAGGGGCGCGGGGAACCACTCGGGCGACCGTGCGCCGCGATGGCTGGCCGGTCGCGCGGTTCCCCACGCCCCTGATCGGTCGTCCCTTCGCCTCGAAGGGCGGGAAGCCCCCGGAGGACGGAAGGTCAGAGGAGGTCCTTGAACTCCTTGGGGAGCTCGAAGTCAGCCGGTCCCTTGCCCGCGCCGAGGCCGAAGGCACCGCCCTGGTCCGGGGCGTGCTGACCGCCGAGCGCCTTGCGCTGCGCGGCGGCCGCCTCCTCCTGGGCCCGCTTCAGCGGGTTGCCGGAGCGCTTGCGGCCCTTGGCCGCCGGGGCCTTCTTGCCGGACTTCTTGGCGCCGCCACCCATGCCCGGGATGCCCGGCATGCCGGGGAGGCCCTTGCCGGAGGCCATCGCGGACATCATCTTGCGGGCGTCGAAGAAGCGCTCGACCAGGTTGTTGACCTCGCCGACCTGGACACCCGACCCCTTGGCGATACGGGCTCGCCGCGAGCCGTTGATGATCTTCGGGTCGGTGCGTTCGGCCGGGGTCATCGACTTGATGATGGCGCCGACCCGGTTGACGTCCCGGTCGTCGATGTTGTTGATCTGCTCGCGGATCTGGCCCATGCCCGGCAGCATGCCGAGCAGCTTGGAGATCGAGCCCATCTTCTGGACCTGCTCCAGCTGAGCCAGGAAGTCGTCGAGGGTGAAGTCCTTGCCGCCGCCCTGCAGCTTGGCGGCCATCTTCTCGGCCTCGGCCTGCGAGAAGGTCTGCTCGGCCTTCTCGATCAGGGAGAGGACGTCGCCCATGCCCAGGATGCGCGAGGCCATCCGGTCCGGGTGGAAGGCGTCGAAGTCGTCGACCTTCTCACCGTTGGAGGCGAACATGATCTGGCGGCCGGTGACGTGGGCCACCGACAGCGCGGCACCACCGCGGGCGTCGCCGTCCAGCTTGGACAGCACCACACCGGTGAAGTCGACGCCCTCGAGGAAGGCCTGCGCGGTGGTCACCGCGTCCTGGCCGATCATCGCGTCGAGGACGAACAGCACCTCGTCCGGGTTGATCGCGGCGCGGATGTCCGCGGCCTGCTGCATCAGCTCGGCGTCGATACCGAGGCGGCCCGCGGTGTCGACGATGACGATGTCGTGCTGCTTCTGCTTGGCGTACTCGATCGAGTCGCGGGCCACCTTGACCGGGTCGCCGACGCCGTTGCCCGGCTCGGGGCCGTAGAAGGCGACCCCGGCCCGGTCCGCCACCACGTTCAGCTGGGTGACGGCGTTCGGACGCTGGAGGTCGCAGGCGACCAGCAGCGGAGTGTGCTTCTGCTGCTTCAGCCAATGACCCAGCTTGCCCGCGAGGGTGGTCTTACCGGCACCCTGCAGACCGGCGAGCATGATCACGGTCGGCCCGGTCTTGGCGTACTGGAGCCGGCGGGTCTCGCCACCGAGGATGTTGATGAGCTCCTCGTTGACGATCTTGACGACCTGCTGGGCCGGGTTCAGCGCGCCGGAGACCTCGGCACCCAGCGCGCGGTCCTTGACCTGCTTGATGAAGGCCCGCACCACCGGCAGCGCGACATCCGCCTCGAGCAGGGCGATCCGGATCTCGCGGGCGGTGGCATCGATGTCCGCCTCACTGAGGCGGCCCTTGCCCCTGAGGTTCTTGAACGTCGCTGCGAGGCGATCGGAGAGAGTGTCGAACACGTCGGTCGCGGGTCCCTTGCGGCATCGGTTACGGGTACTGTCGTCGCCCCCAAGGGTATCCGGCCGCCCCGGAAACGGTCTCCACCCCTTCCCCGGGCTCAGGCCGCGACGCCCTCCAGCACCTGGGTGACCAGGGCGAGATCGGCCTTCGGAATTATGATCACGTGCTGTTCGCCGCCCGCTGTCAGGTCGAGCCGGACGAACTGCCGGGGCACCGCCTTCCGCTCGGACGGCGTCACGGTGAACGGCCCCTCGACCGTGACGGTCTCCCCGGTACGGACATTGCGCCAGCGCGGCGGGACACCATCGGCCAGGTAGAGCCTGCCACCGGCAGTGTGCGCGATCTCCCTACCCTTGCCGATCTTCAGCATCCGGACGGTGCCGAGCGTGCTGCTGGAGCAGGCCACCTCCAGGGTGGTGCCGGCCTTCAGATCGGCGAGGTCGCACTCGGTGCTCAGCCGCCGGATCCGGAACACGTGGAGCAGCACGTCGAGGAACGTTCGGGTGCCGGCGGAGCGGCGCGTTCTGGAGGCCATGGGCGGGATTGCGGCATGCGTTCGAAAACGCCGGGTGTCGCGGGGACCGATCCGTCACGCACCCAGCGCCTCCTGCACCTGGGCCGCCACCTCCCGGGCCCGCTCGGGCGTCAGCGGACGGCCGTCCGGGCAGGTGAGGTAGAAGGCGTCCACCGCGTCCGCGCCGAGCGTGCTGACGTGGGCGGTACGGACCACCACACCGGCCGTGTCCAGCGCCCGGCCGATCCGGTGCAGCAGGCCGGGGGCGTCGTGCGCGCGGACCTCCAGGACGGTGGCGCTGGACGAACCGCCGGGAGCGACCGTGACCACCGGCGGCGGGGTCTTGATGCCCCGGCGGCGCGGGGCGGCGGCGTCCCGTTCGGCGAGCTTGCGGGCGACGTCCAGCGAACCGTCCAGGGCCCGGCGCAGGTCGGCCCGCAGCCGGTCGGTCTCGGGCAGTTCGCCGTACGCGGCGGCGACCTTCCAGCGGATCAGCAGCACCTGGCCGACCCCGACCGGGTCCAGCATCCGCAGCGCCGCCGAGCGGACGGTCAGCCGGTGCAGCGCGAGCACCCCGGCCGCCGTGCTCAGCAGCGCCGGCCGGTCGGGGATGGCCAGGGTCAGCTCGGCGCCCATCGGCTCGGCGGCGAGGGCCTCCGGGTGCGGCTGGGCGAGCAGCGCGAGCGCCGGCTCACCCGTCCGGGCTGCCTCCACCGCCAACCGCTCCTGCTCGACGGTGGGCTCGGCGCCGGCGTCCGGGCCCGGAGCGGGAGCGTCGCCCGCGAGCTGGGCGGCCACCCGGTCCACCAGCCGGTCCACCAGTGACGCGCGCCAGCTGCTCCAGGCCGCGGGCCCGGTGGCGACCGCGTCGGCCTCGGTGAGGGCGTGCAGCAGTTCCAGGTGCGGCAGGGTGCCGACCGCCTTGGTCATCAGGTCGATGGTGTCCGGATCGTCCGGGTCCCGGCGCGTGGCGGTGTCGATCAGCGTCAGATGGTGCCGGACCAGCAGGGCCAGCGTCTCGACGTCCGTCTTGTCGAAGCCCATCCGGGCCGCCACGTCCCGGACGATCACCTCGCCCGCCTCGCTGTGGTCACCGGGCCAGCCCTTGCCGAGGTCGTGCAGCAGCGCCGCGACCAGAAGCAGGTCCGGCCTGGCCACCCGGCGGGTCATCGCGGCCGCCCGGACCGCCGTCTCGACCAGGTGCCGGTCGACCGTCCAGCGGTGTACGGCGTTGCGCTGCGGCCGGCAGCGGACCCGCTCCCAGTCCGGCAGCAGGCGGCCGATCAGGCCCTCCGCCTCCATCGCCTCCCAGACCGGCAGGCAGGACTCCCCCGCGCCGAGCAGGGTGGTCAGCTGCTCCCGGGCCTCGTCCGGCCAGGGCACCGGCAGCGGCCGGCACTCGGCGGCCAGCCGCCGCACGGTGGCGTACCCGACGGGAAGCCCGGCCTGCGCGGCCGCCGCGGCGGCGCGCAGCGGCAGCACCGGGTCCTGCGCCGGGCGGGCGCTCTGGGCCAGCACCACCTCCCCGTCCTGTTCGACCACGCCCTCGGCGAGCGGCCTGCGCTCCACCGCACCGCGCGCCACCGCACCGGTGCCGCGCCCGGCGCCGGTGAACGGGAAGGCCAGCCGGACGGCCCGGCGGCCCCGGCCGCCCCGGGCAGCGAGGACGCGTTCGACCGCCCGCCAGGTGACGTCGCCGGCGTAGGCCACGGTGCGGGCCGCCTCGTACACCTGGCGCAGCAGGGTGTCGGCGTCGAGCACCCCGAGCCGCTCGGCGACCTGGTCCTGGTCGTGCAGGCCGAGCCGCTCGGTGGCCCGGCCGGTGGTCAGGTGCAGCGCGTCCCGGACGTCGGCCAGCCTGGCCGCGGCCGCCTCCAGACCGTCCCTGGGGGCGTCCGCGAGCCAGCTGGCGGCGATCGCGCCCAGCGCGGTCACGTCCCGCAGTCCGCCCCTGGCCTCCTTCAGGTCGGGCTCCAGCAGGAAGGACAACTCGCCGTGCCGCTCGGCCCGTTCGCGGCAGAGCCGGCGGAGTTCGGGCAGCCGTTTGGCGGCGGTGGCGCGCCAGTCGGCGAGTACGGCGGCACGGAGCCCCGCGGTCAGCTCCCGGTCACCGGCCAGGTGGCGGGCGTCGAGCAGGCCCAGCTGCGCCTTGAGGTCCTCGGCGGCGACGGTACGGGCCTCGGCGAGGGTGCGGACCGAGTGGTCGAGCGCGGCGCCGCCGTCCCAGACCGGGTACCAGATGCGCTCGGGCAGGGCCGGGTCGAGCGAGCCCTGGTGCAGCAGCAGGACGTCCAGGTCGCTGCGCGGCGACAGTTCGCCGCGGCCGTAGCCGCCGACGGCCACCAGGGCGGTCCCTGGCCGGGCGCCGGACGCCTCGTACAGGCCGATGAGCCAGTCGTCGGCCAGGGCGGCGAGGGCGGCGCGGCGTTCGGCGCCGCCGGGGCCCGGCCGGGCGAGCAGGCGCGAGCGGGCGGCGGCGAAGTCGAAGGGGCCGGTCGGGTCCCCGGCGGGAGGGGTGTCGGTGGGTGTCACGTCGGGGTCCCCATCCGTGGTGCGGTGGTTCTGTGCCGAATCGTAGGTGCGGTGCACCGGCGGGGCGCGGGGAGCTGCGCGGGCGCGGGGAGCTGCGCGGGCGGCCGGTCACACGGGTGTCCGGCCGATCGCGCGGTCCCCCGCGCCCTTGAGGAGTTGCCCCGTCGCCCGGCGGCTCACAGGGCGTCGGGGCCCCGTTCGCCGGTGCGGACCCGCACCGCGGTCTCGATCGGGACGCTCCAGACCTTTCCGTCCCCGATCCGGCCGGTGCGGGCGGCCTTCACCAGGACGTCGATCAGCTCGTCGGCGTCCTCGTCGGAGACCAGGACCTCGATCCTGACCTTCGGGACCAGGTCGACGGTGTACTCGGCGCCCCGATACACCTCGGTGTGCCCGCGCTGGCGGCCGTAGCCGCTGGCCTCGGTGACGGTGAGGCCCTGGACGCCGAAGGCCTGCAGGGCGTTCTTCACCTCGTCCAGTCGGTGGGGCTTGATGACTGCGGTGATGAGCTTCATCGGGCGTCGACCTCGGTCTTCTCGGTGGGCTTCTCAGTGGTCCTGTCGGCGGTCTTCACGGTCGGCTTCCCGGCGGGCCTCACGGCGGGCCGCTCGGCCACCGGGGCGGACAGCGCCCGGGCCAGGCTGGCCCCGACCGCGCTGAAGTCGTAGGCCGACTCGGCGTGTTCGGCCTGGTCGATCCCGGCGACCTCGACCTCCTCGGCGACCCGGAAGCCGATGGTCCGCTGGATCGCCTTGCCGAGCAGCCAGGAGAGCACGAAGGAGTAGACGCCGACCACGACCACACCCATCGCCTGCTTGCCCAGCTGCAGGAACCCGCCGCCGTAGAAGAGGCCCTGGGCAGTCTGCCCGACGTGGCCGGTGGCGAACAGTCCCACCGCCAGCGAGCCGACGATGCCGCCGACCGCGTGCACGCCGACCACGTCCAGCGAATCGTCGAAGCCCAGGCGGTACTTGAGACCGATCGCGGCGGCGCAGACAGCTCCGGCGATCAGGCCGATCGCGATCGCGCCGAGCAGGGAGACCGAGCCGCAGGCCGGGGTGATGGCGACCAGACCGGCCACCGCTCCGGAGGCGGCGCCCAGCGTGGTGAACGCGCCGTGCTTGATCCGCTCGTAGGCGAGCCAGCCCAGCATCGCGGCGGCGGTGGCGACCTGGGTGTTCAGGAAGGCCATCCCGGCCACGCCGTTGGCGGCCAGCGCGGACCCGGCGTTGAAGCCGAACCACCCGAACCAGAGCAGCCCGGAGCCGAGCATCACCAGCGGCAGGCTGTGCGGGCGCATGGGGTCCTTCTTGAACCCGACCCGCTTGCCGAGCACCAGGCAGAGCGCGAGGCCCGCGACCCCGGCGTTGATGTGCACCGCCGTACCGCCGGCGAAGTCGATCACTCCGCTGCGGTCGCCGAGCCAGCCGCCGTGGCCGTTGTCGAAGAAGAACACCCAGTGCGCGACCGGGAAGTAGACGACCGTCACCCAGAGCGCCACGAACAGCGCCCAGGCGGAGAACTTCGCTCTGTCGGCGATCGCCCCGCTGATCAGTGCCGGAGTGATCACGGCGAACATCAGCTGGAAGGCGGCGAACGCGGTGACCGGGATGGATCCGCTGAGGTCGTTCAGCCCGATGCCGCGCATGCCGAGGAAGTCGAGATTGCCGATCAGGCCGGCGCCGGCGTCGGGGCCGAACGCGAGCGAGTAGCCGTAGAGCACCCAGAGCACACTGACGATCGCCAGCGAGATGAAGCTCATCGCCAGCATGTTGAGCGTGCTCTTGACCCTGACCATGCCTCCGTAGAAGAAGGCCAGGCCCGGTGTCATCAACATGACCAGGGCCGCACTGATGAACACGAATGCGGTGTCGCCCGCGCTGAAGCCTTCCGGCATCGGCGTCTCCTCTGCTGAAACCGCCCCCGGGATTCCTGTCCCGTGCCACCCGGGGTGTCGGCGATGAAGAGGAGAGTGCCGAAGGCTGGTTTCGGCCGATGCGGCTCGTTGTTTCACCGGCGTGACGGCGTTGACAGGAGAGTTACGAGCACGTGAAATGCGGCCGCGTCACCGACGAAGCTGCGCTACCGTTCGCCCTCACACCACCGACTGCGGCCGACGAATCACCGACCGTGGCGCCCACCGGGCTGCGGGCGGGGGAGCCCGATCGGATGCGTACCCACGGGGGCGTCCACGGTCGGAGCTGGGGGACGGTCCGGACCATGCCGTCCACGGCGGCGATTACATCGAAGTGCTGAACTCCGGAATGTCGTGCACCACCCGCTCGGCCAGCCGGTCGACCGCGTCCAGCCCCTTGTAACTGCGCGAGGCGGCCGCCGCGGTCTTTCGCACTCGGGTGTTCAGCCGCTCGGAGCGCACTGTCCGGGCGATGTCCACGGCCTGCTCGGCCATCACCACGGCCTGCTCGGGTTCGTTCTGCAACAGGTGGACGCTGGCCATCCCGATCAGGTTGAAGGCGTAGGAGCGGACATGGTCCGCGTCCTGCCGGAACAGGTCCACGGCCCGCTCCATCACCGGCGCCGCCATCGAGGCGTAGAGCGGGCTGCGGGTGGAGTTGTAGGCGAGGTCGCGGAAGGAGTGCGCGTTCTCCGCGTTGAGCTCCGCCTCGGAGAAGAACCTCAGCCAGTTCGGGTCGTTGTCACCCGGACGGCAGTCGCTGAAGGTGTCCTCGGCCAGCCGGGCGGCGCGGGCGCAGCGATTGACCTCACCGATGGTCGAGTACGCCCGGGCCTCCATCGCGTACAGCAGGGCCTGCTGCCGCGGGGTGGCGGTGTCCCGGCTGCCGTACTGGGCCAGGTGGATCAGCTCCAGGGCGTCCTCGCCGCGGTTGAGGTGGATCATCTGGCGGCTCATGTCGGTGAGGATCAGCGCGCCGAACGGCCGGTCCCCGGCCTCCTTGGCGGCGTGCAGCGCCAGCACGTAGTACTTCTGCGCGCTGGGGTGCATACCGACGTCGTACGACATCCACCCGGCCAGGTGGGCGAGTTCGGCGGTCAGTCGGAACAGCCGCTTGGTGGTGTGCTCGGGGTAGGTCTCCTGCAACAGGTCGGTGACCTCGTGGAGTTGGCCGACCACGGCCTTGCGGCGCAGACCGCCGCCGTTCTGCGCGTCCCACTGGCGGAACATCACCGTGGTCTGCTCCAGCAGTTGGAGCTCGGGCTCGGAGAGCCGCCCGGTGTAGGGCTCACCGCCGTTGGCCGAGGCCAGGATCGGGGTGGGGGCGCCGCTCGGACTCGGGCTGAGCCAGCGCTGCATCGGCTCGATCAGCGCCGCACCGGCGGTCAGCGCCAGCGAAGTGCCGAGGAAGCCGCGGCGGTTGAGCATCAGGTCACTGCGCGAGTACTCGCTGATCAGCTGCACCGTCTGGGCGCCGCTCCACGGCAGGTCCACCCCGCCGCCGACGGTGCTCACCGGAACCACGGTGCGCAGGCCGAGATCCTCGATCGAGACCACCGAACCGAAGCGCTCGGAGAACAGCTCCGAGAGGATCTTCGGGATCGGCTCGCGCGGCTGCTCGCCGTCCAACCAGCGTCGCACCCGCGAGGTGTCGGTGCTGACGTGATGGGCCCCGGTCTGACGTGCCCGGCGGTTGACCTGACGGGCCAGCTCGCCCTTGGACCAGCCACTGCGGCCGAACCAGGACGTCAGCTTCTCGTTCGGTTGCTTCTCTGCCATGGGAACGTCCCCATCCCGCCCGGCCCCACGGGGCCCTTTTGTCATATGACCCGACCGCCCCAGTCGGCGGCACCTGCTCTGCTCCCGCCCGCTGGTGGACGGTCCGCTGCGTTCCGTACGCCGAACGTAACGCCCCTCCGCCATCCGAGGGAGCCGCAACGGGGAATCGCCACCTTTCGCCACCCCTACGAGTGAACTACTCGGCGCCGCACCACGCTTCACTGGTAGTCGGTCCGGCCGGCCCGCGCCAATCCGCTCGCCGCCCACCCGCTCCACGGTCAACTCGCTTCTACGACATGGGCCTTGCCAGCCATGGAAGAGGACGGAGAAACCCAGTGCAGCAACGACGATCCGGCATCCGGCACTCCGGGGCAAGACGGCTCCTCGCACGGGCGACCCGAATCGGAGCACGCCGTCCAGCGCGCGCCGCCGACACACAACGCACTCTACATCGGACAATCGACGCACCGTCACAGTCCCGTAACCACCCGCAATCACAATCTGTTGGGGGAGGCATGGACAACCTCTTCGGCGATCTCCGGTTCGGTGCCCGCCGCCGCACTCGGGCCACCGCCTTCCAGGCCGCCGCCGAGTACACCGGCCGCTGGGGATGGACGGTCGCCGTCGGCTCCGGCCGCACCCCGGCCGACGGCGGCTGCGACTGCCGGCAGCCCCACTGCGCGGCGCCCGGTCTGCACACCGCCGTCGGTCCGGAGCACACCGTCAGCCCCCGCCCGGAGGCCGGGCCGCCCGCCGCGGAACTGCGCGCGCTCTGGGCCTCCGACGCGGCCGTACTGCTCCCGGCCGGGCGCTCCTTCGACGTCCTGGACGTCCCCGCGCAGCCCGGTCTGCAGGCCCTGGTCCGGCTGGAGCGGATGGGCACCCAGGTCGGCCCGGTGCTCGCGCTGCCGACCGGGCGGCTGCTCTTCTTCGTCGCGGCGGGCACCGCGCAGCGGCTGCCCGAGCTGCTGTACCGGATGGGGTGGGACGACGCCGCCCTCGACCTGGCCTGCCACGGCGAGGGCAGCTGGATCGCCGCGCCGCCCAGCGTGTTCGGGTCGCTCGGGCCGGTCCGCTGGCTGCGCCGCCCCTCCCGCGACAGCGCCGGCTGCCCCCCGGAGGCCCGCCTCCTGCTCGGCACCCTCGCCTACGCCTGCCACCGCAGCCGCGAGCGCTCCGCCGAACCGGCCTGGCTCGCCTCCTGAAGAACTGCCGGGTCCCCCGCGCGTCGGCCGGTACGCAAGAGGGCCCGCCCCTCTGCGGAGCGGACCCTCGATGCGGCGGTGTCGGCGGTGCTCAGTCCCCGATCAGGGCGTCCACGAAGGCGCCCGGCTCGAACGGCGCCAGGTCGTCCGCGCCCTCACCGAGCCCGATCAGCTTGACCGGTACGCCCAGCTCGCGCTGGACGGCGACCACGATGCCGCCCTTGGCGGTGCCGTCCAGCTTGGTGAGCACGATGCCGGTGATGTCCACGACCTCGGCGAAGACCCGGGCCTGGACCAGGCCGTTCTGGCCGGTGGTGGCGTCGAGCACCAGCAGCACCTCGTCCACCGGACCGTGCTTCTCCACGACCCGCTTGACCTTGCCCAGTTCGTCCATCAGGCCGGTCTTGGTGTGCAGCCGGCCGGCGGTGTCGATCAGGACGGTGTCGGCCTGCTCGGCGATGCCCTCCTTGACCGCGTCGAAGGCGACGGAGGCGGGGTCGCCGCCCTCGGGCCCGCGCACGGTCCGCGCACCGACCCGCTCGCCCCAGGTCTGCAGCTGGTCGGCGGCGGCGGCACGGAAGGTGTCGGCCGCGCCGAGCACGACCTTGCGGCCGTCCGCGACCAACACCCGGCCCAGCTTGCCCGAGGTGGTGGTCTTGCCGACGCCGTTGACGCCGACCACCAGGACGACGGCCGGGCGGCCGGCCTCGTGCTTGGCGGTCTTCAGCGCACGGTCCGCGTCCGCGCCGATCAGCGCGACCAGTTCCTCGCGCAGCAGCCCGCGCAGTTCCTCGGGCGTCCGGGTGCCGAGCACCTTGACCCGGGTGCGCAGCTTGTCCACCAGCTCCTGGGTGGGCGCGACGCCCACGTCGGCGGTGAGCAGGGTTTCCTCGATCTCCTCCCAGGTGTCCTCGTCCAGCCGCTCCCGGGAGAGCAGCGTGAGCAGGCCCTTGCCCAGTGAGTTCTGCGAGCGGGAGAGCCGGGAGCGCAGCCGGACCAGACGGCCGGCGGTGGGCTCGGGGATCTCGATGGCCGGAGCCGCCTCGGCGGCCTCCGGGAGCTCGACCTCCGCTACGGCCTCGGCCGCCTCGACGGGCTCCGCCACCGACGGCGCACCCGGTTCGGCCTCGGGTTCGGCCTCGGCTTCGGCTTCGGCTTCGGCTTCGGCTTCGGCTTCGGCTTCGGCCGTCGGTACGGCCTTCGGCTCGGCCGGCTTGGTGATGACGGGCGCCCCGGTCTGGGGAGGCAGCTGCTTCTTCCGTCTGCCGCTGACGACGAGTCCCGCGATCGCGCCGATGGCGATCACGGCGATGACGACGGCAAGGATCACGTATTCCACATAGATCTCCCTTGCTGGCTCCCCGGCCGGGCGGCCGGGGGGTTTCAGTGATCCTTCGGTCGGCAAGGCGCATGGCGCTGCCGCTCCACTGCTGCGCCCCGGTCGGGCCGACGGGGACCTGCCGGGGCCTGGCCGCGGTGAGGCCACCGCGGCCGAGTGAGAAGCCCCCTCGTCGGTGAGGGGGAGGATTCACAACCTTTCCAGTATCCGCGACGGGCCCGCGATACCGGCAGAAGCACCGGTGTCCGGATCGCCGGATCAGCCCGGCGCCCCGCCCTCCGCCCACGGGGTACCGGATCGGTCCTCCGACCCGCCGGAGGGCCGCCCGGCCGGCAGCCCGGTCTCCGCCCGCCGGGGCGCCGGGGTGCGCCGGCGCTCACGGTGCTCGTCGCGCAGGCGCTGGCTGATCACCTGCGAGATCCCGTCGCCCTTCATCGTCACGCCGTACAGCGCGTCGGCCGACTCCATGGTCAGCTTCTGGTGGGTGATCACGATCAGCTGCGAACTCTCCCGCAGCTCTTCCATGATCGCGATCAGCCGCCGCAGGTTGGTCTCGTCCAGTGCCGCCTCGACCTCGTCCATCACGTAGAACGGGCTCGGCCGCGCCTTGAAGATGGCGACCAGCAGCGCCACCGCGGTCAGTGAACGCTCACCGCCGGAGAGCAGCGAGAGCCGCTTGACCTTCTTGCCCGGCGGCCTGGCCTCCACCTCCACTCCGGTGGCGAGCATGTTCTCCGGGTCGGTGAGCACCAACCGTCCCTCCCCGCCGGGGAAGAGCCGGGAGAACACCCCTTCGAACTGGGCCGCGGTGTCCTGGTAGGCCGAGGTGAACAGCTGCTCCACCCTGGCGTCCACGTCCCGGACGATGTCCAGCAGATCACGGCGGCTCTTCTTGAGGTCGTCCAACTGCTCGCCGAGGAACCGGTGCCGCTCCTCCAGCGCCGCGAACTCCTCCAGCGCCAGCGGGTTCACCTTGCCGAGCTGCTGGTAGGCCCGCTCGGCCGCCCTGAGCCTGCGCTCCTGCTCGGCCCGGTCGTAGGGCCTGGGCTCACCGGGCTCACCGCCGTCCTCCGGCAGGGCCGGCGGCACCGGCTGGTCCGGCCCGTAGCCGGCGAGCAGTTCACCGCCCTCGATGCCGAACTCCTCCAGCGCCCTGGTCTCCAGCTGCTCGATCCGCAGCCGCTTCTCCGCCCGCAGCACCTCGTCACGGTGTCCGGCGTCCACCAGCCGGTCCAGCTCGGCCTTGAGTTCCCGGCCCTTCTCCCGGCCGGCCCGCAGCTGGCCCTCCCGCTCGGTACGGGCCGCCTCGACCTCCCCCCGCTCGGCCTCGGCCCGCACCAGCGCCCCCTCCAGCCACGCCAGCAGCTGCCGGGCCCCGGCGGCGACGGCGGTGGCGACCGCCGCCTCGTGCCGGGCCCGCTTCTGGCGCTCGGCGGCCCGCGCCCTGGCCTCGCGCTCCGCGTGTGCCGCGCGGTCGAGCCGGTCCGCCCGGCCGGCCAGGTTGCGGACCCGCTCCTCGTGCGTACGGAGCGAGAGCCTGGCCTCGAGTTCGGTCTGCCGGGCCGAGACGGCTTCAGCCGCCAGCAGGTCACGCCGGGCGCTGTCCGGCTCGTCCTCACCCGAGGAGGCCGACTCCTCGGCCACGGCCAGGCGTTCGGCCAGTTCTTCGGCCGCCGCCAGCGCCTGGGACAGCCCTTCCTCGGCCGTGGCCACCGCCGCCGCCAGCCGCTCGGCCTCACCCGCCGCCGCCCTGGCCTGCCCTCCGAGCCGTCCGAGCACTCCGGCGGTCCGCGCCTGCTCCTTCTCGGCCTGTCGCCGCCGTGCCGACAGCTGCTCGCTCTCGCCGGACAGCGTTCGCCGCCGCTCCTCGGCGGGCGCCAGCAGCTCGGTCAACTCGGCGCAGCGCCGGTCGAGCTCGCCGAGCCGCTCGGCCGCCTCGGCGACCGCCGCCCGGGTCTCCAGCAGGCTCGGCGCACCCGCCGAACCGCCCTGCGCGAAGCCGGTGCCGAGCAGATCGCCCTCGGCCGTGATCGCGGTCAACTCCGGCCTCTCCATGACCAGTTGCCACGCCTCGTCCAGATCGGCGACGATCACCGAGCCGGCCAGCAGCATCTCGACGGCGGCTCGCAGCTCGTTCGGCGCCTCCAGCAACTCGGCCGCCCAACGCGCACCCTGCGGCAACTCGCCACGCCGGTACGGCTCCGCGGCGGGATTCGCGATCAGCAGTGCGGCCCGGCCGGTGTCCCGCGTGCGCAGCAGTCGCAGCGCCTGCGCGGCGGTGTCCAGACCGTCCACCGCGACCGCGTCCGCCGCCGCGCCGAGCGCCGCCGCCAGCGCCGCCTCGTACCCGGGCGCGACCCGCAGCAACTGCGCCACCGGCCCCAGCAGTCCGGCCGGCCGGTCCCCGGCGGCGAGCAGTGCGGCACTGCCGTCCTGGCGGCGCAGGCCCAGCGCCAGCGTCTCGTGCCGCGCGGCCAGTCCGGCCCGTTCGCGCTCGGCCAGGCCCAGGGCCTCGCGCACGGTGGCCAGTTCGCGCTCGGACTCGGCCAGCGCCTCCCGCGCCCGCCGGTGCGCGGCGTCCAGGTCCGCGTCCCCTTCCGCCTGGCCGTCGACCTGCTGCCGGAGCTGCCGGTACTCCTGCTCGGCGGCCTCGGCGCGCAGCAGCGCCGCATCCGTGGCCTCGGTCAGCCGTCCGATCTCGGCCTGCGCGCCGGCCGCCCGGGAGCGGGCCGCGGCCGCCTGGCCCTGCAGCCGGGCCAGCCCCTCCCGCCGGTCGGCCAGGGCGCGCGCGGCGGCCTTCAACCGCCCTTCCTCCGCAGCGAGTTCACCTTCCAGCTCGGACTTGCACTCGAGCGCCTCGGCCAGTGCGTACCGCGCCTGCTCCTGCGCCTCGGCGAGTGCGGCCTCCTCCTCGCGGACCCGGGCGGCCTCCCGCTCCAGTTCCTCGGGATCGCGGCCGCGCCGCTCCTCCCCCGGCTCACCGTCCGAGACCGCATGCCGTACCCGCGCCTCGGCCAGCCCGATGGTGCCCCGGGTGCGTTCGGCGAGCGCGGAGAGCCGGTACCAGGTCTGCCGCGCGGCTTCCAGCTGCGGGCCGAGCTGCTCGACCTGCGCCTCCAGTACGGCCTCGCGCTGCTGGGCCCTGGCCAGTTCCTGCTCGACGGTGGACCGGCGCAGCCCCAGCGCCAACTCGTCGGCGACCTCGGCCTCGACGGCCCGGCGCAGGGTGAGCAGGTCGTCGGCGAGCAGCCGCAGCCTGGCGTCGCGCAGCTCGGCCTGGATCCCGGCGGCCCGGCGGGCGATCTTCGCCTGGCGACCCAACGGCCCCAGCTGGCGGCGGAGTTCGGCGACGAGGTCCTGCACCCGGTTGAGGTTGCCCTGCATCGCGTCCAGTTTCCGCAGCGCCTTCTCCTTGCGCTTGCGGTGCTTGAGCACCCCGGCCGCCTCCTCGATGAAGGCCCGTCGGCCCATCGGGTCGGCGTGCAGCACGGAGTCCAACTGCCCTTGCCCGACGATGACGTGCATCTCCCGGCCGATGCCGGAGTCGGAGAGCAGTTCCTGGATGTCCAGCAGCCGGCAGACGCTGCCGTTCAGCGCGTATTCGCTGCCGCCGTTGCGGAACATCGTCCGGGTGATGGTGACTTCGGAGTAGTCGATCGGCAGTGCACCGTCGGCGTTGTCGATGGTGAGGCTGACCTCGGCCCGGCCGAGCGGCGCGCGTCCGCCGGCCCCGGCGAAGATGACGTCCTCCATCTTGCCGCCGCGCAGCGACTTCGCCCCCTGCTCCCCCATCACCCAGGAGAGCGCGTCCACCACATTGGACTTGCCGGAGCCGTTCGGGCCGACCACACAGGTGATGCCCGGTTCGAAGCGCAGGGTGGTGGCCGAGGCGAAGGACTTGAAACCGCGCAGCGTCAGACTCTTCAGGTGCACGCGCCTTCCTCCTGGCCTCGGCAGATGCCCGCCGGCCGACTGTATCCGGCCGGGCACGCACCAAGCCGCCGAACGGCGGTTTGACCACGCCGGAGGAAGGGCAGCCTCCCCTCGACGGAGCGTCCGCACCAGGACGCTCCTCGGGGCATCGGTCCTCGGGTACGACGAAGGGACGCCACCCGGGCGTCCCTCGGAAGCTGCGTCCCATACACGGCAACCTCCGCGTATACGGGAAGCTCAGAGTGCGCAGCAGCGTCGATCGGTGAGGATCGGGTCAGGATCAGGTGAGCGCGGGCTCCCGCTGATCCAGATCGATGCTGCTGAGCAGCGAGTGCTCGTCAGCGACAGCGGTGAGTGCGGCGTTCTCTTCCTGCACCCGGGCCAACTCGGCCTCCAGGTCTTGAACGCGCTGCTGCAGCCGTCGCATCTCGGAGAGCATTCGCGGGTCGGGACCGCCGACGTACCCGAGAAGCGCCTTTGCCATGATGAATGGTCCTCCACGCTGAGTGACCGAACCGAAACGGTTTGGGTCTAGGGGGAAGGGGGGTACGCACCCGTCAGCGCACCGGAAGTGCCGACCGGGCACTGCCGGAATGCCGTCATGAACTGCGCCCATGAAAACATGACCCTGCCGGGAGTACGCAGACTGGTGCGCGGGCTTTCAGCGTCTCACCAAAGACCGTACGGGTCAACACGATCACCGCACGCTACCGCGCGCCTGTCACCTGCATGGCGGGGTCGACACACCATGGGGATGGCGGGGCCATCGGGAACAGCGCCACGCGGAACCGGGTGGATCACTGTTCGCTGCGGAGTCAACCACGAGTCTGCCCAGATGGCAACCGCATGACACCGGCAGTTGCCCGACCGGCACCCGGTGTGCCTGCTCAGCGCAGTGCGAAGCCGTCGTAGTCGTCGCGGCTGGGACCCCAGATCTCGGTGACCCCGGTGACCCGGCCGGGCGTGCCATGGCCGCGGAGCAGTGCGAGCAGCCGTTCGCAGTCGGGCCGGGAGCCCTCCGCGACCACCTGGACCCGGCCGTCGCCGAGGTTGCTGGTGTACCCGGTCAGACCGATCTCCAGCGCGCGGGCCCTGGTCCACCAGCGGAAACCGACCTCCTGGACCTTTCCCCGGACCCAGATGGTGGCCCGGACCGGCTGGGTGCTGTCATGACCGTGCATGGCAGAGACCTTATCCGGTGCCGCCGCTCGGCCGGGGAGCCCGGGAAGCGGCCCCGGGAACGGCAACGGCCCCGGGGCCTGCTGAGCAGGTCACCGGGGCCGGACGCGGGGAGCGATCGGTCAGAAGCCCCCGAAGTCGCCGTCACCACCGCCGTCGAAGCCGCCGTCGAAGCCGCCGAAGTCGGAGGCGTCGAAGTTGGCACCGCTGTCGTCGCCGGCCTCCAGGCCGCCGTAGCCGTGGCCGTAGCTCTCCGAGCCAGCCGCCCAGGCGGTGTCCGGCCCGGCGATGATCGCGCCGAGCGCGGTACCGACCAGCAGGCCCGGCAGCACCCCGCTGCCGTAGTAACCGCCGGCCCACGGGCTGTAGGCCGGGCCGGCGTTCCAGTACGGCTGCTGGCCGTACTCGGTCTGCACGGTGCGGATGTCCGGCTCCTGGCCGCTCGTCACCCGGGCGGCGTCCGCGGCGCAGGCCGGTACGGTGCGCGGCGCGCCACCGGTCGGCGCCCAGTAGACGTCCTGGACGGACACACCGTGGCGCGGGTCGAAGAAGCACGGCGAACGGCGCTCCGGCAGCGGGCGCTTCTCCCGCCGCGCGGCCAGCGTGGCCAGGGCGAACCGGCCGTCCGCCAGCGCCTCGGTGACCTGTGACACGTCGGCGGGCCGCTTGGCCGCGTCCATGGTCTGCTTGGCCCGCTCGTACGCGTCGAGGGCGTGCGAGTAGTCGGCCCGCTGGGCGTCGTCGGCACCGGGCGCGCCGGGGTTGAAGTCGAGGCGGTCGAGCTCCTCACCGAAGGCGGTGATGTCCTCGTCCACCACAGTGCGCAGCTGGGCCAGCTCGGCGCGCTCCTTCTCCTCCTTGCGCTTCTTCGCCCGGCGGAACAGCAGGAAGACACCGCCGCCCGCGAGCACCAGCAGGGCGAGCGGGATGACGATCGCGGCGGTGCTGATCCCGCCGGAGGACGCTTCCGGCGCGTGGCCCTTGACCTGGCGGACGGCGTGGTCGGCGAAGTCGTTCAGGGCGCCGTTGATGTCACCCGGGTGGGAGCGGACGGCGGCCCCGGCCATGTTCGACACGGTGTTCTTGGAGACGACGCCCTTGTCCGCGAAGGCCTTGAACTCGTTACCGCGCCAGATGCCGTAGAGGCCCACCACGCCGACCTCGTCCCGCAGGTCACGGGCGACGGTGCCGGCCGGGTACTGCGCGTTGTCGGGGATGACCGCGATGTAGACCGCCTTGCCGGAGTCCCTGAGCTTCTTGCCCAGAGCGGCGGCCTGGTCCTCGGAGAACCGGCTGGTCATCGCCGGATCGACGTAGACCTGACTCTTTTTCAGGGAGGTCGCGGCCTCGTCGATGCCGCCCGCCGCCGAGGCGGGGGGCGCGATCAGCAGGAGCAGCAGCCCGAGCAGGCCCGCCAGCAGCGCCGCCGAGCGGGCGGCTGGCCTGGCGGCCGGGGGACGGCGGAGCACAGTTCTCATGTGAGAGAAGGTACCTGGCCGCGCCCGTGTGCCGGGACCGCCCCCGGTCCGATGCCCACCCCCGCCGAGCGGTTCGGTCCCGGCTCCTCCCGACGGGTGACCCGGTGGTCCGCCGGACCAGGCATAGTTGTGCTGATCAGTACTGCCCGGACTGATCAGCACTGCCAGATCCACTGCCCAGATCCGAATCGGAGCTCCTGGTGATCCTCGGTCTTGTCACCGCCGTCGCGGCGTCCGCCTGCTACGGCACCGGTTCGGTACTCCAGGCGGTCGGCTCACGCCGCTCGGCCCGTGAGGAGGCGGCGGCCAGGGGCGCCGTCTCCGGCGTCACCGAACACGGCGGGCCGAGCCTCTCCTCCACCGCCAAGGCCGTGGTGACCTGGGAGTTCATCCTCGGCACGGTCCTGGACTTCATAGGCTTCGGGCTCGGCGCGCTGGCCGCCCGGCTGCTGCCGCTCTTCCTGTCCCAGACCATCATCAGCGCCAACCTGGTGATCACCGCCGTGCTGAGCATCAAGCTGCTCGGCCTGCGGCTGAAGGGCCTGGAGTGGGCCTCGATCGGTGTGCTCTGCGGGGCGCTGGTGCTGCTGGCCACGGCCGCCGGACCCGAGGGCGGACACCACGCCCAGATGGCGGTGCACTGGTGGCTGCTCGGCGTGTCGGTGGTGCTCATCGCCGGCGGCAGCCTGATCGTGCGGCGGCTCGGTGCCAGTGGGGCGATCGTGGCCGGTCTGCTCTCCGGGCTCGGTTTCGGTGCCCTGGGGATCGGGGTCCGGCTGCTGAACGGCCTCCAGCCCTTCGACCTGGGTCAGCTGGTCTCGGACCCGGCGCTGTACGTGATCGTCATCGGCGGTGTCGGCGGGATGTACCTGCACACCGTGGCGCTGCAGGTCGGGTCGGTGAACGGCGCCACGGCCGCGCTGGTGGTCGGGGAGACGGTCGTGCCGGGCGCGGTCGGTGTGCTCTGGCTGGGAGACTCCTCCCGGGCCGGCCTGGGCTGGCTGGCCGTCTCCGGCTTCGCCCTCGCGGTGGTCAGCGCGGTCGGCGTCGCCTACTTCGGCCAGGAGGAGACCGAGGTCCACCCCGCCGACGGGCCCACGGTTCCCGAACCGGTCCGGTCCTGAGGGCAGCGCCGGGGCGCGGGAGCTGCGCGGCTCCCGCGCCTCCTGGCTCCTAGCGCGGAGCGCGCTGGCAACGGGGGCAGAAGTAGCTGGAGCGGTTCATCCAGGCGGCGCGGCGGATCGGGGTGCCGCACCGGCGGCAGGGCTCGCCCTCGCGTCCGTAGGCGTCCAGGTCCCGGGAGAAGTAGCCGCTCTCGCCGTTCACATTGACGTACAGGCTGTCGAAGCTCGTGCCACCGACCGCGAGGGCGGCGTTCATCACGTCCCGGACGTGCTGCAGCAGCAGGGCGGCCTGCGGACGGGTGAGCGTCGCGGTGGGCCGCTCGTAGTGCAGCTTGGCGCGCCAGAGCGACTCGTCGGCGTAGATGTTGCCGACACCGCTGATCAGGGTCTGGTCGAGCAGGGCGCGCTTGACCGTGGTTCGCCTGGCCCGCAGCGCGGCGATGAAGGCGTCGTCGTCGAAGCGCGGGTCGAGCGGGTCGCGGGCGATATGCGCGATGGAGACCGGGGTGCCCTCGGGGTCGTCCGGCTCGGCCTCCTCGACGGCGAGGCCGCCGAAGGTGCGCTGGTCGACGAAGCGCAGCTCACGCGCACCGTCGGTGAAGCGGAAGCGGACCCGCAGATGGGTCTCGTCGGGCACCGCCGGGTCCTGGACGAGCAGTTGCCCGCTCATGCCCAGGTGCCCGATCATCGAGAAGCCCGTGCCGAGCGCCCCCGAAGGGGTCAGGGGAAGCCAGAGGTACTTGCCGCGCCGACGGGCCTCCCCGAAGGTGGCACCGGTCAGCCGGGCGGTGAAGTCGGGCGCGCCGCCCACCTGACGGCGTATCGCGCGCGGGTGGAGGACCTCCACCTCGGCGACGGTCCGACCGGTGATCCAGCGGGCCAGGCCACGCCGGACCACCTCGACCTCGGGAAGTTCGGGCACTCCCGCGGCCTCAGACCGCGTTGCCCGGCAGCTGGTCGGCGTACTTGGCCTTGATCGCCCGCCAGGCGCTCTCGGCAGCCTTCTGCTCGGCTTCCTTCTTCGAGCGGCCGCTGCCCTGTCCGAAGTCCTCGCCGGCCACCCGGGCGGCGGCGGCGAAGGTCTTCTCGTGGTCGGGGCCCGACTCGGTGACGACGTACTCGGGTACGCCGATGCCGACGGAGGCGGTGAGCTCCTGCAGGCTGGTCTTCCAGTCCAGTCCGGCGCCGAGCTGAGAGGACTCCTCGATCAGCGGGTCGAACAGCCGGTGGACGAACTCGGTGGCCGAGTCCAGGCCCTTGTCCAGGTAGATGGCGCCGATCACGGCCTCGACGGTGTCGGCGAGGATCGACGACTTGTCGCGGCCGCCGGTGCCCTCCTCGCCCTTGCCGAGCCGGATGAAGGCACCGAGGTCCAGGCCGCGGCCGACCTCGGCGAGCGCGCGGGAGTTGACCACCGCGGCACGGAGCTTGGCGAGCGTGCCCTCGGCGACCTCCGGGTGGAGGCGGTAGAGGGTGTCGGTCACCACCAGGCCCAGCACCGAGTCGCCGAGGAACTCCAGGCGTTCGTTGGTGGGCAGACCACCGTTCTCGTACGCGTACGAGCGGTGGGTCAGGGAACGTACCAGAAGGGCGCGCTCAAGTGGATACCCGAGGCGCCCTTCCAGGACGTCGTATTCGGTCGAAGCCGGCCCGCCGGCCTTGCTCCCGTTGGAAGCCGACTTGCGGGAAGAGTTGCTTTCCGACATCGATCCGTACACCCGCCGATCAGACCGAGAGGACCTGGCGACGGTTGTACGTGCCGCAGCTCGGGCACGCGATGTGCGCCAGCTTCGGCTCGTGGCAGCGGTCGCACGCGACGAGCGCGGGGGCGACAGCCTTCCACTGCGAACGGCGGTGGCGCGTGTTGCTGCGCGACATCTTCCGCTTCGGAACAGCCACGGCTACTTCTCCTGGTTCTCGGCGAGACCCTCACGGGTGTCGCTGCTCTTGTTCTCGTCACCCTCGTCGCCGGGGGCGGCGGAGAGTCCCTGCAGAGCCGCCCACCTCGGGTCGACGGCCTCGTGATGGTGGTCCGGGTCGTCACTCAGGCGTGCCCCGCACTCGGGACACAGACCCAGGCAGTCTTCCTGGCACACCGGCTGCAACGGCAGTGCGAGCACCACCGCGTCACGCAGCACCGGCTGGAGGTCGAAGAAGTCGCCCTCCAGGCGGTAAGTCTCTTCCTCCGAGTCCTCGTCGAGGTCCTCGGCACCGGCGGTCCGGGCACGATGGCGCTCGTCGGACTCCGGGTAGTAGTACAGCTCCTGGAAGTCGACCTCGAGGTCGTCCTCGACGGGCTCCAGGCAGCGTACGCACTCGCCCTCGACGTGGGCCTCGGCGGTGCCGGTCACCAGCACGCCCTCGACCACCGACTCCAGGCGGAGTTCCAGCTTGAGCTCGCTCTTCTCCGGGACACCGATCACATCGGCGATGCCCAGGCCCGCGGGGGCCTCCAGGACGCGGGAGACCTGGCGCATCGAACCCGCACGACGGCCCAGCTCATGCGTGTCGAACACGAGCGGGTCGCGGTGGTCGAGGCGGTTCAAGGTTCCCTGGCTTCCTGGTGGCGACACACATCGCTGCGTGGCGCGAAACGGGTTCGTTCGATGTGCGGCACCGCGCTGTGAGCTACGAGCGAGCAGCCGGACGATCCGGCGCTGAACAGGCCGGAGTGGTCAGAGTACCGGACACTTGGGCCTGGCCCAACTTCGGGCGGCCGCTAGCGGCCGCCGAGCTCCCTCAACCGGGTCATGTCGATCATGCTGGTGTCGAAGAAGCTGGTCTCGTCCAGGCCCGCCTGCTGCTGGGGCAGCTGTGCGTGCGGGGCCTGCTGGGGCTGCTGCGGGTAGCCGTAGGCGTCGTAGCCCTGCTCCTGGTACACCGGCTGCTGCCCGTACACCTGCGGGACGCCGTACGGGTCGTGCAGCGCGGGCTCCTGCGCCGGGTAGGCCGGCTGCTGCGGGTAGCCGTAGGGGTTGCCGTACGGGTCCGTCTGCGGCTGGCCGGCCGGGTCGAACCCGCCGGCGTAGACCTCGCCGTACTGGTCGGCGGGCGGGGTGAAGTGGCTGTCGAAGCCCTCCCCGCCCGCGCCCTCCTGGCCGGTCTGCCAGCCGGCCGCGGCCGGGGCCGGCTCGGGCCAGCTCTGCTGCTGCGGCACCTCCTCGCGGTACCAGGGCTGCTCCTCGCCGTCCTCGGCGAAGCCGGCGGCGACCGCCTCGGCCCGGTCCTTGAGCTCCTGGGCCTCGTCGGCGGCGGCCAGGTAGGCGGCCAGCTCGTCGATCGGCTTCTTGCCGAGGAGCTTGTCGCGGCCCTTGCCGACCGCCTCCAGGGTGGCGCCGAGCACCGCCTCCAGGGTGGCGAGCTTCACATCGACGTACTCGTCCACCTCGGGGCTCGGGGTGCCGCGCGGGCGGAACTCGTCGCCGTCGCCCTCGGCCCCGTCGAAGGCCTCGCCGCGCAGCTTCGCCCGGCCGCGGCCGACCGAGCCCAGCGTCTTGGTGAGCACGACCTCGAAGTTGGCCAGCTTGCCGTCGACGTAGTCGTCGGCCTCGGCGCGCTTGGTGTCGATCTCGGCACGGGCCTCGGCGAGGATCCGGTCGGCCTCGGCCTGGGCCCGGCGGACCACCTCGGTGTCCGAGATCAGCGAACCGCGCTCGTCGTGCGCACCGCGGATGATCTCGTCCGCCTGGGCCTGTGCCTCGGCCACCACCTGCTCGTGGTCGGCCATCACCGACTTGGCCTGGGCGAGTTCGGAGGGGAGGGCTTCCCGCAGCTCCTGGAGCAGGCCCACCAGCTCGGCCCGGTTCACCACGCAGGACGCCGACATGGGCATCGAGCGGGCATTCTCCACCGCCGCGACGATCGCGTCGAGTCTGTTCTGCACGTCCACGGGCGCTTCTGTCTTTCCGTGTGCCGCCGGGCTGTGGCGGAGGCAGGCCCGGACGGCGCGGCTCGCCACCGGGCAGTGGAGTACTGACTGTACGTCCACTCACCCCGCAGCTCACAACGGCCGTGCCCTTCCGGCCATCCCGACGGTGGACGTACGACGTGACCGGCCGGCAGAAACGCCCGGCCGGCGCGGCGCTATGCCTGGGCCTTCTGCTCGGCGATCCGCGCGAGCAGCTGACGGTGCACCGGCTCCGGCAGCAGGTGCGAGACGTCGCCGCCGTACGCGGCGACCTCCTTGACCAGGCTGGAGGAGAGGAAGCTGTATGTCGGCGAGGTCGGTACGAAGAGCGTCTCCACGCCGGTGAGGCCGTGGTTCATCTGGGCCATCTGCAGCTCGTAGTCGAAGTCGCTGACCGCACGCAGGCCCTTGATGATCGCCGGGATCCCGCGCTCCCGGCAGTAGTCCACCAGCAGCCCCTGGTGCGACTCGACCACGACGTTCCCGCACTGGGCGGTGGTCTCCTCGATCAGTGCGATGCGCTCGTCGACGCTGAACATGCCCTTCTTGTTCGGGTTGATCGCCACCACGACGTGGACGACGTCGTAGAGCTTCGACGCACGCTCGATGATGTCGAGGTGGCCGTTGGTGATCGGGTCGAACGATCCCGGGCAGACGGCGCGGCGCATGGCGTGGACTCCCTTGTGGGGTGCAGTGCTACGAGTCTTGATCAACCTCGGCAGCGGCGCGACCGTACCAGAGGGTGCCCTCGCCGTACCGGCGTGAGCGCAGCACTTCGAAGCCCTCGGGCCAGCCGAACTCTCCGCCCCTGGTGCTGCGTTCCACGGTGACGAGTGCGCCGTCCGCGATCCAGCCTCCGGCGAGGAGTGTGATCAGCATCTCCCGTACCGCGTCGTCGGTGACCGCGTACGGCGGGTCGAGGAAGACCAGGTCGTACGGGGTCGCGGGAGCCGGGCCGGCGAGCACCCGCTCGGCGCGGTCGGCGCGGAGCTCGGCGCCCGGGAGGGCGACGGTACGGATGTTGGCGCGGATGGTGCGGGCCGCGCTCGCGTCCGACTCGACCAGCAGGGCGTGCTCGGCACCGCGGGACAGCGCCTCCAGGCCGACCGCGCCCGAACCGCCGAACAGGTCCAGCATCCGGGCGCCGTGGATCGTCCCGCGCAGGGACTCCAGGGTGGAGAACATCGCCTCCCGCGCCTTGTCCGAGGTCGGGCGGGTGTTGCGGCCGGGCGGCACGGCCAGGCGCCGGCCGCCGGCCGCGCCGGCGATCACGCGGGTCATGAGCTGCAGAGTCCTTTCGTGGGTCAGCCACCACGCTATACGGGCCGCTCGCCCGGGCGCCCACTCGCCGGGCGGCCCGGCGGCGCCCCACGGCGCCGCCGGGCCGTGGTTACTCGGCCGCCGGGGCCGCCCCGAGCAGGGCCGGGGAGGCATAGCGGGACCAGGACAGGCAGCCGTCGGGCGGGCAGTGGTCGGGGCGCCGCGGGTCGTGACCGAGCTCACGCAGCTTGGTGCGGACGGAGTCGGGCGTACGGCCGAAGCGGGCGGCGATCCGGGCGATGGTCTCGCTCTCGTGGAAGCGGCGGACCAGTTCCTCCTCGTGCTGCGGCACCCACGGGGCGCCGTGGCCGGGGTACAGCTCGCGCAGCACGTCACGGTCGGGGATGGGCTCGGAGACCTCGGCGACGATCGCCAGCGCCCGCAGCGCGCGGTTCAGCGCGATCCGGAGGTTGGCGACGTCCTCGACGGGGAGGCGGAGCTTGCCGGAGGCGAGCGGGCTGGCGGCGGCACCCTCGCGCCAGCCGGTCAGGGTCAGGGTGACTTCGCGGTCGTCCTCACTGGCGAGCTCGATCCGGAAGATCTTGTCGCCGAGCGGGAGCTCGTTGAGATGACGGAATGCCATGGCAGGACCCCCAAATGTCGTGCCAGGTACGCGCCTTGAGGTGCGCCCTGAACACCTTCATTCTCTCGTGGGGCACTGACAATCGAGGGGGCCCGGCCGGGCCGGTCCCCCGGGTGCGGAGGCCGCCGCGGGCGGGCCGTCAGCCCTTCTCCAGGAACTCGGCGCGCTCCTCGTCCAGCAGGCTCTCCAGGGCCGTGCGCAGCTCGGGGTGGCCGGCCAGGACCGGGTCCTCTGCGACCAGGGCGGCGGCCTCCGCGCGGGCGGTGGCGATGATCTCCTCGTCGTCCAGCACGGAGAGCACCTTCAGCGAGGACTTCACCCCGGACTGGGCCTGCCCGAGCACATCGCCCTCGCGGCGCTGCTCCAGGTCGATCCGGGAGAGCTCGAAGCCGTCCAGGGTGGCGGCCACCGCGTCCAGTCGGGCCCGGGCCGCGCTGCCCGCGGGCATGTCGCTGACCAGCAGGCAGAGGCCGGGGGCGCTGCCGCGGCCCACCCGGCCGCGCAGCTGGTGGAGCTGGGAGACGCCGAAGCGGTCGGCGTCCATGATGACCATGACCGTGGAGTTGGGCACGTTGACGCCGACCTCGATCACGGTGGTGGCGACCAGGACGTCCACCTCGCCCGCCGCGAAGCGCTTCATCACGTCGTCCTTGGCCTCCGGCGCCAGCCGCCCGTGCAGGATCTCCACCCGCAGCCCGACCAGCGGACCCTTGGTGAGCGTCTCGGCGGTCTCCACCACGGAGAGCGGCGGCCTGCGGTCGTCGCTACCGGCGCCCAGGTCCTCCGGGTCGTCCGGCAGGGACTTGGCCCGCTTCTTCGCACCGGCTCGAGCCGGGTCAGAGCGCCCGGAGGCGAGCGGGCGGGTAGCAGCCTCGTCCGGCTCGTCACCGATCCGCGGGCAGACCACGTACGCCTGGTGGCCCTTGGCCACCTCCTCGCGGACCCGCTCCCAGGCCCGGGCGAGGAAGTTGGGCTTCTCGACCGCCGGCACCACATGGCTGGAGATCGGCGAGCGCCCGGCCGGGAGCTGGTCGAGGACGGAGGTCTCCAGGTCGCCGAAGACCGTCATGGCGACGGTGCGCGGGATCGGGGTGGCCGTCATGACCAGCAGGTGCGGGGGCTGCTCGCCCTTGTTGCGCAGCGCGTCCCGCTGCTCGACGCCGAAGCGGTGCTGCTCGTCCACCACGACCAGGCCGAGGTCCTGGAACTGGACCTTGTCCTCGATCAGGGCGTGGGTGCCGATGGTCACCCCGGCGTCGCCGCAGGCCATGTCGAGCATCGCCTGCCGCCGGGCCGGCGCGCCCATCGAACCGGTGAGCAGCACGACCTTCGTCCCGAGTTCGGAGCCGCCGAGCATGCCGCCCTCGGCCAGATCGCCCATCATCTCCACGATCGAGCGGTGGTGCTGCTGGGCGAGCACCTCGGTCGGCGCCAGCAGCACCGCCTGGCCGCCCGCGTCGACCACGGTGAGCATGGCCCGCAGTGCGACCAGCGTCTTGCCGGAGCCGACCTCACCCTGGAGCAGGCGGTGCATCGGGTGGGCGGAGGCGAGGTCGGCGGCGATCTCGGCGGAGACCTTCTGCTGGCCGTCGGTGAGGGTGAACGGCAGCCGGGCGTCGAAGGCGGCCAGCAGACCACCGGGACGGGCCTGTCGGGGGACGGCCGGAAGTGCCGCGTCGGCGGCCCGGCGCTGGGCCAGGGCGACCTGGAGGACGAACGCCTCGTCCCAGCGCAGGCGGCTCTGGGCGCGCTCGCGCTCGGCGTGGTTGCGCGGGCGGTGGATGAGTTCGAGCGCCTCGGGCAGCGGGATCAGCCGGTGCTTCTCCCGGAGTTCGGCGGGCAGCGGCTCGCCGACGTCGCCGAGGTGCTTGGCGAGGGCGGTCTCGATGCAGATGGACAGCTTCCAGCTGGGCATCTGGGCGCTGGCCGGGTAGACCGGGATCAGCCGGCCGGCGAACTGCCGGGCGGCCGACGGATCTGCCTCCTCGTCCAACAACTGGTAGTCGGGCGAGGCTAGTTGGCGGGTGCGATTGAACAGGCCGACCTTGCCGGCGAACAGGCCCTGGGCGCCCGGTCGCAGCTCCTTCTGCCGCCAGCCCTGGTTGAAGAAGACCAGTGAGAGCCGGCTGCGGCCGTCGGTGACGATCACCTCCAGGCGGTCACCCTTGCGCGCCTTGAAGGGGATCAGCGTCACCTTCTCGATCCGGGCGAGCACCGTGACGTGCTCGTCCACCTCCAGCTCGTCCAGGCTGGTGAGCTGGCCGCGCTCGACGTAGCGGCGCGGGTAGTGGTGCAGCAGGTCGCCGACCGTGCGCAGCTTGAGGCTGTCGGCCAGCACCTTCGCGGTGCGGTCGCCGACCAGCTTGGTCAGTGGTTCATCGAGAGCGCCCATCGCACCCTGTGTACACCACGGCTGCGACAGACCGGGTCACTCCACCCCGATCAGCAACGGCGCGGCCTCCTGCCCGCCCTCGAAGACCACGGTGTCGACCTCGGGCCGCTGCTTGCGCGCGAGTGCCACCAACTCCTCGGCCAGTCCCGCCGGTACGCCCTCGCCGAGCACCAGGGTGACCAGTTCGCCGCCGGCCGCGAGCATCCGGGAGAGCACCACGGCACCGGTCTCGGCGAGGCCGGTGCCGATCACCGCGACGTCGCCGTCGATCAGGCCGAGGACGTCCCCGGCCTGGCAGACCCCGGCCATGGTCCAGGACTCGCCCTCGGCGATCGCGAGTTCGGCGTAGCGGGTGGCTCCTGCGGCGGAGGTCATGGCGACCACGTCCTCGTCGAAGCGTCGGGCGCTCTCGTGCACGGCGAGCGCGGCCAGCCCCTGGACCGGCGAGCGGGTGGGCAGGACGGCGATCCGCACGCCCTCCTCGCGGAGCTGGTCGGCGGCGGCTCCGGCGGCGGCTCGCAGTTCGGGGTCGTTGAGCAGCAGCACGACCTCGCGGGCCGCGCATCGGCGGACGGCCTCGGCGAGTTCGGCGCTGGCGGGCGGCCGGTCCGGGTCGGCCAGCAGGACGGCGGATCCGACCTGCTCGCAGAGTTCGGCCAGGCCGGTGCCGGAGACCACGCTGAGCACGGCGCGGCCCTCGGGCGCGGTCCTGGCCCGCTTCCCCGCGCGGGCGGCGGCCTCGGCGAAGTGCGTGATCCGGATCCGGTACGGCCGTCCGGCCTCGAGGGCGGCCTCGACGGCGGCCCCGGCGTCGTCCACGTGCACGTGGACGCTCCACAGGCCGTCGCCGCCGCCGACCACCAGGGAGTCGCCCAGGGCGCCGAGCCTGGCGCGGAGCGCCGGGAGGGCGTCGTCGGGGGCGTCCAGCAGGTAGATCACCTCGAAGGCGGGGTGGCCGGGACCGGCCGGGCGCTCGTGTCCCTCGCAGCTCTCCGCGAGTCCGGTGGCGCCGAGGCCCTGCCGGAGGGCGACCGGTCCCATCGGGGTCTGTCCGGCGACGGCGTCGGCGAGGGCGCCGAGGACGGCGACCAGGCCGCGGCCGCCGGCGTCCACCACTCCGGCCTCGGCCAGTACGTCCAGTTGCTCGGGGGTGTGCATCAGTGCGGTCCGGGCGGCCCGGTAGGCGGTGTCGGCGGTCTCCGCCAGGCCGCCGGCGGTCAGCGCGGCGGCCCTGGCGGCCTCGGCGGCGACCGTGAGCAGGGTTCCCTCGACCGGCTCGGCGACGGCCTGGTAGGCGGCCTCGGCGGCCCGCTGGAGGGCCTGGCGCAGCAGCGCGGGGTCACCGCCCCGGGCGAGCACCTCGGCCATGCCGCGCAGCAGCTGGGCGAGGATCACACCGGAGTTGCCCCGGGCGCCGACCAGCGCGCCCCTGGCCATCGCCGCGGCGGCGGCGGCCAGGTCCGGCTCGCCGGCGTGCTCGGCGAAGCAGCGCTCGACGGCGGCGGCCGCGGCCTCGACGGTCAGGTACAGGTTGGTACCGGTGTCGCCGTCGGGGACGGGGTAGACGTTGAGCGCGTCGATCTCCTCGCGGGCCTGGCCGAGGGCGGTCAGGGCGAGCCGGCTCCAGGTGCGGACGGTCGGGGCGTCGAGCGTGTCCAGCACCAGCTCTCCTCCGGGTGAACGCCACGGGAACGCGAATGAACGCGGTGGCGAGGGGCGATACCCGCAGGTTATCGGTGGCCGTCGGCGGGCCGCGCGCAGGGCGAGCACCGCCGGGGTCCCGCCCCGAGCCGAGGGGGTGCCCCCGGCCGGAGGCTGGGGGCGGCCCGCTGCTCGCGGCGAAGCCGCTGACGTACGGCGTGAAAGCGAGGAGCGAGGGCCCCTCGCCCCCGGCGCAGGCCGGCGCCCGGCCGTCGGCAGGCAAGGGGGCGAGCGAAGAGCGTCGGCACCGGGCACGAGGGCCCGGAGGCGAGCGGGCGAATCGCGCACCGGCGCGGGCGGTGGGAACGATCACCGCCCGGGGCGTGGTAGTTTCGTTGAACCGGACGCGGCGTTGTATGCTCTTCCGGTTGCCTGGAACAATCCGGGCTCACCCCTTGAACCGATCCGGTCCACGTGAGTGGTCCGGGAGGCTCAGCCGGGGTTTTCGAACGTAAATGATCTGAAGTCTTGGAGTGACTCCTGTGGCTGCCAACTGCGACGTCTGCGGCAAGGGGCCGGGCTTCGGCAACAGCATCTCCCACTCGCACCGCCGTACCTCCCGTCGTTGGAACCCCAACATCCAGACGGTGCGCGCTGTGATTGGGCGGACGCCGAAGCGGCTCAACGTCTGCACCTCGTGCATCAAGGCCGGTAAGGTCTCGCGCTGACGCGCAGACCGGTAAGCCGGTCCTCCGGACAGCCGATCCACCCTCGGGTGGGTCGGCTATCTGCTTTGTCCCGACGCCCGGGACCCGTCCGGCGCCTCGCCCGCGCGGCGCCGGGACGGACGTCCTGTCTAGACCGTACGGCCCGGGGTTCCCACCCCGGGCCGTACGCGTCTCCGGGTCAGCGCCAGCGCCAGCCGTGGTCGACCGGGCCGATGCCGGCGCCGAGCGGGAAACCCTGCCGGATCGCGCCGGTGACGTACGCCTTGGCCGCGCCGACCGCCTCGGGCATCGCCAGGCCCTTGGCGAGCTCGGCGGCGACGGCACTGGCCAGGGTGCAGCCGGTGCCGTGGGTGTGCCGGTTGTCATAGCGCTCGGCGCGGTACCAGTGCTCCTCGCCTGGGCCGCCGTAGAGCAGGTCCACGGCCTCGCCCGCCAGGTGTCCGCCCTTGACCAGGACCCAGCGGGGGCCGAGGTCGTGCAGCGCCCTGGCCGCGTCCAGCATGCCCTCCTCCCGCTCCACCGTGATGCCGGTGAGCTGCGCCACCTCGTGCAGGTTGGGCGTGGCGAGGGTGGCGACCGGCAGCAGCCGCTCCCGTACGGTGGCGACGGCCTCGGCGGCGAGCAGCGCGTCGCCGTGCTTCGAGACGCCGACCGGGTCCACCACCACCGGCGCCGGCACACCGGCGAGCAGCTCGGACACGGTCTCGACCAGTTCGACGGAGGCCAGCATGCCGGTCTTCACGGCCTGCACGCCGATGTCGTCCACCACACTGCGGAACTGGGCGCGGACGGCTTCGGCGGGCAGCTCCCAGTAGCCCTGCACGCCGACCGAGTTCTGCGCGGTGACGGCGGTGATCACGCTCATGCCGTGCACCCCGAGCGCGAGCATGGTCTTGAGGTCGGCCTGGATGCCGGCACCGCCACCGGAGTCGGAGCCGGCGACGGTGAGGACGCGCGGGGGTGCCGCGACGGGAGGTGCTGACTGGCTGCTCATGCCGCCAACCTACCGGGCCCCGGGCGGCGTCCGGCCGTCCGTCCCGGCCCGCGGGTCAGAGCACCGCCTCCGACTCCAGCCAGCGGTCCTCGGGCACGGTCTTCAGCTTGACCACGGCGTCCGCGATCGGCACCAGCCTGATCTCGGTGCCGCGCAGCGCGGTGAAGTGTCCGAAGGCACCCCGGTGGACGGCCTCCACGGCGTGCCAGCCGAAGCGGGAGGCGAGCACCCGGTCCCGGGCGGTGGGGGTGCCGCCGCGCTGGGTGTGGCCGAGGATGACCGGGCGGGCCTCCTTGCCGAGCAGGTCCTCCAGCTCGTGCGCGAGCCGGTTGCCGATCCCGCCGAAGGTCTGGTGGCCGTACTGGTCGACCTCGCCGTGGTCGAAGCGGAACGTGCCCGGCGCCGGCTTGGCGCCTTCGGCGACCGCGATGATGGCGAACTTCTTGTGCCGGTCGAAGCGCTCCTCGACCATCCGGGCCACCGCCTCGATGTCGAACGGCTTCTCGGGGATGAGAATGCCGTGCGCGCCACCCGCCATCCCGGCGGTCAGGGTGATCCAACCGGTGTGGCGTCCCATCAACTCGACCACCATCACCCGCTGGTGGGACTCGGCGGTGGTCTTCAGCCGGTCGATCGCCTCGGTCGCGACGTGAACGGCCGTGTCGAAGCCGAAGGTCACGTCAGTCGCCTCGATGTCGTTGTCGATGGTCTTCGGGACGCCGACCACGGGCAGTCCGGCCTCGGAGAACATCCTGGCGGCGGTCAGCGTGCCCTCGCCGCCGATCGCGATCAGGGCGTCGATGCCGAGGTTCCGGGCCAGCGTACGGGCGTTCTCCACGGCCCAGTTGATCCGGTCGCGCCGCACCCGGGCCGAGCCCAGGATGGTGCCGCCGAGGGTGAGCAGACCCGTGACGTCGTCGTGCGAGACCGGGCGGGCACGGCCCTCGATCAGCCCGAGGAAGCCGTCCTCGATGCCGATGATCTCGTCACCGTGGACATCGGTACCCCGGTGCACCACCGAGCGGATCACCGCGTTGAGGCCGGGGCAGTCGCCTCCGCTGGTCAGGACGCCGATTCGCATGGTGGGTGCGCTCTCCCGCTCCAGGGGCGGCACCGCCCCGGGCCGATGGATCCGTACGGGCCGGACAGACCGGACAAACCCGGCCAGGACCGACAGCGCAAGCCTACGCGCCGAACCCCTCCCGAACCGTATCCCCGCGCCAGTACCACCCCCTGGGGGAAACTCCGGCGGCGGGGCGACCTCCCGGGGTGTGCAAGCCGTACGCTGCCCCCGCCGTGAACCCGCCCGGCTTCACGCGCAGTTGCCGCACCCATCGCGCGGTGCCGGCGCGGGTGGGCCCAACACCTCAACCCAGGCGCGCAGTTGGTCTCCTCCCGACGTCGCCCGCGGTTGCCCCCGGGCCCGCACGGGCGCTCCCGCCGGTACGAACGCCCGTCCCGCGCCGCGCGGTTGCCCGCTACTGGGCCGCGAAGTGGTCCCAGCCGCCGACGCGGTCCCAGGGAGCGCCGTCCACGGTGACCTGGCCGCCGCGGGCGGCGCTGGCGATCCGGACCACACTGCCCACCACCCGCCAGCGTGCGGGCAGCTGGACGGTGGCCGGGAAGGTGGCCGCGATCGCGTGGTCCTCGCCGCCGGAGAGCACCCAGACCAGCGGGTCCACCCCGACCGCCTGGCCGATGTCGGCCATCTGCGCGGGGATGTCGAAGTCGGCCGCGCGCAGGTCGATGTCGACGCCGCTGGCCTTGGCGACGTGGCCGAGGTCGGCCACCAGGCCGTCGCTGACGTCGACCATCGAGGTCGCGCCGAGGTCCGCACCGGCCGGGCCCGCGTGGTACGGCGGTTCGGGCCGCCGGTGCGCCTCCACGAAGGCGCGCGGGGAGCGGAACCCGCGCTGCAGCACGGTCAGTCCGGCCGCCGACCAACCGAGCCAACCGGTCACCGCGACCACGTCGCCGACCTGCGCGCCCGAGCGCTTCACCGGGGCCCGGCCCTGCAGGTCGCCGAGCGCGGTGATCGCCAGGGTGATGGTGTCGCCGCCGACCACGTCGCCGCCGACCACGGCCGCCCCGGCCACCTGGCACTCGTCGCGTAGCCCGTCCATCAGCTCGGTGGCCCAGGTGATGGGCAGGTCGGCGGGGGTCACCAGGCCCAGCAGCAGCGCGGTCGGGACGGCGCCCATCGCGGCGACGTCCGCCAGGTTCTGGGCGGCGGACTTGCGGCCCACGTCATAGGCGGTGGACCAGTCCCGGCGGAAGTGCCGTCCCTCGATCAACACGTCGCTGGTGGCCACCACCCGGCCGTCCGGCGCCTTGACCACGGCGGCGTCGTCCCCGGGGCCGAGTTCGACGGCCGGAGTCAGCGGCAGCCGGGCGGTCAGCTCCCGGATGAGTCCGAACTCGCCCAGCTCGCCCACGGTCCCCTGCATCTGCCGTCCTCTCCACTGATGCCTGAAGCAACTGATGACTGAAGCACCTCAGGGATCCGGATCCGCTCCGGGCTCCCGCCCGGCCGCGCCCCGTGCCCGTCCGTCCCCGCCCGCGCTCGTTCCGCACTCCCCCGCGCGCAGCGTACGCCCTCGGACCCTGCCGAAGTCTCCCCTCCCGACCCCCCTGCGCGGTAGCGTGGTGATCCAGACTGCCGGTCAGCCCACCCCCGCCTGGAGGTCTCCCGTGGTACAGGCATACATCCTGATCCAGACCGAGGTGGGCAAGGCCACCGCGGTGGCCCAGGCCATCTCCGAGATCACCGGAGTAGTGCAGGCCGAGGACGTCACCGGCCCCTACGACGTCATCGTCCGCGCCGAGGCCCAGACGGTGGACGATCTAGGGCGCCTCGTGGTGGCCAGGATCCAGCAGGTCGAGGGGATCACCCGTACGCTGACCTGCCCGGTGGTCCATCTGTAGGCCCGGTTACCATCGGCGGATGCCCCGATTCCCCGGTCCGAGCGCCCGCCTGATGTCGCTGCCCGCCCCGCTGCGCTGGGCTGCACCGCCGGTCGCGCTGCTGGGCGGGATCGCACTGCTGCTCGTCGACTGGAGCACCCCTCCGAACGTCACCCCGCCCACGCCGGCACCGGCCGTGGCGAAGATCTGCGCCGCGCTGGACAAGGCGCTGCCCGACACCGTGCTGGGGCACGAGCGGCAGGACCCGAAGCCCGACTCCCCGTACACGGCCGCCTGGAACAGCTCGCCGCACACCGTGCTGAAGTGCGGCATCGACCGTCCCGGCTACCTCGACGACGACCCCACGGCCTCTGCGCCCGAGGTGAACGACGTGCAGTTCGGCATGGCGCCGGACGGCCACGGCGGCTACCGCTTCGTCACCACGCTGCGCAAGGCGTACGTCGAGATCACCGTGCCGCAGGGCGCTTACCCGAACTACATCGACCCGCTCAGCTCGCTCACCGACGCGATCAAGTCCACGGTCCCGGACGGCCTGTAACCCTCCGGGACCGGGCGAGCGGGCTCCGGACCCGACGGCTCAGCGCAGGCCGGTGGAGCGGCGCAGCGCCGCCTGGAGCAGCCGGTCGATCAGCTCCGCGTAGCCCACGCCGCTGGCCTCCCACATCTTCGGGTAGGCCGAGATGGGGGTGAAACCGGGCATGGTGTTGATCTCGTTGACCACCCAGCGGCCGTCGGTGAGCAGGAAGAAGTCCACCCGGGCCAGCCCCTCGCAGCCGAGCGCCTCGAAGGCGGCGACGGCCTGGCGGCGGATCTCGGCGGTCTCGTCCTCGGTCAGCTTCGCCGGGATCTGCACCTCGGAGGAGTCGATGTACTTGGCGTCGAAGTCGTAGAACTCGTAGTCGCCGCCGACCAGGATCTCGGCCGGGACGCTGGCCCGCGGGCCGTCCTCGAACTCCAGCACGGCGCACTCGATCTCGCGGCCCTCGAGCCCGGCCTCGACGATCACCTTGGGGTCGTGCCGGCGGGCCTCCTCGATCGCGGCGTCCAGGTCGGCGAGGTCCTTGACCTTGCTGATGCCCACGCTGGAACCGGCCCGGCAGGGCTTCACGAAGAGCGGCAGACCGAGCTCGGCGATCCGCTCGCGCGCCGCCGCGCGGCCCGCCTCGGACTCCCACTCGCGCGACTTGACCACCGTGTAGGCGCCGACGCCGATGCCGTGCGACTGGAGGATCCGCTTGGTGAACTCCTTGTCCATGCCCACCGCGCTGGCCAGCACGCCGGAGCCGACGTACGGGACGCCGGAGAGCTCCAGCATGCCCTGGAGGGTGCCGTCCTCGCCCCAGGGGCCGTGCAGCAGCGGCAGGACCACGTCGACCTCGCCGAGGGCCTTGGGCGCCTCGGTGGAGGTCGCCAGGACCACCTCCCGGTTGTCCGGGCTGACCGGCAGAGTGACCTGGCCCTCGCCGGACTCGGCGATCTGGGACACGGCCGGCAGCTTGCCGTCGGTGATCGCCATCCGGGCCGGCTCGTCGCTGACCAGGGCCCAGCGGCCCTCGTGCGTGATGCCGATCGGCAGCACCTCGTACTTGGTGCGGTCGATGGCCTTGAGCACGCTGCCGGCCGTGGAGACCGAGATGGCGTGTTCGGAGCTGCGACCGCCGAAGACGATCGCGACGCGCGGCTTGGCGCCCGAAGCGCCCGGGTTCGGGGAGTGCTGTTCGATGCTCATATCGCGCTTGAGACTACCGTGCGAGCGGTTTCGGGAAAGTCACGCCGACTACTCGAATCGGGCATTGTCCGTTTTCAGCACACTTCAGCCGCTTTCGCGAACCGGGCCGCCCCGCTACCCGCCGTCCGGCCTTCTCCCCGCCGTCCGGCCTTCTCCCCGCCGTCCGGCCGCTACCGTCGCTCCGGCTTCGCGGAGCGGGCCATCAGTCCGGCGAGCACCTCCTGGGTGGGCCGACCGTGGTGCACCACGTCCACCACGGCCTCGACGATCGGCATCTCGACGTGGTTGCGCCGGGCCAGATCGAGCACCGACTCGCAGGACTTGACGCCCTCGGCGGTCTGCTTGGTGGCGGCGATGGTCTCCTCGACCGTCATGCCGCGGCCGAGGTTGGTGCCGAAGGTGTGGTTGCGGGAGAGCGGCGAGGAACAGGTGGCGACCAGGTCGCCCATCCCGGCCAGCCCCGAGAAGGTGAGCGGGTCGGCGCCGAGGGCGAGGCCGAGGCGGGTGGTCTCGGCCAGTCCACGGGTCATCAGGGTGGCCTTGCTGTTGTCACCCAGGCCCATCCCGTCGGCCATGCCGACCGCCAGCGCGATCACGTTCTTGACCGCGCCGCCGAGTTCGCAGCCGACCACGTCGGTGTTGGTGTAGGCGCGGAAGTACGGGGTGTGGCAGGCGGCTTGGAGGCGCTTGGCGACCCCCTCGTCGGTGCAGGCGACCACACAGGCGGCCGGCTGCCGGTTGGCGATCTCCTTCGCCAGGTTGGGTCCGCTGACCACCGCGACCCGCTCCGGGCCGACCCCGGCGACCTCCTGGACGACCTCGCTCATCCGCTTGGCGGTGCCGAGCTCGATTCCCTTCATCAGGCTCACCAGAACCGTCTGCGGACCGATCAACGGCGCCCAGGCGGCCAGGTTCTGACGGAGCGTCTGGGACGGAATCGCAAGCACGGCGAAGTCCGCGCCGGTCAGCGCCTCGGCGGGGTCAGTGGTGGCGTGGACACTGTCCGGCAGCCGCACCCCGGGCAGGTAGTCGGGGTTCTCGTGGGTCCGCTCGATGGTGTCCACCAGCTCCCGGCGACGGCCCCAGAGGGTCACCTCGCAGCCGGCGTCGGCCAGGATCATCGCGAACGGGGTACCCCAGGAGCCGGTTCCGAAGACGGCGCAGCGGGTCACTTGGAACTCTCCTCGGGGGTGGTGCCTTCGTCCTGCCCGCCACTCGCCCGCTCGCGCTTGGCGGCGGCGGCCGCGGCACGCTCCTGGGCGGCCTTGCGCATGTCGTAGCGCTCGGCCGGCGGCTGTTCGCCGCGGATGTCGGCGAGCACGGCGGTGATCGCCGCCATGATGTCGTCGGTGGCCTCACGGAGCACCTTGGCGGTGAGTTCCTGGCCCTGGTACTTGCTCAGGTCCACCGGCGGGCCGGCCGCGACGGTCACCTTGTGCCGGGGGAAGAGGTGGTACTTGCCCTTTCCGCCCCGGCCGTACGGCGGGATGATCTCGTGCGCGCCCCAGTGCGCCACCGGGATCACCGGCGCGCCGGTCATCAGCGCGACCCGGGCCGCCCCGCTCTTGCCGGTCATCGGCCACAGGTCGGGGTCACGGGTGAGGGTGCCCTCGGGGTAGAACTGCACGCACTGGCCCGTGTTGACGGCGTCGATCGCGGCGCGGAACGCCTCGGCGGCGTCGGTGGACTCGCGGAACACCGGGATCTGGCCGGTCTTGCGCAGCATGAACCCGATGAACGGCACCGAGAAGAGCGAAGACTTGCCCAGTATCCGGGGCGGGCGGCCGCTGTTGTACTGCCAGTGCGCGTACACCACCGGGTCGATGATCGAGTTGTGGTTCACCACCGCGATGAACCCGCCCTTCTCGGGCAGGTGTTCCCAGCCGCGCCACTCGGGCTTCACCAGTGCCGTCGTCACCGGCTTCACGAGCACGGCCGCGAAGCGGTACCAGAACCCGTAGTCGGCGTTGCCGAATCTGGCGTACGAGCGGCGGGCCACCCCAGCTCCTCCTCGATCAAGTGCGGCACTCCGAGGTGCCGCAGTCCGTTCCCGGTGCCCGGGCCCCCGGGCGCGGATCAGTCTCGCCCGTCGCCTCACCGGCTGTCGAGGAGCCTTCCCCCGCGGCCCGCGGCAAGTGACCAATCGCACGTCAACCTACGCGGTACCCGCCTGGCCAGGGCTTCGGCACCGACGCCACAATGACGCCGATGACCCAGGACACGGTACGCCCCGTCGAGGCGGTTCCGCCTGCTGCCCGCCCCAGCTGGTCGCTGGTGCTGCCGGTGAAGCCGCTCGCGATGGCCAAGAGCCGGCTCGGCGCCTTCGCCGGCGAACGGCGCGCGGCGCTCGCGCTGGCCTTCGCGCTGGACACCGTGACGGCCGCGCTGGCCTGCCAGGACGTGGCCAGGGTCCTGGTGGTCACCCGGGACCCGTTGGCCGGGCCCGAGTTGGCGCGACTCGGCGCGCTGGTCCTGGACGACGAACCCGGCGGCGGCCTCAACCCGGCCCTCGCGCACGGCGCGGCGTACGCCCGCCGGCTCGCGCCGCACTCCCCCGTCGCCGCGCTCTCCGCCGACCTCCCGGCGCTGCGGCCCGCCGAACTCGCCCGGGTGCTGGCCGCCGTACCGGCCACCGGGCGGGCGTTCCTGGCGGACGCGCCCGGCATCGGCACCACACTGCTCGCCTGCGCGGCGGGCTCCGCCCTGCGACCGGAGTTCGGCGGGGCGAGCCGGGAGCGCCACGCGGCCGGCGGCGCGCACGAGATCACCCTGCCCGACGTCCCCTCGGTCCGCCGCGACGTGGACACCGGCGACGACCTCGCCGCCGCCCGCAGCCTGGGCCTCGGCCCCCGCAGCACCACCGCCTCCGCCGCGCTGTTCACCCCGAGCGGGCGGTGCCGCTGACCGGCCCCTCCCGGGCGCGCGGTGTGCGCGGTATTCACGGAGAGCCCGTCCCCCGCGGCACTCCGGGCTCCTTGAGGCCGTGCAGCGCACCGAGGTGGGGAACCTGCCGCCCCCCGGCGGCGCCGCCCCCGGGCACCCGCGCACCAACTCGCCGATATGCTGCGGGTATGCAGGCCACCGCGTTCACCTTCGACCCCGACACGCACGCGGGTTCCGTGCTGCTCGACGACGGCACCCCGGTGCCGTTCGACGCGGCGGCCTTCGACGCCGGCGGCCTGCGCCTGCTGCGGCCCGGCCAGCGGGTGCGGATCCGTACCGAGGGCAGCGGCGAGAGCCTCCGGGTGGTCTTCGTGACCCTGCAGACCTTCCCCGACCCGGCCGAGGGGCAGCACTAGCCCCGAGCCGGCACCCCCGTACGGCGTGCGAGCGTCCAGCCGGCGTGAATCCGAGCGCCAACTCTCCGTAGCGTCCCAGGGGTGCCGCCACCCGCTCCCGACGCACCGGGCCCGCGGAAGTACCGGTGGGCCCCGTACCGCGTCCACCCCGGCGACGGTGCCCTGAGCGCCTTTCCCGGAGCGCTCTGGCGCGTCCGGGAACCGGCTGAGGACGGCGGGCGGGTCGACGCACCGTGACGGCCGTCCGGGCACCGGTCCCCCTGCCGTTCACGCCTTCCACCCGGCGCCGACCGGCCGGTCCCCGAACGCGGAAGAGCCGTGGCGGCTCGCCCCGGGATCTCCCGGTAGCGAGCCGCCACGGCTCACGGCCGATCCGGCCGTCCGCTGGTACCGCCCGGAAAACCTGCCGGACCTTACTTGGCGGTCGACTTGCGCGCGGTGGTCTTGCGCGTGGTGGTCTTCTTCGCCGGAGCGGTCTTCTTGACCGCCGCCGCCTTCTTGGCCACCGTGGCGGTGGTCTTCTTCGCCGCGGTGGTCTTGGTGGCGGTGGTCTTCTTCGCCGCGGCGGTCTTGGTGGCGGTGGTCTTCTTGACCGCGGCCTTCTTCGCCGCAGCCGGAGCGGCCTTCTTCGCCGCAGCCGGGGCGGCCTTCTTCGCCGCAGCAGCGGTGACCTTCTTCGCAGCCGCCTTCTTGGCGGGGGCGGCGGCCGCAGCGGCACGCTTGGCCGCGGCACGCTTGGCGGCCGGGGTCGCGGCGACGCCGGCCTTACCCGGGGTGAGCGAGCCCTTGGGGGCCTTCTTCACCGAGGGGCCTTCCTTCGGCAGCTTCTTGGCGCCGCTGACCAGGTCCTTGAAACCCTGGCCCGGACGGAAGCGCGGCACCGAGGTCTTCTTGACCTTGACCCGCTCGCCGGTCTGCGGGTTACGGGCGAAGCGCGCGGAGCGCTCCACCTTCTCGAAGGTGCCGAAACCGGTGACCGAAACCCGGTCTCCGGCCACCACGGCACGCACCATCGTGTCGAGCACTGCATCGACGGCCTCTGCGGCAGCCTTGCGACCACCCAGCTGCTCGGCCACCGCTTCGACAAGCTGAGCCTTGTTCACGTCTTCCCCTTCAGAAACGGGCGCCGGATGATTCCATCCGTTCTTTTCGCACGTTAGGTATGTATCTGCGGACTTTCAATTACCAAACGCGCGAATCACCCTAGTGTCGCAATGGATTTGCGCGTCGGCGACCTCAGCCGAGAGGCAGGTGCCCCTCGTCGAGGTCTTGCACAAAGCGACTCAACCGCCTTGCCGCCTCCGGAAGATCACGCTTGGCGGTCTCCGTGACCATCAACAGTTGACGGGTGAGAGCGGTCTTTGCCTCTGCTGACACGTTCAGCGCATGAACGCGTGCATGAGCTTGCTTCAACCACTCGGCCACAAGCGCGTAGAGCGCTGCGACTTCCGGCTCGTCCGGTTCCTCAGCAGGTGAGGTCTGGTCGTCCTGCCGATCGCCAATTCGACTCTCGGCGACACCGTCCGTCCCCTCCGTCGACGCGGGTTCGCCACCCTCGTACGGAGGTTCACGGTGCCAGTGCATGCAACGATTGTGCCATCTGTACAGAGTTGCGCTGTCCGCACCCCTCTCCGACAAATCCCGGCAAGTATCCCGAGCCCGCGTGAGACCCGAACTCAGGGCGGGAACAGCGGATGGCCCGCCCCCCCGATGGGGAGCGGGCCATCCGTCAGGCCGTCAGAAAGGACGTACTCAGGCGACCGGCTGCGTACGCGGCTTGAAGCTCGGGCGAGTGCGCTCGAAGGCCGCGATGTCGGCCTCGTTCTGCAGCGTGATGCTGATGTCGTCCAGCCCGTTCAGCAGCCGCCAGCGGACATTGTCGTCCAGCTCGAACGGGGCGTTGACGCCCTCGGCACGCACCTCGCGGGCCTCGAGGTCGACGGTGATCTCGGCGGCCGGATCGGCTTCGGTGAGTGCCCACAGCCGCTCCACCGTCTCCTGCGGCAGGACCACCGTCAGCAGGCCGTTCTTCAGCGAGTTGCCACGGAAGATGTCGGCGAACCGCGAGGAGATCACCGCCGCGAAACCGTAGTTCTGCAGCGCCCAGACCGCGTGCTCACGCGAGGAACCGGTGCCGAACTCCGGGCCGGCCACCAGGACCGTGGCGCCCTGCCGCTCGGGCCGGTTGAGCACGAATTCCGAGTCCTTGCGCCAGGCCTCGAACAGGCCGTCCTCGAAACCTGAACGGGTGACCTTCTTCAGCCAGTGCGCCGGGATGATCTGGTCGGTGTCCACGTTGCTGCGGCGCAACGGGACGGCCCGGCCGGTGTGAGTGGTGAACTTCTCCATGATCAGGCCTCCACGGGAACGTTCGAAACGGCGGCGGTCAGATCGGCCGGTGCCGCCAGGCGGCCCAGAACGGCGGTCGCGGCGGCGACCTGAGGTGACACCAGGTGGGTACGGCCGCCCTTGCCCTGTCGTCCCTCGAAGTTGCGGTTGGAGGTGGAGGCGCAACGCTCACCGGGCGCCAGTTGGTCGGGATTCATACCCAGGCACATCGAGCAACCCGCGTGCCGCCATTCGGCGCCGGCGGTGGTGAACACCTTGTCCAGGCCCTCCTCGACGGCCTGCAGGGCGACCCGGACCGAGCCCGGGACGACCAGCATCCGGACGCCCTCGGCGACGCTGCGGCCCTGCAGGACCGCGGCGGCGGCCCTCAGGTCCTCGATCCGGCCGTTGGTGCAGGAGCCGACGAAGACCGCGTCCACCTCGACCTCGCGCAGCGGCGTACCGGCCTCCAGGCCCATGTACTTGAGCGCGTTCTCGGCGGCGATCCGCTCCTGCGGGTCGGCGAAGGAGGCCGGGTCCGGCACCGAGGCCCCGAGCGGTGCGCCCTGGCCGGGGTTGGTGCCCCAGGTGACGAACGGGGTCAGCTCGCCCGCGTCGATGAAGACCTCGGCGTCGAAGACCGCGTCCTCGTCGGTGGCCAGGGTCTTCCAGTACTCGACGGCGGCGTCCCAGTCCTCGCCCTCGGGGGCGTGCGGACGGCCCCGCAGGTAGTCGAAGGTGGTCTGGTCGGGGGCGATCATGCCTGCGCGGGCGCCGGCCTCGATCGACATGTTGCAGACGGTCATCCGGGCCTCCATGGAGAGGCTGCGGATCGCCGAGCCGCGGTACTCCAGGACGTAGCCCTGGCCGCCGCCGGTGCCGATCCTGGCGATGACGGCCAGGATCAGGTCCTTGGAGGTGACGCCCTCGGGTAGTTCGCCCTCGACCGTGATCGCCATGGTCTTGAACGGGGCCAGCGGCAGCGTCTGGGTGGCCAGCACGTGCTCGACCTGGCTGGTGCCGATGCCGAACGCCAGCGCTCCGAAAGCGCCGTGGGTGGAGGTGTGAGAGTCGCCACAGACCACGGTCATGCCGGGCTGGGTCAGGCCCAGCTGCGGGCCGACCACGTGCACCACGCCCTGCTCGACGTCGCCGAGCGAGTGGATGCGCACGCCGAACTCCTCGGCGTTCCTGCGCAGGGTCTCCAGCTGCACCTTGGAGACCGGGTCGGCGATCGGCTTGTCGATGTCCAGGGTGGGGGTGTTGTGGTCCTCGGTGGCGATGGTGAGATCGGTCCTGCGGACCTTCCGCCCGGCCAGCCGCAGCCCGTCGAACGCCTGCGGGCTGGTCACCTCGTGCAGCAGGTGCAGATCGATGTAGAGCAGGTCAGGCTCGCCCTCGGCGCGCCGGACGACGTGGTCGTCCCAGACCTTCTCCGCGAGTGTCCGTCCCATCGCTTTCCCTCCAGCCGGCCGCTCTGCCGGCCTTCTCGTGTCGTCGGGGTCGCTTCCCGTGCCGCCCCGGTGGGGCTCCGCGGGCGGACCCGCACGCCGGATCTGTTGTCCAGGATGTGGACACACCGGCGAGGGGTCGATCCTGGGTTTCTCCCGGGCTGCTGCTTCAAGAGTGGCGCTTTTCCAGCCGGATTGAACTTGCGTCTCGCGGACTGAGACTGCAGTATCGAGACATGGACAACACTAGCGGCGTCGGCGTTCTCGACAAGGCCGCTCTGGTGCTCAGCGCACTGGAGTCGGGCCCCGCCACGTTGGCGGGGCTGGTCGCCGCCACCGGTCTGGCGCGGCCCACCGCCCACCGACTCGCCGTCGCACTCGAACACCACCGCCTGGTCACCAGGGACATGCAGGGCCGTTTCATCCTCGGCCCCCGACTTGCCGAACTCTCCGCCGCGGCGGGCGAGGACCGGCTGCTCGCCACCGCGGGCCCGGTCCTGACCCACCTGCGCGACGTCACCGGCGAGAGCGCACAGCTCTACCGCCGGCAGGGCGAGATGCGAATCTGCGTCGCCGCCGCCGAGCGGCTCTCCGGCCTGCGGGACACCGTCCCGGTCGGCAGCACGCTGCCGATGAAGGCCGGCTCGGCCGCCCAGGTCCTGCTGGCCTGGGAGGAGCCCGAACGGCTCCACCGGGGCCTCCAGGGCGCCCGCTTCACCGCGACCGCGCTGAGCGGCGTACGGCGGCGCGGCTGGGCCCAGTCCATCGGGGAGCGGGAGCCCGGCGTGGCCTCCGTCTCCGCGCCCGTACGGGGCCCCTCCAACCGCGTGGTGGCCGCCGTCTCCGTCTCCGGCCCGATCGAGCGCCTGACCCGCCACCCGGGCCGGTTGCACGCCCAGGCCATCATCGAGGCCGCGAACCGGCTCACCGAGGCACTGCGCCGCGGCTGAAAAGCAATGCGGAAGGGCCGCTCCGGAAATTCGGAGTGGCCCTTCCGCATTGACCCGACACATTCTGGGAAAACAAAAAAGTCCCGGATGAACCGGGACTCAATTTCTGGCTGGGGTACCAGGACTCGAACCTAGACTAAATGAACCAGAATCACTCGTGCTGCCAATTACACCATACCCCAACAAAGCGCTCGGCCGATGGGATTTCCACCCATCGGCCCAGCCGCTCTGGTACCCCCGACCGGATTCGAACCGGCGCTACTGCCGTGAGAGGGCAGCGTGCTAGGCCGCTACACAACGGGGGCTTTCAGATGGTCCCTTGCGGAACCAGTACCCCCGACCGGATTCGAACCGGCGCTACTGCCTTGAGAGGGCAGCGTGCTAGGCCGCTACACAACGGGGGCTTTCCGAACGGCTCCTTGCGGAACCAGTACCCCCGACCGGATTCGAACCGGCGCTACTGCCTTGAGAGGGCAGCGTGCTAGGCCGCTACACAACGGGGGCTTGATCTTGTTTTGTACTGCGCTGGGGTACCAGGACTCGAACCTAGACTAAATGAACCAGAATCACTCGTGCTGCCAATTACACCATACCCCACCAGAGTTGAACCCTTGCGAGCTCTCCTCGAGCGTTGCGCCTCTCGCTCGGTTCCCGACGGGGTTTCACTCCCTCGTCCGTTCCCTCCCGGGCGGCGCAGAAAGAACATTACCCGACGTCTGGCCTGGGTCCAAAATCGATAACCCCAGGCCGGGGGCGGGGCGGCTACGTGCCAGGTCAGGACCGGGCCCGCAGCCGCCCCGCAGCCGGGGCTCAGGAGGCCGGGACGAGGTCCAGGGCGGCCGTCAGCCTGCGCAGCGTCTCGGCGCGGCCGAGCAGCTCCATCGACTCGAACAGCGGCGGGGAGACGCGGCGGCCGGTGACCGCCACCCGCAGCGGGGTGAAGGCGAACTTGGGCTTGATGCCCAGGCCGTCCACCAGCGACTCGCGCAGCACCGCCTGGATCGGCTCGGGCGTGAAGTCGCCGAGCCCCTCCAGCGCCTTGATGCTGGCCTCCAGCACCGGACGGGCGTCGGCGGTGAGCGCCTTGGCCGCGTCCTCCTCCTGGACCTTGAAGTCGGCCGGCCCGACGAAGAGGAAGCCCGCCATGTTGACGATCTCGCTCAGTACGACCATGCGCTCCTGGGTGAGCGGCGCCACCTTGGCCAGCAGGTCGAGCTGCTCGGCGCTCGGCTCGGCCGGCAGCAGGCCGGGAGCCTGCAGGTACGGCACCAGGCGCCGGACGAAGTCCTCCGGGGCCAGCCTGCGCAGGTGCTCGGCGTTGATCGCCTCGCACTTCTTCAGGTCGAACCGGGCCGGGTTGGAGTTCACCTTCGAGATGTCGAAGGCGGCGACCAGCTCGTCCATGGAGAACAGGTCGCGGTCCTCGGCGAGCGACCAGCCGAGCAGCGACAGGTAGTTGAGCAGGCCCTCGCGGATGAAGCCGCGCTCGCGGTACAGGTTGAGGCTGGCCTGCGGGTCGCGCTTGGACAGCTTCTTGTTGCCCTCGCCCATCACGTACGGCAGGTGGCCGAAGCGCGGGGTGACGCCGTTGCCGATGCCGATCTCGGCCAGCGCGGCGTACAGGGCGATCTGACGCGGGGTGGAGGAGAGCAGGTCCTCGCCGCGCAGGACGTGGGTGATGCCCATCAGGGCGTCGTCCACCGGGTTGACCAGGGTGTACAGCGGGGCGCCGTTGGCCCGGACGATGCCGTAGTCCGGCACGTTCTCCGACTCGAAGCTCAGCTCGCCGCGGACCAGGTCGTCGAAGGAGATGGTCTTGTCGGGCATCCGGAAGCGGAGGATCGGCTTGCGACCCTCCTGCTCGTAGACGGCGACCTGGTCCTCCGTCAGCTCACGGCAGTGGCCGTCGTAGCCGGAGGGCTTGCCGGCCGCCCGGGCGGCCTCGCGGCGGGCGTCCAGCTCCTCGGTGGTGCAGTAGCAGTGGTAGGCGTGGCCGGCCTCGTGCAGGCGCTGGGCGACGTCGGCGTAGATGTCCATCCGCTGCGACTGCCGGTACGGCGCGTGCGGGCCGCCGATCTCGGGGCCCTCGTCCCAGTCGAAGCCGAGCCAGCGCATCGCGTCCAGCAGTTGGTCGTACGACTCCTCGGAGTCGCGTGCGGCGTCGGTGTCCTCGATCCGGAAGACCAGCTTGCCGCCGTGGTGGCGGGCGAAGGCCCAGTTGAAGAGGGCGGTGCGGACGAGGCCGACGTGGGGGTTGCCGGTCGGGGAGGGACAGAAGCGGACCCGGACGGTCGAGTCCTTCGGGGTGGCCGGGGTCGTACCCGGCTCAGTGCTAACCACGCTTGATCACCTTGTTGGTGAGAGTGCCGATGCCTTCGATGGAGACGGCGACCTCGTCGCCGACGTTGATGGGGCCGACACCCGCCGGGGTGCCGGTGAGGATGACGTCGCCCGGGAGCAGTGTCATCGCCTCGGAGATGTGGACGATCAGCTCCGCGATCGAACGGACCATCAGGGAGGTCCGACCGGTCTGCCGCAGGTCGCCGTTGACCGTGCAGGTGATCGCCAGATCACCCGGGTCGAGTTCGGTCTCGATCCACGGTCCGAGCGGGCAGGAGGTGTCGAAGCCCTTGGCCCGCGCCCACTGCCCCTCGCGCTGCTGTACGTCGCGCGCGGTGACGTCGTTGGCGCAGGTGTAGCCGAAGACGATCTCCGGAACCCGCTCCAGCGGCACCTCCCGGCCCATCCGGCCGATCACCACGGCCAGTTCGGCCTCCGGCTGGACGTCCGAGGAGAACGGCGGGTACGCGATGGACTCGGTGGGGCCGATCACCGCGGTGGAGGGCTTGAAGAAGGTGAGCGGGACGTCCGGGACCTCGTTGCCGAGCTCCGCCGCGTGCGCCGCGTAGTTCCGGCCGACCGCGACGATCTTGTTGGGGAGGATCGGCGCCAGCAGCCGGACGTCCTCCATCCGGTAGCTCTCCCCGCTCAGCTGCATGGAGACGATCGGGTGGCCGGCCAGCGCGTGGACCACCAGAGACTCGGGCTGGGAGGGGTCGCCCTCGACCACGCCGAAGGAGACACTGCCGGCGGCAGGGCTCCCTTCCCGGACGGAGAACCTGGCAATGCGCACGGTTGGGAGCCTCTCGGTCAGTCGGGCACCGGCCTTACCGGGCCCTGCTCGAACGCTCCCCAGGCTATCGCGTGGCCCGCCGCAGGCCCTTCGCGCACGGCCGGGCGGGACGGTCCGGACGAATCAGCCACCGCGCCCGGCGCGGCCCGGAAGGAGGGAAAAGCGGCCCGGAAGAAGAGAAATGGGGCGCCCGCCGCGCGTCGCGGCCGACGCCCCGTCCGGGTCCTAGTGCACCCGCCGGTCAGTCCAGCGGCTTGCGCGGCGCCGGGGCGACCATCAGGACGGTGCGGCGCGGGTTGGCGGTGCTGGCGGGCAGGTCGGTCGCGTAGACGACCTGCTCCGGAGCGTCTCCGTAGCCCTCGGCGGCCGCCAGCGTGGTCCGGCGCGGGTTCGCCGTGGCATCGCTGACGGGCGTGGACGTGGTGACGGCCTTCTGCTCCGGCTGGGACATCGCGTAGCACCTCGGGGCTCGGGGCCGACTCACAGGAGTCGGCCTGCGTGACTTTGGGCAGGCTCATGGGTGCACTGCTCCGCACAGCCAGATTAGGGATCTCATTCCACAGGCGCCGCGATCAAAGCTATACATTCGGCTGTGATCTTACTCACAAATTGAGTAACAGAATGTGCATTGCGGACATTTCATCCCCGCCGATCGGCCTGACAATTACGGCATTTCGGACAGATGAGAACGTCTGCGACTCTTGGCGATCCACGGCCAAGTTGGCATGTATCCGGCGAGTGTCCGAAAAAGACCGTATTCGGGTGGGGTTACCACACAGTCAGTGAGAATCTGCATGCGCTGGGTAGCTCAGGACACCGCCAGGTAACGGCCCTTGTTGGACTTCTCCCGCTGTGCTGGAATGCCACGGAAAAACTCGACACCGTCCCGTCCGCGACAGCGGAGAGGGACGCCCGGTCCAGAGGTTGCGACGCCAGTGCAGGGACGTTTCAAGAGGGGCAGCGGCGCCGCGGGTGACCCGGAGTCGCGCGAGCCCGTGGCAGGCCCCCACCAGGCAGCACCGGTCAACGAGCCGGACCAGCAGGCGACCGGCGCCGGTACCGGCCCCGAGCAGTCCGCAGGCAAGGACGGTGCTCCGGAGGCAGAGCAGGCCGGCGAGAACCGCCGGTCCCGGCTGCGGGGCTCGCTGAACCGCCGCCGTGCCACCGGTATGTCCCGGTTCGCCATGCGCAACTGGCGAATCCGCACCCGTCTGATCGCCCTGCTGCTGCTCCCCGTGGTCGTCTCCCTGGTCCTCGGTGGACTGCGAATCCAGTCCTCGGAGCAGAACTCCAAGCAGCTGTCGCAGATGACCGGCCTGTCGGACCTGGCCCAGAAGGCCACCGCGCTGGCGAACGCGCTGCAGACCGAGCGCGACATCAGCGCCGGTCCGCTGACAGTGAGCAGCAGCAACCAGCAGGACCCCGACGTCCTCAACGCCCGGAAGACCACGGACACCCTCAGCAAGGCCTTCGCGGCCAGCGCCGACAACTTCGACAACCTCGACCTCGCCGGTGGCCAGGCGCTGCTGCTCCAGGTCCGCAAGGACCTCAACCAGCTCTCCGAGGCCCGCAGCACCGCGTACACCAACCAGGACAACATCCAGGCCACGATCACCAACTACGACGTGATCATCAAGGACCTGCTGGGCATCACCCAGGACATCGCGATCGCCTCGAACAGCACCGAGCTGGTCAAGGTGACCCGGGCCCTGCAGCAGTTCTCGTTGGCCAAGGAGTCCGCCTCGATGCAGCGCGCGCTGATCAGCGCCGCGCTCGCCCGCACCGGCGGCCAGGACCTGAGCACCTCGGACGAGACCTTCGGTATCCGGCTGCAGACCGAAGAGGACAACGCCAACACCAACTTCACCGCCATCTACGGCGACGCCGCAGCCGTGGCGCTGCGCGCCCCGCTCACCTACAACCAGGTGATCGCCGAGGCCGAGCGCTACACCAAGGCCGTCCTCAACACCAACGGCATCAAGCAGAGCGACGTCCGCACCTACAAGAGCTGGTACGACGACGCCAGCGCGAAGATCACCGCCGAGCAGAAGATCGAGTCCTCGCTGCTGGAGCAGCTCAACGGCAAGGCCCAGCAGCTCCAGGACGACGCCGACACCGAGACCCTGATCAACATCTCGCTGATCGTCCTCGTCCTCATCGTCGCCATCGCCGGTGCCGCCATCGTGGCCCGCTCGATGGTGCGCTCGCTGACCCGTCTGCAGGCGGCCGCCGAGGACGTCGCCGAGCGGCGACTGCCGGAACTGGTCAAGACGCTCTCCGAGAGCGACCCGCAGGACGTCGACATCTCCATCGCCCCCGTCGGCATCGACTCGGCCGACGAGATCGGCCACGTGGCGCACGCGTTCGACATGGTGCACAGCGAGGCCGTCCGCCTCGCCGCCGAGCAGGCCCTGCTGCGAGGCAACATCAACGCGATGTTCACCAACCTCTCGCGCCGCAGCCAGGGTCTGATCCAGCGCCAGCTGTCGCTGATCTCCGAGCTGGAGAGCCGCGAGGCGGACCCGGACCAGCTGGCCAGCCTCTTCAAGCTGGACCACCTCGCCACCCGTATGCGCCGCAACGGCGAAAACCTGCTCGTTCTCGCCGGTGAGGACCCGGGCCGTCGCTGGACCCGTCCCGTCCCGCTGGTCGACGTGCTCCGCGCCGCCGCCTCCGAGGTGGAGCAGTACGAGCGCATCGAACTCGCCGCGGTCCCCTCGGCCGAGGTCGCCGGCCGCGTCGTCAACGACCTCGTCCACCTGCTCGCCGAGCTGCTGGAGAACGCGACCTCGTTCTCCAGCCCGCAGACCCGCGTCCGGGTCACCGGCCACGCGCTGCCGGACGGCCGGGTGCTGGTCGAGATCCACGACACCGGTATCGGCCTCTCCCCCGACGACCTGGCGGACATCAACGAGCGCCTGGCCAGCCCGCCGACCGTGGACGTCTCCGTCTCCCGCCGCATGGGCCTCTTCGTGGTCGGCCGCCTGTCCCTGCGTCACGGCATCCGGATCCAGCTGCGCCCCAGCGACTCCGGCGGCACCACCGCACTCGTCATGCTCCCGCTCGACGTCACCACCTCGGCCGACCGGCGCGGCGGCCGAGGCGGCGCAGCGCAGGCCAAGCAGCAGCGCGGCGTCGCCCCGGCACCGCGCCAGGGCCGCGGCGGTGCCGCCGAGGCGCTGTCCGGCCGCCAGGCCGCCGCGCTCGGCCAGGGCCCGTCCGGCGGTGCCCCGACCGGGCGTCCGCAGCTCGGCCAGGGCCCGCAGGGCGGCAGCCGCCCGGGTGCACCGGGTATGCCCGGCGCTCCGGGTATGCCCGGCGCTCCGGGTGCTCCGGGTGCTCCCGGTGCACCCGGTGCACCCGGTGCACCGGCCGGCCCGGGAGGCGGCCTGCCCACCCGCAACCCCCAGGCCACCCTGCCGGGCGGTCCGCAGGGCGGCCAGCCGGCTGGCGCCCCGAACGCGCCCCAGGCCGGCGGCGGCCTGCCGACCCGCTCGGTCGGAAAGTCACTGCGCGAGAACCCGGCCCCCGGCCAGCCGCCCCGCCGTACGCCGGGCGCCTCCGGTGCGCCGGCTGGCCCCGGCGGCGGTCTGCCGCGCCGTGGCGATGCCGGGCCCGGGGCCAACCGTCCCAGCCCCGCGCAGGAACGTCCGCGGCCCAACGCCGAGCAGCCGCAGCACGGTTGGGCCGAGCAGCCGTCGAACGGCGGACTGCCGACCCGTCCCGCCCGGGGCGAGCAGGGCCGTCCCGGGCAGGAGCGGCCCACCCGTCGTCCGCAAGCCGCGCCCGGCCAGCCGCAGCAGCCCGCTCCCGCCGCCCGTCCGCAGGCCCCGCAGGCCCCGCAGGCCCCGCAGGCCCCGCAGGCCGGCCAGCAGCCGCCCGCGCAGCAGCCGCAGGCCCAGGGCCAGGCACCGGCTCAGCAGGCCCAGCCCCCGGCTTCCCAGGCACCGGCTCAGCAGGCCCAGCCCCCCGCCCCGGCCGAGACCACCGGTTCGCTCGCCCGGCCGCGGTTCGAGGCCAGCCAGATCGACCCGCGTGACCCGCTGGGTCTCGGCCTGGTAGAGCCGGTCCTCCCGAGCGTGCCCAACCCGGCCGCCCCGCAGGCGGCTTCGGCTCCGCAGGTCCCGGACGGCCGACAGCCGCAGCCGAACCTGCCGCAGCCCGCTCAGGAGCGTCCGGCCCCGCAGCGGCAGCAGCCGATGGCGCTTCCGACCGGTCCGGGCATCGAGGGCCCGCAGGGCACGATCGGCGACGGCCGGCAGTTCCAGCAGCCGGCGCTCGGCCGCCCGCGTCCGGCGTACCAGCCGCAGCGTCCCGGTACCACCGCGCCGAACTTCCCCGCGGACCCGGCCGCGCAGCAGCAGCCGCAGGCCCCGCAGGCCGGCCAGCAGCCACCCGTGCAGCAGCCCCAGGCCCAGGCCCCGCAGCAGCGCATGGAGCAGGAGCGCCCGCGGCCGGTCATGCCGGACCAGCAGGGCCAGCAGGGCCCGGCCGGTCAGCCAGGTCAGGCCGGTCAGGCCTCCGAGGCCCCGTGGCGCCCGTCGGCGAACGACGAGCGCTGGCGCCGCGCCGAGCAGGTCCGCCAGCCCTCGACCAGTGGCATGACGCTTTCCGGCCTGCCCCGGCGTACGCCGCAGGCCAACCTGGTCTCCGGCACCGCCGAGGCGGCGCCGCTGACCGGCCCGCAGGTCTCCCGAGCCCCCGAGGAGGTCCGCGGTCGTCTGACCAACCTGCGCCGCGGCATCCAGCAGGGCCGCCAGGCCGGCGCGGGCGGTACGACACCCGCAGGTGGTACGCCGGTCCCCGGTTCCGGTGCACCCATGGGTAACCCCGGTGGCGCCGCATACCCGGGCCAGCGGCCCACCCGTCCGCAGCGGTTCGACGGCTTCGACGCCCCTCGGGGCAACGGAGGCTTCGGCGAGTTCGGCCCAGATCACCAGGAGCGTTGAGTTGAGTCAGATGAGCCAGGCCGCACAGAACCTGAACTGGCTGATCACCAATTTCGTGGACAACACCCCCGGGGTGTCGC
>NZ_JBVIMH010000028.1:0-99805 GCF_055579945.1 Kitasatospora sp. NPDC032150 | reverse complement strand
AACCACCTGATCGACGAGTACACCGACGGCCGTCCCCTCGGGTTCCTCGGCCAGAGCGGCGTCAACGTCGTCCTGCTCAACAAGGCACTCGGCGAGAACAAGTGATGACGGCACATCAATCCAACGGGTGATCCGACCGACCCGGGCGCAAGGGGAGAACCCTGCACCCGGGTCGGTCGCCCATATGCCGTGTCCGCTGAGCGGGGCCGACCGTCCCGTGTGAGGTTCCGGCAGCCGTTCGACCTCATGTCCGGCCTCTCTCCCAGGAAAGAGCAGCGCCCATGTCCCGTGACCTCACGCCCGGCTCCTTGAAGCGCCGAGGACAGCTGAGGGTCTACCTCGGTTCGGCCCCCGGCGTCGGCAAGACCTACCGGATGCTGGACGAGGCCCACCGCAGACATGACCGCGGGGCGGACGTCGTGGTCGGCTACATCGAGTGCCACGGCCGCCGGCACACCGAGAACCTGCTCCAAGGCCTGGAACTCGTCCCTCGGCTCACCCGCCGCTACCGGGACACCGACTTCCCGGAGATGGACCTCGACGCGGTCCTCGCCCGCAGGCCCCAGGTGGTGCTGGTCGACGAGCTGGCGCACACCAACGTCCCCGGCGGCCGGCACGGAAAGCGCTGGCAGGACGTCGAGGAACTGCTGGACTCCGGCATCGACGTCATCACCACCGTCAACATCCAGCACCTGGAATCCCTCAACGACGTGGTCCAGAAGATCACCGGCATCCCCCAGCGCGAGACCGTCCCCGACGATGTCGTCCGCCAGGCCGACCAGATCGAGCTCGTGGACATGGCCCCGCAGGCGCTGCGCCGCCGGATGGCCCACGGCAACGTCTACAAGGCCGAGAAGGTGGACGCCGCGCTCTCCAACTACTTCCGGGTCGGCAACCTGACCGCGCTGCGCGAACTCGCCCTGCTCTGGGTCGCCGGACGGGTGGACGAGGGCCTGCGCGACTACCGGGCCAGCCACAACATCGACCGGGTCTGGGAGACCCGCGAACGCGTCGTGGTCGCCCTCACCGGCGGACCCGAGGGCGAGACCATCATCCGCCGCGCCGCCCGGATCGCCGACCGCACCGCCGGCGGCGAGCTGCTCGCCGTGCACGTCACCAGGAGCGACGGCCTGGCCGGTGCCTCACCCGGGGAACTCGCCCAGCAGAGACAACTGGTGGAGACCCTCGGCGGCAGCTACCACGTCGTCGTCGGGGACGACATCCCGAGCTCGCTGCTCGCCTTCGCCCGCGCCCACGACGCCACCCAGCTGGTCCTCGGCACCAGCCGCCGCGGCCGGGTCAACCGCTTCCTCACCGGCCCCGGCAACGGGCAGACCACCATCGACCTGTCCGAGGACATCGACGTCCACATGGTCACCCACGAGTTCACCGGACGCGGCCGGCTGCCCTCGCTGGGACGGCGACACTCCCTTCGGCGCACGGTGGCGGGGTGCGCCTCGGGTCTGGTGCTGCCCGTGTTGCTGACCATGGTCCTGTCCCAACTGCGGCACGGGATCAACCTCACCACCGACGCGCTGATCTTCCAACTCGGCGTCGTAACGGTGGCGTTGCTCGGCGGTGCGCTCTCCGCCCTGCTCGCCTCGGTGATCGCCTCACTGCTGCTCAACTACTACTTCATCCCGCCGATCCACACCTTCACGATCGACGAACCCAACAACATCGTCGCCCTCCTCGTCTTCGCCACCGTGGCGCTCACGGTGTCCTCGGTGGTGGACCACGCCTCCCGGCTGGCCGCCCGCGGCGCCCGCGCCACCGCCGAGGCCGAGACCCTCTCAACCCTCGCCGGCAGCGTGCTGCGCGGCGCCGACGCCGTGCCCGCGCTGCTGGACAAGACCCGCACCGCCTTCGGGATGGACTCCGTCGCCCTCCTCGACCGCACGAGCGGTGACGTCATCGCCCGCAGCGACACCGACGGGGAGCCCCCCGCCGACCATGAGGTCACCGAAGTCCACGTCAACGGGAGCGCGTTGATGATCCTGGCCGGCCGTCGGCTGCCCGCCTCCGACCAGCGCGTGCTCACCGCCTTCGCCGGCCACCTCGCGGCCGCCCTGGAACGCGACCGGCTCGCCACCGTCGCCGCCGAGATCGAGCCCATCAAGGCCGCCGACAAGATGCGCACCGCGCTGCTCGCCGCCGTCAGCCACGACCTGCGCACCCCGCTGGCCGCCGCGCTCGCCTCGATCGGCTCGCTGCGCAGCCCCGATGTCGAGTTCTCCCCCGAGGACCAGGCCGAACTCCTCGACCTCGCCGACGAATCGCTGGTCAAACTCACCCGCCTGGTCGACAACCTGCTCGACATGAGCCGCCTCCAGGCCGGCGCCCTCACCCTCCACCTCGCACCCACCGCACTGTCCGGCGTTCTCACCAGCGCCATGGACTCCCTCGCCCGGCCCGACGCCCCCGTGCAGCCGCTCGACCTGGACACCGTCCCACCTGTCCTGGCCGACCCGCCGCTGCTGGAGCGCGTCCTGGCCAACGTCATCACCAACGCCCTTCGCCACAACGCCCCCGGCGCACCCGTGTTGGTCGCCGCCAGCGCACACCAGGACCAGGTGGAGATCCGCGTCATCGACCACGGCCCCGGCATCGCCCCCGAACACCGCGACCGGGTCTTCCTCGCCTTCCAGCGCCTCGGCGACACCGACAACACCACCGGTCTCGGCCTCGGTCTCGCCCTCTCCCGGGGCCTGGCGGAGGCCATGGGCGGCACCCTCGACGTCGAGGACACCCCGGGCGGCGGCACCACCATGCTCCTCGTCCTTCCGGCTGCCCTCGGGGACGCCGAGCACCCGGCCCCGGAGCAGGGGCAGTGAGCACCGGCCGAAAGGGGGAACGGTCATGAGCGAGCGGAGCATGAGGGTCCCCCCGGCCGAAGGGAGAATCGTCGAAAGGCGCGCGTGCGCGAACGCCCCAGCCGAGCGGTGGGGACACCTCCCAGCCGCCAAGGCTGGGGAAGGGGCGGGCACATGAGCCACGTCCTGGTCGTCGAGGACGAGCCCGGGCTGCTGCGAGCGTTGCGGATCAACTTCCACGCCCGGCGTTACTCCGTGCTGACCGCGAGCACCGGGCAGCAGGCCCTGGACGCCGCCAGCCTGGCCGCACCCGACGCCGTCCTGCTCGACCTGGGCCTGCCGGACTTCGACGGCGTCGACGTCATACGAGGCCTGCGAGCCTCGCTGACGGTGCCGATCATCGTGCTCTCGGGCCGCAGCGGGCTCCATGACAAGGTCCTGGCCCTGGACGCGGGTGCCGACGACTACCTCACCAAACCGTTCGAGGTGGACGAGCTGTTCGCCCGGCTTCGCGCGGTGCTCCGGCGCGCGGCCACCGACATCAGCCCGCCGCCGACCGCGGTGATCGGCGCTCACACGGTCGACATCGCGGCGAGCACCGTCATCGGACCGCGGGGAACGGTTCGGCTCACCCCGATCGAGTGGGAGATCCTCAAGCTGCTGCTCGCCGTCCCGGGACGGCTGGTGCCCGGCCGGGAGATCCTGCGCAAGGTCTGGGGCCCCGGGCAGGAGCACCACGGCAACTACCTGCGCGTGTACTTCTCAGGACTACGCCGCAAACTGGAGCCCGACCCGGCCAGGCCCCGCCACCTGATCACCGAACCCGGCATCGGCTACCGGTACCAGCCGTGAGCGGTCGGAGCAGGCCGGATCAGGGGTCGGGCCGTCGCGGCCACCGACCAGGACCTCGGCACCGGCGTCGCCGTCGCCGTCGGCCTCGCACTGGCGATCGCCCTCACCCTGACCGTCCTCGGTGTCCGCCCACGACTGCGCGAATTCGGCTGACGGTCCACCCGCGCCCCTCTCCGGTGATCACGCCCCGTAGGTACGGAGTGGAAGACTCCCCACACTCATGGGCATCACAGCGGTGCTGATCGCACGCGACGGACACCGATCGGGACGGAGCCGCGCACGCCTGCCGACGGTTGCGCCATGTGATCGGTATCGTCCGCCGCAAGGCATCAGCCCTGGAGCAGAGCAACTCGCCCGGAGGAGGACCACCACCATGGCCGACAGTGGTTCCACACCGCGGCCGCCGGAGGCTCGCCACTCGAGCGAACACGACACGGCGCGCGTCGCACTGGTCATCGGTGCTCTCGGCGTGGTCTTCGGTGACATCGGGACCAGTCCGATCTACACCCTCCAGACCGTGTTCAACCCCAGTGACCCGCACCCCGTCCCGGTCACCGCGCAGAACGTGTTCGGGGTCGTGTCGCTGGTGTTCTGGTCGGTGGTGATCATCGTCCTGGTCACCTACGTACTGCTGGCGATGCGCGCCGACAACGACGGCGAGGGCGGCATCATGGCACTGATCACCCTGCTGCGGCGCTCCGGCTCACCACGGGGCCGGCGGACCACCGCCGTACTGGCCGCGCTGGGCATCTTCGGCGCGTCGCTGTTCTTCGGCGACAGCATGATCACCCCGGCGATCTCGGTGCTGTCCGCGGTCGAGGGCCTCAAGGTCGTCGAGTCGTCGCTGGAGAGCGCCGTCGTGCCGGGTACCGCGGCGATCATCGTTGCGCTGTTCCTGGTGCAGCGCAGGGGATCCGCGGCGGTGGGCCGACTGTTCGGACCGGTGATGATCGCCTGGTTCACGGCCATCGGCGCGTGCGGCGTGGCCGGCATCGCCGACCACCCGGAGATCCTCAGGGCTCTGTCACCGAGCTACGCCCTGGACTTCCTGGTCGACGACTTCGGCACCGCGTTCTTCGCGCTGGCCGCCATCGTGCTCGCGGTCACCGGGGCCGAGGCGCTCTACGCCGACATGGGGCACTTCGGCCGCCGGCCGATCACCCGCGCCTGGCTGTTCCTCGTCTTCCCCGCGTGCGTCCTGAGCTACCTCGGTCAGGGCGCACTGATCCTCGCCGCCCCGGACAAGGTCAACAGCCCGTTCTTCCTGCTCGTTCCCGACTGGGGACGGCTGCCGATGGTCGTTCTGGCCACAGCGGCGACGGTGATCGCCTCCCAGGCAGTGATCACCGGCGCGTACTCGGTCACCTCCCAGGCGGCCCAGCTCGGCTACCTGCCCAGGCTGCGCATCGCGTACACCTCCGAGTCCACCATGGGTCAGATCTACGTTCCCTGGATCAACTGGCTGCTGATGGTCTCGGTGCTCACCCTGGTCTTCGCCTTCCGCAGCTCCGCCGCGCTGGCCTTCGCGTTCGGCATGGCGGTCACCGGAACCATCACCATCACCACCTTGCTGTTCTTCTACGTCGCCCGTGCGAGGTGGGGCACACCGGTGTGGCTGGTCGCCGTCGGCGCGACCGTGCTGCTCTCCGTGGACCTGCTGTTCGTGGCGGCCAACGTGACCAAGCTCGTCCACGGCGCGTGGCTGCCGCTGCTGATCGGCATCACCGCGTTCACCGTCATGACGACCTGGCAGCGCGGGCGTGAGATCGTCACCGCGGAACGGGCACGGCACGAAGGCCCGCTGCCCGAGTTCGTCGAAAACCTCCACAGCGGACGGATGCCTGCGCTCCGGGTCCCCGGCACCGCCGTCTTCCTCAACCGGGGCAAGAAGACCGCGCCGCTGGCCATGCGGGCCAACGTCGAACACAACCACGTGCGGCACGACCAGGTCGTGATCCTGTCCATCGAGACCGAGCCGGTGCCGCGGTTCCCGGCCGAGCGGCGGATCACCGTCGACGACCTCGGCTACACCACGGACGGGATCATCCACGTCACCGCCCGGTTCGGCTACATGGAGACACCGGACGTGCCCGCCGCGCTGACGATGCTCGCCCCGTCCCGCACCGAGGGGCAGTTGCAACTCGACCAGGCCTCCTACTTCCTGTCGAAGATCGAGCTCCGGCGCGGGAAGGCACCGACGATGGCGCCCTGGCGCAAACGACTGTTCATCGCCACCTCCTACATCACGGCCGACGCCGCCGAGTACTTCGGTCTCCCCCGCGACCGCACGGTCATCATGGGCTCGCACATCGAGGTGTAGGCGGCCGTACCGACGGCGGACGCGCCTGACCGCAGTGCCGCCAGGCGCAGCGCTGCGGGCGTCGCCGATCTCGTGTGGCGCGGCACCGGAAGCAAGCCACAAGTTCCCGCCTGCGAGTGCCCGGGAATCTGCGTACCCGTTCAGGGCGGGGGCGGGCCGCACCTACGGTCACGGCTCGGGCCGACGGGCTCGCGCGGGCTCGGCATGCACCGAGGATTGCCTGGCTCCGGCACGGCGCTCCGCGGTTCGGTGAAGGCCGGCAGGCGCCTGGCGACCCGCGGCTGACAGGTCGTCGGCAGGTGCTCGAAATTCGTCGGCAACGGGCGGCAACCTGATCGGCGGGGGTGGTGCTCTGGTGGGGTGGAAGGGGGTGCGCCTGAATGCGCGCGGAAGACGAGACGGAGTTCAGGGAGTTCGTCCAGGGGCGGTGGTCGGTCCTGGTGCGAACGGCCTATCTGCTCACGGGGGACCGTCACCACGCGGAGGACGTGGCACAGACCGCACTGGCCAAGGCATACGCGTCCTGGCACCGGGTCAGGAACAGCGACAATCCGGACGCGTATCTACGCCGGATCCTGGTGACGAGCAATGCCGGGCGGTTCCGGAAGCGACGCCCGGTCGAGTTCCCGACCGAAACGCTCCCGGACCAGGCGCACCACGGCGAGAGCGACCCGAGTGTCCGGCTCGAGCAGCGGCACGTCCTGTTCGCCGCACTGGCCGAACTGCCGGCCCGACAGCGCGCCGTGGTGGTCCTGAGGTATTGGGAGGACCTGTCCGAGAGCGAGGTCGCCGCGGCTCTCGGCTGCTCCGTCGGAACCGTCAAAAGCCAGGCGTCGAAGGGGCTCGCGAAGCTCCGCACCCACCCCCAGCTGGCCGACCACTCATGGCAGACCCCCCTACCGGAGGTGCTCAATGGCTGAATTCGACGAGTCCGATCTCCAACTAACCCTCACCCACCAGGTGAACGAGCTGACGGTGGGCCCCGCGCCGATCGATGCAATCATGCGCGAGGGCGGCAGGCTGCGCCGTCGGCGCACCATCACCCGGGCCGCGCTCACCCTGGGCGCTGCCGGGGCGATGCTCTCCGGCCTGTTCCTGGCGCAGTCCGCGGTGGGCCGGTCCTCGCCCGCCGCACCGGCCGGGACCGGCGCCGCGACGGCGGCGTCCTCGGCCGGGCCGAGCGGCACCGGGTCCGCTCCGGCGCAATCGCCGGACGGTAAGGCGGGGTTCAAGCCCGTCCAGGAATCGGGGTCGTTCCCGAAGGACATCGTGGGCGCCACCGTCCAGGGGCGCGCCTCGGGGTTCAAGGGTCAGGTGATGGTGTGGCTGCCACCGCAGTACGACGACCCGGCCTACCGGGACCGCACGTTCCCCGTGATCGAGCTGCTGCCCGGCTTCCCGGGGTCGCCCGCCACGTGGTTCGGCACTCTCCGGACGTCCGAGGAGCTCAAGACGATGGTCTCCAAGCGGGATGTGCAGCCATTCATCCTGGTGGCGGCGCAGACCAGCGTACTCGGAAGCGGACCCGGTGGCACCGACCCCGGTTGCGCCGACGTTCCGGGCAAGGCCGAGGCGGAGACCTGGCTGGCCGAGGACGTGCCGCAGCTGGTGCTGGACAACTTCCGGGCCGCCCCGGCCGCCGACCAGTGGTCCGTGGCCGGTTACGGGACGGGCGCGCACTGCGCCACCCGACTGGGCATCGGGCATCCCGACCGGTTCCACGCGGTGGTGGGGTTCAGCGGCTTCAACGATCCGGCGAACAGGGGGAGTTCGGATGTCGCCGAGGACCCGGAGCTGCGGGAGTCGGCCAACCCTCTGAACATGCTGCGGAGCGCGGCTCGGCCTCCCCAGGTCAGCCTCTACGAGACCGGCAGCCCGAACGACGGGCTGGAGGACGCGAAGGCTCTCCAGCAGGCGGCCAAGTCGCCCACCACCGTGACCGTGGTGGAGACCCCGCCCGGCCACCGTCTCCAGATCTGGCAGCAGGCCCTTCCGAACGCACTGCGCTGGCTCTCCCGGCAGACGCCTGAGCGGCACTGACAAAGCGTCGGAATCCCGGGCACCGGCGGTGCCTCACTCCCGCCGCTCTCGCCGAAGAACCGTCCCCGGATCGGTGGCCATCCGCCCCGGGTCAGTCGGGCGGCTGGGGCAGGTAGCGATCGGCCCCGGACTCGATGACGGCGGCGCAGGCGGTGAACGCCTCCTCCGGCCGGCCCATCGGGTCGGGTACGTCCATGCCCTCCAAGTAGAGCCGGAGCTTGGGGGTGTTGCCGGCGCCGGCGCGGTCGCGTAGCGCGTCCAGTACGGCGGTGTCCATGGCGAGCACCAGGTCAGCCCAGTCCAGCAGTTCGGCACTGACCCGCACGCCGCGGTGGGCGGTGAGGTCGTAGCCGAGCCGGGCGGCCGCCGCGATCATGAAGGGGTGGGCGGACTCGCCCTCCCACTTGGCGAGCAGGCCGGCCGAGCGGACGGTCAGCACCGGCCCTCCTCGCGCGGCGAGCACCGCGGCGGCGAACGGTGATCGGCAGTAGTTGCCCAGGCAGACCGTCAGGATGCGCAAGGGTGCGGTCTCGTCGGTCATCGTGTCACTCCGGTGGCGGCGGGTGGCTGTTTCGGCCTGGGGACGGGTGGCCCGGCACCATCATGATGCGTCTCCGGTCCGGGCGGCGTCCGGGAAGGCTCCGGGCCGTACGGGGAGCCCGGACCGGGGTCACAGGGCGACGTGCCGGAGCACGGTACGCAGGATGACCTCCATCTCGGTCTGGGCGAACATGGCGCCGAGGAAGCGGTGCGCGCCGTCGCTTCCCCCTGGTCCGGGTCGAGCGCCGGCGTCGGTCGCCGCCGGCCCGCCACGGCCGGTCACCTCCAGCCGGGAAGTAGGGGCCGACGGGGAAGCTGGGTACGGGCTCGGGGTCGAGGGAAGCGGGTCGTAGGGTGTGGGCATGATAGGAAAGATCTTGGCCGAGGCCGCTGGTGGCGTGTTCCCGCCCGCCGACGGGTCGGTGACGGTGGTTCCGCAGCCGGACGAACGCGAGGCGGGTGTGGTCGCGTTCAGCGCCCATACGGTGGTGTTCACCCGGGAGGATCCGGACTGGGTGCGCGAGACGATCGCCGCCTCCCCGGCGGATCCGCTGGCCGCGCCGATGTCTCCGTTCTTCCTGAACGCCTTCTCAGCGCGGACCGGTCGTGTGATCAACACGATCGATCTGCTGACCGTGGCCGACCGGCTGCCCGGAGAACCGCCGCTCCCCGTCGTGCCGATCGAGGACCGCGAGCATCCGCGCGTCGTCCGCGCGCTGCTCTTCCGTGACGATGTCCGGGTTTGGACCACACCGGGTGGAGTGCTGGTGCTCGGGCGTGGCGTGGCCGGGCGCTGGGAGGTGGCGATCGAGGTCGACCCGGAGTTCCGGGGCCGCGGACTCGGCCGGGCGCTGGCGGTGACGGCCCGGCACCTGCTGCCGGAAGGCGAGCACCTCTGGTCGCAGCAGGCGCCGGGCAACGCGACCAGCGTCCGCACCTTCCAGGCCGCCGGATACCGCCCGGTCGGCTCCGAGGCCCTGTTGGTCCACCGCACGGGCTGAGGTCTCGCACATCTCCCCCGGCACTTCCGGGCTTCGGTACAGAACTGGCCATTACGAGACCTCTCGGCGGGGCGGAGCGGAGCGGCGGACACGGGACCGGTGATCGGAGCCGACGGATCTGCTGATCGGAGCCGGCAGCCCTGATGCTCGGAGCCCGCAGGGCCCGGTGATCCGAGCCGGCGAACCCGGATCCCGGAACTCGACGGCGGACGGCGAGTTGGAGATCAGCCCTCGGGCCGCTCCTACGGGATGAAGCTGCCGGGCGAGGCGGCGGGCCTGTCGAACAGGCCGGCGTCACGATGCTTCAGCCAGCGGTCGAAGAAGCCGGCGAGGTAGGTCTGTTGGGTGGTCAGCACCGGCCCCGGCGCTGACCAGCCGATCTCCCCCTGGAGGGCGTCGGCGGACAGCCCGGTCTGCTGGGCTATCTGCGGCAGCAGTTGCTCGGCGTCCGTGTAGGAGCCGTGCTTGGTGCCGCGCAGGTGCAGATCGCGGTGCCATCCCGGGGTGTTGTCCCAGAATGCCTCCCAGGAGCGGAAGGTGTGGTGATCGCTCGCCTGGCTGCCCATCAGCAGGAATGGCCGGTCCAGCCCGTCCACGGCGACCGGGGCGAGGTTGGGGCCGCCGTCGTCCAGGTTGGTACCGAGCGGGCCGTCCATGTTGACGCCGGCTTTGATCCGCTTGTCGTCATGCATGGTCTCGCCCGCGGTGTAGCCGCCCGCCGAATGGCCGAACATGCCGATCCGGTTCAGATCGGCGAGCTTGGCCAAGTCCGGCGGAAGCGTACCGGGGGTGGCCAGCCGGTCGAGCACGAAGCGGGTGTCGGCGACCCGGGTGTCGATCGTCTTCTGCGCCAGCGCCTGCATCCCGCCGTCCCGGATCGTCCTCTGGATCAACTCGTCGGTGAGGACCGTGGTGCGCACCGAGCCGTCCGGGAAGCGAACGGCCGGGGACTCGTAGGTGTGGTCGATGGTCACCACCACATAGCCCCGGCTTGCGAGATCCTCGACCAGGGTGGTGTCCCAGGACCTCGGATCCCCGGCGCCCGGGGAATATAGCACCACCGGCAGCGGCCCGCCGCGGGTGTCGGCCGGTGCGCCCCGGTGTGCGTGGGTGAGTGTGGCGCCCCAGTCCACCGTGCCGACCGGTATGCCGTAGTTCCGGTTGCCCGTGAACGTGTCGAAGGCGGCGGCTGTTCCGGGGTCGAGCTGCGGGGCCACCGGATAGCGACCTGTCTGGACTGCGGGATAGACCACGCTGACCATCAGTTCACGGTGCGGGACCGTGGTCACCCAGGGGTCGGGCCGCGAGGTGTCGACCAGGTCCAGGGAGACCGTGCCGAGCTCGTGCGACCCGGTGGGCGAGGGCAGGGTGAGCCGCGCCTGCTGCGCGGCGGGGCGCGGCCCGGCCGGGTGCGCCTGAACGGACCGCTGCTCCACCGGGCGCTGCCCGGATGCGAGCAACCCTGACGAGGGCAGTTCGGACGAGAGCTGCCCGGACGAGCGTTGCTCGACGGTCTGGGCGACGGGTACTGCCGGTGCGGCGGCCGCCGCGGTGAGGGCTGCCGGAGCGGCCAGCGAGAAAACCAGAGCGGAGGGCAGGATCAACTTTCGGACCATGGCACAAGTCTGTTGACCAGCCGTCTGCCGCTCGATAGTGCGGCCACCACTCTTCTTGGTAGGGCCTGCACCACCCTCGCCCCTGTACCCAGGTACAGGGGCGTCCAGGGACCTGGACCCGAGAAGACCTGCAGGACGACCGCCCGACCGGGCTGCGGCATCCTCGCCAGGCCGGCGGCGCCGCAGCCGCTACTCCTCTACGGGCTCCGTAGCCCTGACGATCTCGACGGCCTGGGAGATCTGGTCATCGGTCAGGTCGCCGCGGGCCGTCAGGCGCAGGCGGGAGATGCCGTCCGGGACCGACGGGGGACGGAAGCAGCCTACGGCGAGTCCGGCGGTGCGGCAGTCGGCGGCCCATTGGACGGCGGCCTCCGGCCCCGGGGCGCGGACCGAGACCACGGCGGCGTCCGGTGTACTCGCCCGCAGACCGACGGCGGTGAGCCGGTCCGCCAGGGTCCGGGCGACTTCGCGGGCACGGTCGGCGCGCTGCGGTTCGGCACGCAGCAGGCGCAGCGCGCCGAGCGCGGCGCCGACCGCGGCGGGGGCGAGACCGGTGTCGAAGATGAAGGTGCGGGCGGTCTCGGCGAGGTGTCTGATCACCCGCCGGGGTCCGAGCACGGCGCCGCCCTGGGAGCCGAGCGACTTGGAGAGGGTGACCGTGGCGACCACGTCGGGCCGGCCCGAGAGCCCGGCCTCGGCCGGCGCGCCGCTGCCGCCGGGACCGAGTACGCCGAGCCCGTGCGCGTCGTCCACCAGCAGCGCGGCCCCGTGTGCGCGGGCGGCGGAGGCCAGACCGGCGAGCGGGGCTGCGTTGCCGTCCACCGAGAAGACGGTGTCGCTGACCACCAGTGCCCGGCGGTGGGTTCGGGTGGCGAGCGCCTCGGCCACGGCTGCCGGGTCGCCGTGCGGGGCACGGTGGACGTCGCTGCGGGAGAGGCGGCAGCCGTCGATCAGGGAGGCGTGGTTGTACGCGTCGGAGACGATCAGCGTGTCGGGGTCGGTGAGCGCGGTGAGGGCCGCGAGGTTGGCCGCGTACCCGGAGGAGAAGACCAGCGCCGCCTCGAAGCCGCAGAACTCGGCCAGTTCCCGCTCCAGTTCGGTGTGCAGCTCGGTGGTGCCCGTGACCAGCCGGGAGCCGGTCGAGCCGCCGCCCCAGCGCATCGCGGCATCGGCGGCGGCCCGGGTCACGGCCGGGTGGTGGACGAGTCCGAGGTAGTCGTTGCTCGCCAGGTCCAGTACGGGGTCCTCGGCTGGCCGGCTGCGCAGGGTGCGGGTCAGCCCGGCTCTGGCCCGGAGCTCGGCCGCCTCGTCGAGCCAGTCGAAGACGGCGGCGGGGGTGAGGACCTGCTGCTCGGGAACTGAGGACGTGACCATGGCCCGCACTCTGTCATCCCCGGTGGCGGGCGGGCAATGTGCGTCGCGGCACACGCGCGCACCGGGCGACGCACACCCCCAGGCCCGGCCGCGAGCACGCGCGGCGTCCCACCCTTCACGCGGCCTGCAAGACCACGGCGAAGGCATAGTGCCGTACCGCACCGGCGCCGGATGCCCAGCTGCAAGCAAAACCGCGCCAGGGTGCAAGGCCGGGGCGTACACACCAGGTACACCCCGGCGCGTGCACCCCGGATTTCGCGCCCCGCACGTCTCCTAGACGCCTCCCGTACCCTCAGCGCCCGGCCGAACGCGCCACACCCAACGCGCCACACCGGACGCGCCATGCCCGACCCGCCACACCGAACGCGCTGTGCCGGACGACTATCCCGTGGCCGGGCACCGGTGCTCAACGCCGGACCTCCGACGCCGAGCACCAGGAGCATCAGAGGAACCGGGAGCTGGGCACCGGACCGGGGAAGCGGGAGCGGTCACGCGTTCCGTCCAGCCAGCGCTCCCGCACAGCGGTGGCGAAGGCCGCCAGGACCTCGTCCGAGTCCTCCGGGGACTCGCCGTCCCCCGCGTCCGGGGTCGGGTCGGCGGCGCAGATCTCCGCCGCGATCTCCTCGGCGGGCCGCTCGTCGGCCGGCAGCCGCGACGGCTCACCGCCCTCGGAGAAGTGGGTCCGCTCGCCCCAGGGTTCGACCACCAGCTGCGCCAGCAGCGTGCTGACGTCCGCAGAGACCGCCGGAGGCGCCGTCCAGCAGGTCGCGTGCTCGTACAGCACCTCGCCGGGAGCCCGTTCGTACAGCTCCGCGAGCAGTTCCTCGTCCACCTCGGTCAGGTCGTACGCCACGACGACCGTGTCGGGCGTGCCCGGCCGGTACGGCTGGGCGGGCAGGTCGAGCAACCGGGCGGCCGCGACTCCGAGGATCCGACTGGCGCGGTCCGGCAGCAGCGAGACCGTACGGGGTTGCCGGCCGGTTGCCCGCAGGATCAGCGCCAGCCGCTCCAGTCCGGCCCGGCACTGCCCGTAGCTGTCGGAGAGGTATGCGTAACGACCCGTCATCCCGGCCGTGAAGCCGTACGGCGAGAGCGTGCCGAGCAGACCGCCGGTCAGGACGTAGTGCCAGGCGCGCAGGTTCCGGAAGTCGAGCGGGCCGGCCTCCCGGGCGGCTTCGGCCCGGCCGAGGGCGCGGCTGATCCGGTCTGCGGCGGCCTGCCAGTGCTCCTCGTCCGGCGCGGCCAACAGGGCGAACTCACGCTCGGCGCGCTCCAGATCACCGGCCGTCAGGGCGTTGCGGACCAGCAGGTAGCGGTCCGGCCAGTGCGCCAGGACGGCGTCATGGCGTGCCAGCAGCTCGACCGCCTCGCCATGCCGCCCTCCGTCCTCCAGGGCGACCGCCAGCTCGGTCAGTACGGCTCGGAGGGACGGTCCCTCGGGGCGCCTGCGGCCGAACAGGCCCCGCTGCGGTTCGGCCGACGTCAGTGGCAGCGCCTCGGCGAGAGCGCGCACGGCCAGGGAGGACACACCGCGCTCGATGCAGGCGTAGCCGTAGTTGTAGCAGGCCAGCGCACGCTCGGGTGCGGGCGCCCGCTCCGAGGTCGCGGCGAGCACACTCGCCGCCTCGGCCAGGTCCTCGAAGCCGACTGCGCGGGCGAGCTGCTCGACCAGCGGCGCGGCCGCCCTGGCGGTCAACTCATCTGCACTCGAGCTGAGTTCACGCATGGCGCCGGAGACGTCTCCGGCCTGGAGCAGTTCCTGGGCCTTGACCAGCGCAGTCGTCATCTAGCGGTTCCTCCTGGGATGGGGTGAGAGCCTGCGGCGGATCGGCAGGCACAGGTGACGGGTGACAGGTGACGGGTAACAGATGAGGTGACAGAGCTCGCGGGCCCGCCCTTGGATCACTGCGGCGCAGCAGTACGGTCTCGAAGCTGTCAGCCGGATGCCTCTTGTCCCAGCCTCACGACCACACGCTTCACGACGATGCATGTGACAACCACCCACCTGGCGGCGTGCGCCCTCCACGGCCGCGCGCTTAACGGCCGCGCGCCTCATGCTCCGGGGCGGTAAGCGCCCTTCCTGCTCACGTCGCACACGCGCCCGATCATTCCCGAAGCCGGACCCCAGCCACAACCGAAATATCGCTTCCCGCCATCGAAAGCCCACCCCCGCCCGCGAATGCCACGCCCGACCTCTCACCTCCGCGCGCCGGACGCTCTAGACTCCCGCTCCACCGAAAGGGGAGATCTTGCGAGCGGAGATCCGTTGAACACGGAACCGCCCCCGGCGGCGCGGTTGACCGTGCGGGACGTACTGCGGCTGGAGTTGGTGACGCAGTGGGCCGCCGAGGTGGTGGCCTGTCCGGATCGGCTTGAGCGGCCGGTGCGCTGGCTGCACGTGGCCGAGGCGCCGGACGTGGCGGTGATGCTGGCCGGGGGCGAGATGGTGCTGACCACCGGTCTGCTGCTGGCCGGTGACGAGCGTGCGCAGGTGGAGTACGTCGAGTCGATGCGGCGGGCCGACGCGGCAGCGGTGGTACTCGGTCTCGGTCGGGCGTTCCGCACGACTCCCGAGGTGATGCGGCGGGCCGCCGAGCAGTGCGGGATACCGCTGATCGTGCTGCACCGGCCGGCGCCGTTCGCCCGGCTGACCGAGGAGGTGCACGCGCGGCTGGTGCACGGCCGGTTCGCGGCGCTGGACCTGTCCGAGCGGATGCGCAGCTCGCTGACCGCGCTCAATCTCTCCGGGGTCCCACTGCAGCGGTTGCTGGACGAGATCGCGGGTTACAGCGGTGGCCCCGTGGTGGTGGCGAACCTCGCGCACCGGGTGCTGGCGACGGCGGGTGAACGGGGCGCGCTGGACGACCTGTTGCGCGACTGGGAACGGGTCTCACGCCAGATCGCCGGCCTTCTCGCACCTGCGCCCCCGGACCGTCCCCCGGAGGCCGGCCGGAGTCACCGGCCTTGCCCTGTCCCGGAGACCCCCAATGTGCCGGAGGCCGGCGGCCCGGTCACGGTCGGGCCGGACGGCTGGGTGGTCGCCCGCCTGGAGGCGCGCGGCCGGCAGTGGGGTCAACTGGCGCTTTTCGGCCACCCGGGACCGGCCGAGGCCGGCCGGATGCTGGCGCAGCTGGCGGCCGAGGCACTGGCGGTGCACCGGCTGCTCTCCGACCGTCCCGGTGCTACCGAGGACGGACGGGCGCACTGTTGGGAGGACCAGGCGGCCGAGGCGCTGCTGACCGACCTGGCCTCGGGGACCGCCCGTCCCGAGCAACTGCTGCCCCGCGTCCGGGCGGCCGGGCTTCCGGTCGATCGGCGCCGGTTCGTCCCGGTGGTGTTCCGGCCGCGCCGGGCCGGTGCTTCGGCGGCGGTGCACGGGTCGGTCGAGCGCGCGCTCGCGGACGGCCGGCCCGCGGCGTACGCGAACCGGCGGACCGACGGCCGCCGGGCTCCCGAGCGGGTATCGGCCGGTCTCGCGGCCCGGATCGGCCCGGATGCGACAGCGGTGCTGCTGAGTGTTCCCGACGGGCAGGACGTCGATGCCGAGGTGTCCCGCTTCGCCGAACGGGTGCACGAACGGCTCGGCGAACTGGGCTCGGAGGCCGCCGCGGGTGCCGGCTTCGCCTGCCCCGTCCTGGACGAGGTGCGCCGCTCCTTCCTGGAGGCCGTACACGTGGCGGACGCCGCACTGGCCGCTCCTCCGGCCGGCCCGGTGGCCCGGCTGCGGGACGTACGGCTGCGCGGACTGGTCCGCCTGCTGCGTGACGAGCCGGAGCTGCAGGCCTTCATCGAACGGGAGTTGGGCCCGCTCCTCGGTCGCCCCGAGCTGCTGGACGTGCTGCGCGGCTACCTCCGCACCGGCCGGAACAAGTCGATGACCGCCCAGGAGCACCACATCAGCAGGCCCGCCCTGTACCGCCGGCTGCGGAACATCGAGCTGCTGCTCGGTACGGACCTGGACGATCTGGAGCAGTTCGCGTCCCTGTACGTCGCGCTGCTGGCACACGACGCCCAGCAGCAGACGGGGAGTTGAGCCGCCCGTACCCGCTGGCACGCCGACGCGGCCGGCACCGGCTCCCCGGGCGACGGCCATCGCGGCCGGGCCCGGGCGTCAGGCGTCCCCGTCCAGGAGGTGCTGCTGGACCTCGCGGAACGTCCACTTGCCCGATGTCCGGGTGAGGACCCAGACCAGGTCGAAGCGGTCCGGCCAGGTCCCCGGAACACCGGAGTGCTCGGCGCCGAGGCCCTTGACGATGTGCGGGATCCGGGAGTGCTCCCAGCAGATCAGGACGGGCGAGGAGATACCCAGGACGGCCTTGGCCAGGTCGGCTTCCTGGGACTCGGCGTACGTGAGGTCCACTTGCCGACCGAGTGCCTCGGCCAGCGGGGTGACGGTCTGCCGCATCCGGTGCGCTCCGGCCTTGGGCCCCTGGTCGGTCGCGGCGAAGATCCTGGCCGGGCGGGCCAGGCCCGGCTTGAGCGGCTGGCCCTGCGGCGGGTCGAAGAGCTGCGACAGGGCCTTGGCGCGGGCCCAGCCTCGCTCGGTGAGGGAGTGACTGTCCTGGTGGCCGTTCTCGTCGATCCCGGGCCGGCTGCCATCGGGCTTCTCTCCATGCCTGATGATCATCGCGAACACGTCACCGTCACCGCCGCCGGACGGTGCGGCCGCCGCCGACGCCGTACCTGACGCCCCCTTGCCCGACGAACTCGCCTCGGACGAGGCCTTTCCGCCCTTGCCGCTGTGCGAGGAGCAGCCCGCCAGCAGCAGCGGGACGGCAGCGGCCAGCCCGCCGAGCAGCCCACGCCGTCCGAGTCGGCCGGTCGTGCGTTCCGACCGTCCGGCGTCCCGCGTCGCCACCGTCGATACCTCGGTCATACCGGCCTCTCCTCAGCCTCCAGTGTCCGTACGGACCATAGCGCCCGGCTCGTGCCCGGAGACGAAGGGTCCGCCCGTCGGGCCGGAGCGCGTCGAACCGGACGGCTTCGACCGGCATCAGCCGGCCGCGGTTCAGCCCGATGTGAATTGACATCAGCCCACTGCACGTACGTTCCGACCTGGGGTCGGGCCTTCAAGGTCGGGGCCGGTGTCGCTCGCACGACGGGCGGGTGACGCGGTGCCATGATGCACGGGACTCACGGCCCACTACACGCGGGCCTTCGGCCGCCTCGACGGCTCGGCACCCCACCCGCGGCTGCTGGAGTGGCTGGAGTGGCTGGAGAACGCGAACGACCCGCGCCGGGAGAAGTACCTGCGACTGCTCGCGGTGGTCAACGGCTGGCCCGCCCCGCAGAGCCCGGTGCCGGAGTTCGACTGGGCGACCCGGGCCCTGCGTTCGCGACTGCCGTGACCGTGACCGGCCGACGCCCTGCCTCAGCCGACGGCGCGGGAGACAGCGGCGAGACCGGCGCTGCCGGCTGCGCCGGAGAGCCGCGCCGCCACCGCGGCCGGGCTCGGCATCGCCGAGATCTCGGAGCTGACCCCGCGCGCGGTCCGGGCCAGTGCCTCGTCGGTGAGCAGCCGGTCCAGCAGCGCCGGCCCGATCTCCTCGGCGCCGGCGCTCAGCCCGGCTCCCCGCTCGCGCACCGCCTCCGCGTTGATGAAGCGGTCGGACCCGTCGGGCAGCGCGAGCTGCGGGATGCCCGCGTCCAGCGCGGCGAGCGCGGTACCGCTGCCGCCGTGGTGGATCGCGGCCGCGCAGGTGTCCAGCAGCGCCCGCCACGGCACCCATCCGTACGAGCGGACGTTGTCAGGCAACGTGCCGAGTGTGCTGAGGTCGAGCTCACCGGTCGCCAGCACGAAGTCCGCGTCGATCTCGGCGGCCGCAGCGATCACCCGCTCGATCCTGGTCAGGCCGTCGGTCTTGGGCGGTACGGTGCCCAGCGTCACCGCGACGCGCGGACGGTGGGCGGGCGCGGCCAGGCGTTCGGGCAGTGTCCCTTCCCCGTTGTAGGCGACGGGCCGCATCGCGCAGCCGTACCGCTCTCCCCCGGCCATGCTCGGCGGTGCCAGGTCGATGGTGTCCACCGGCTCGGGCAGCCGGTCGACTCCGTGCCGGGCGAAGGTCTCCGCCATCTCCGCGAGCATCAACGCACGCAGCCTGGGGGTGCGGACGAACCCCAGGTCGTGCTGGACCGCGGGCACGCCCAGGCTGGTCGCCGCGAGCAGGGCCACCGGGAACAGGTACTCGTACACCACCAGGTCCGGCCGCCACCGCGCGGCGAGTTCGACGGTGGCGTCGGCCACCGCACTGTTGACGTGGGCTGCCAGCGGGACGAACGCCTCGCGGTCGGCCGCATTGGTCTCGACCACCCGCCCCATCAGGTCGGGCCGCCGGGTGCGGCCGGCCTCCCGGATCTCCTTGCGCCAGTCCACCCCCGGGGCGAGGGGCAGGTACGGCAGCCCGGACGCGGCGACCGGCTCGCCGCCGTCCATCGAGGCCACCGCGACCTCGTGGCCCAGCTCGCGCATCGCTCTGGCCAGCGGGACCAACGGGAAGAGATGGCCGACGCCGGGTGCGCCGGCGAACAGTACACGCATGAGAGAACCTCGGTAATCGACAGGCGGGATCAGCCGGCGGCCCGGTGCAGGGCGGCTTCCAGACCGTTCAGCACGGCGTTGCAGTCGTGGTGCAGGGTGGCGGCGTCGACCGCGCTCAGCAGGTAGACCCCGAGCCAGTTTCGCGACCCCGCAGAGGGATCGAAGGCGGGTACCCGCTGACCCGCCGGCATGGCGAAGGCGGGGACGGCCTCGATGGTGCTGCCCGGTGAGAGCATGCTCTGCCAGTCCACCGCCTGCGGGTTCCAGACCGGCCTGGTCCGCCAGGGCACTCCGGCCGCGTCGGCCGGGACAACGGCCACCGACGCGGCGGCCCGGACACCGTCGGTCAGCATGGCCCCGGGGAACTCGACCCGCTCGCCCAGCAACTGCCGGACCAGCATGCCGATCGGGTCGAGCCCGAACACCTCGTGGACCTGCCTGGTCGTCAGCAGGCCGCCGAACCGGGCCGCGGTCTCGATGACCACCAGCTCGCCGTTCTTCATCAGTTTGAGCTCGGTGTGGGTACCGCAGTTCTCCAGTCCGAGCGCGTCGACGGCCTGCCGCGAGACCTCCTCGATCCGGCGCTGCAGCGGCACCGGCATGACGGAGGGCGAGGTGCTGGCCACCTCGACGAAGGACGGAACGGTCGGCAGCTTGGCGGTGATGGCCAGCGGATGGTAGACGCCGTCCGCGACGATCCCCTCCACGCTCACGTAGTCGCCGTAGCCGGGCTCCCGGTACCAGCCCTCGGCGGAGCCCTGGGCGATCTCCTCCACCAGCCGGTCCCGGTCGGTGTCCGCGGCGTGGAGCTCGTTCATCCCGACCCGGCTGCCGGCCTCGAGGCCACGCTCGATCTCGGTCCACGCCGGGACGGCGTCCTCGGCCGAGTCCAGCACGATCTGGGCGACCGACCCGGCGCCCCAGGCCGGCTTGAGCAGCAGCGGGGGTGTGAACTCGGTCAGCGCGGCGTTCAGGTCCGCGAGGCTGTCGACCCGGCGGAACCGGGGTATCGGCACCCCGGCGGCGGCCCACGCCTCCCGCATCAACCGCTTGTCCCTGGCGCGGATGATCCCCTCGCCGGCACCCGCCAGGCCGAGCCGGCTCGCGGCGTGCGCGACGGCCAGCACCGCGAACTCCGAGAGCGTCAGCACCGCGTCGGCCCCGATCGCCTTCGCGTACTCGACGATCAGCTCGACCAGGTCGTCGCCGCGCGGCGCCTCGAGCAGCAGCTCGATGCTGGTACAGCTGGGCCGCCACACCTCCTCCGCGGTCGTGGGCAGCGGAGCCAGCGCGAGTACGTGCAGTTCCCCGCAGGCGGCGATGCGCGGGAAGGCGTACTCCAGCGGGGCGCCGCCCTTGACGTAGACGTACAGAATCCTGTTCAACGTACTATCTCCTGACGGAAGTTCACTCGGGCCGCGTCATCCGGCGGTGCTGAAGGGGCGCAGCTGCAGCAGGCTGATCCGGTCGCCCTCGATCGCCCACTCGATGTCGACCGGGGCGGCGTAGCTCTCGTCGGGCGAGAAGTGCGACTGCAGCAGCCGGCTGATCAGGGCCAGCCGGCCCAGGAGGTCCTTGGTCGCGGTCTCCAGGTCGGCGGCGGCCGAGCCCAGCGAGACCGTGCGGCTGCCGCCCTCCATGGTGTTGCACAGGTACTGGAGCGGGGCGCCCTGGCCGGAGACCACCTCGGTCACCGAGTGCGGCGAGATGTTGAGGTAGACGTTGCGGAAGTCCTGCGGGCTCAGCGGGTTGCAGGTGACCAGGACGCCGCCGGTGGTGGCGCCGACCTGCTCCTGGATGATCACGCCCATCCGGCAGTGGTCCAGGGGGATGCCCGCCTGGTGCCGCAGCAGCACGGCGCGCGGCGAGAGCAGCGAGGACCAGACCTCCCGCACCGCGGCGAGGACCGAGTCCGTGCCGGTGCGGTGTGCCACCGACTCGTAGAGTCCGGCGGCGGAGAAGCCGGGCAGGTCCTCGGCGTTGGACGAGCTGCGGACGACCTGGACGGGTACGCCGTACAGGTGCCGGTCGACCGCCCGGTCGATCTCGGTCCGGATCGGGTCGGGCAGCGGGGTGGTGCGGATCAGCCGCTGCGTTTCGAGGCAGAGTCCCTCGATCCGGGAAGTCCCGGTCCGCAGTGCGGAGTCGAGCCGGCCGAGGGCGTCCTGGAGCTCCGCGGAGGAGTCGAGGAAGCGCTGCTGGAGCGAGAACGGCAGCACGATCCCGCGCGGCACCTGGGTGTGCTCCTTCACCAGGTGCTGTGCGGCAGCGCTCAGCTCGGTGTCGTCCGCGCTTTCCGGGACGCCTAGTTGCCGGGCCAGGTAGCGCAGCAGGTTGTCCCGGGGCGGCCGGGGGACGCGGTAGAAGCCGAGCCAGCGCGGTGAGCCGTGCTGCAGCAGGTGGGTGAGTTCACCGAGGTTGGCGGCCTTGGTGCCGAACCGGACGTGGTCGCCCGCGCGCAGTTCGGACAGGGGGGTGATCGGGGTGGGCGCGAGGTCGGGCCGGTCCACGGTGACGCGTTCGGCCGGCGGCGTCGGCCGAACGCCGCCGCGGCGCGGCGGCGCGGCTTCGAGCAGGAGGTCGGAGCCGTCGGCGTCGACCCGGTAGTGGACCCATCGGCCGGCCAGCCCGGCGCGGTCGATCCGGTCGACGGCTCCGGTGCCCACGGCGTTGGGGATCTGCCACCCGGCGGCCATCACGTTGATGTGGGAGAGCGGGGTGGTGTGCTCGGTGTGGATGATGCCGGACACCCGGGGGATGTCCTCGGGGACCTTGGGCATCACCACGATGTCGTGCCACTCCAGCGGCTCGGGGTCGGCCCGGTACTCCTCCTCGGAGCGGAACACCCGCAGCCGCCCGTGGGCCGTCCCGGGGTTCAGCGGCACGAAGGAGGCCGTGGAGTAGAGCTCGTGGGACAGGACGCGCGGCATCTCGGTCTCCGGGATCCGGGCGACGTAGCCCTCCTGCCGGTGATTGGCCGGCTTGAGGACCAGCGGGAGCGACGGGTCGATGTGGTCGCGCACCCTGTGGTAGAAGAACCGCAGCATGTCCTGGGACATGGTGTCGACGTCGACGGTCTCCAACGACAGGAAACCGTCCGCCGCGTGGCCACTCTCCGGGTCCTGCCGGGTGTGCAGGGCGAGGGTGCCGAGATAGAAGCGGCGGTCGGGATTCCGGTAGACGTCGTCGTTGAACGAATCGAGCCCGCGGGCCAACTCGTCGATCGACATGCCGAGTATCTCGCACGCGATGTAGCGGACGTGGAGGGTGCCGTCCGCACTGTCGATGAAGTGGAGCACCGACTCGGCGCGGTCGAGCACGATTTTCACATAGGGATAGCCCCCGACGTTGCCGGCGAGCTGGGAGAACTCCTGGAGGGTGAGCTTTTTGCCTGCGAGGCAAGGCCGCGTGGTCGCTTCGTTGCGATCCGAACGGGGAATGCGCACAGTTCAGCCATTCGTCATCGTGTACACGATCAGTGTGCACCAGGCCAGAAGGTGGTACGGCTACACACATATTGCCATCACATCTGGACTTCTGACGAATAGTCATATGACATTCGGTCACTATGGATTGATTCGGCCATAAAAATCCCACCCGATGAAACTGCGCCGGCAGGTCAAGTTGTGGCAAAGGTCACAACAAGTTGATGCTCAGCCGGTCGGACAATCGAAGATTTCCGGAATGTTGATTCCTGTACGATTTCCAACCCGGAGCTCGGCGAACCTGACGGCCGCCATCCAACTGCATGTCATGTCCAGTGCCACAAAGGTCGTCGCAGATCTACTCCGAGCGCGCTCCTGCCGGTACTGTGCTCGCCACCAACATCCCGTCGGGGAGGGGTCGTCCATGGCGATCGCACGCAGATCGGTGCTCAAGGGCTCGTCGGCGGCGGGCGCCGCCCTGCTGGTCGGCGGGTCCACGGAGGCCTCCGCCGCCGAACCGGCCGCCCCGCCGGGCCCGTTACTCCAGTCCCGCCCGCACCGGCTCGGCGCGCCGAGCGTGAACGGGCTCCACCTGCAGTTCGGCACCGACCCCGCCACCGAGATGACCGTCTCCTGGATCACCCCGCAGTCGGTCCGCCAGCCGCAGGTCCGGCTCGGCTCCCCCGACGGCGGCTTCGGCCGGACCGTCACCGCCGAGACCAGGACGTACCGCGACGCCGTCACCAGGGAGGAGGTGCACGTCCACCACGCCCGCCTCACCGGGCTCCGCCCGGCGACCACCTACCTGTACACCGCCGGGCACGACGGCACCGCCCCGGAGACCGGATCGTTCACCACCGCCCCGCGCGGCCGCGCCGCCTTCACCTTCACCAGCTTCGGCGACCAGGCCACCCCCAACCTCCGCAGGACGGTCGACCTGCCGCCCGGCGTCCCCTCGCCCACCGGGGGCTACCCCCTCTACACCAGCAGCCAGGTGGGCTCGGCCGCCTCCGCGGACATCGTGGCGGCGGTGGAACGGGTCGGCCCTCTCTTCAACCTGGTCAACGGCGACCTCTGCTACGCGGCCGCCAGCCCCCGCTTCGGCCAGAGCCGCACCGCGACCTGGGCCGACTGGTTCATCAGCAACAGCCGCTCCGCCCGGCTGCGCCCCTGGATGCCCTGCGCCGGCAACCACGAGAACGAACAGGGCAACGGCCCGATCGGCGCCTCGGGCTACCAGACCTACTTCGAACTCCCCCACTCCGCCGCCTCCTTCGACCAGGAGACCCTGGGCATGTGGTACGCCTTCACGGTCGGCGCGGTCCGCTTCATCTCGCTCGCCAACGACGACGTCGCCATCCAGGACGCCGGTGACAGCTATGTGCACGGCTACTCCGGCGGAGCCCAACGGGACTGGCTCGAAGACGAATTGGGGTCAACGCGGGCAAACCGGTCGATCGACTGGATCGTGGTCTGCATGCACCAGCCGATGATCTCAAGCACCAAGTCCGGCAGCGGGAGCGACCTGGGCGTGCGCAGCTCCTGGGGCCCGCTCTTCGACCGCTACGGCGTCGACCTCGTCGTCAGCGGCCACGAACACCACTACGAGCGCTCGCACCCCGTGCGCGGCGCCCTCCCCAACGAGACCCGCACCCCGATCCCGGTGTCGACCCGGACCGACGTGATCGACACCGGCCGGGGCACCGTCCACATGGTCATCGGTGCCGGCGGCAACTTCGCCACCTCCCAGAACGACCTCTTCGACAAGCCGTACGGCCGGGTCATCGTCTCGCTCGGCGACCAGGTGGGCAACTACCTGGCGGGCCACCGGGATCCGGTCTGGGTCACCGAGGACGCCCCCTGGGCCTCGGTCCAGGATCGCCGTCACACCCACGGCTTCGCCGCGTTCGACGTCGACCCCGGCGACCGCCGGAGCGGCCGCACCCGGATGCGGGTCACCTACTACACCTTCGACGGCCCGCACGGCGACCTGACCCCGGTGGACGCCTTCACCCTGGAACGGCCGCGCTCCGACGCCCGCGCCTGAGTCCCGACGGCGGCCCCGGTGCCGCGAGCGGGAGCCCGAGCCCAACGGCCCGGACCGGCACCGCCGGTCCGGGCCGTCGCTGCGCCCGGCTGGGACTCGGGCCCCATCCGTGCCCGCCCCGCCGCCCCGGAGTGCAACCCGGCCCGGTCATTCACCCGACCGCACCCCGCCGGCTGCCGGCCGTTCCCAGATCCTGCGGTAGGCCTCGCGGTAGCCCGGCGGGTCCCAGGCGGTGACCCCGGCGCTGTTGGCGGCGGTGGCGATGTGGACCGGTGCGACGTATCCGCTGGCGCTTTCGCCGGCGAAGGCGCGGTTGAACTCGTCGACGATCTGCCAGCCCTGTTCGGTGAGCGGCTCGGGGACGGTGGCGGCCTGGAACTGCCTGCTCTGGATGCGCTGGAAGGCCGAGGGGTCGCCGTCGCCCGCGCCGATGTTGAACGGCGCGCCGTCACCCGGCTTGCCGGCCGCGCGCAGGGCCGGTGCGGCATCGGCGAAGTAGAGGTCGTTGATCGCGGCGGAGAAGGTCCACTGGCCCTGGAAGCGGGCGAGCAGCGAGGAGACCTCCTGGGGCGTACGGCCGCTGGCGTCGGCGATCGGAATGTTCGCGGAGGCCAGCAGCCTGACGCCGGGACAGTCCGCGAGACTGCTCTTGATCAGGTCGGACTTGTTCCTGGCGAACGGGATCGAGTCATCGGTGAAGACCACCACGCCTGCGTTGCCGTTGGACTCCGCGATGACCCAGTCCGCGGTGATCCGGGCGACCTCCGTGACGCTGGTGGTGACGTTGCTGAAGAGTCTGGGATTCTGGCTCGGGCCGGGAGCGGCCTCCGCGTGCCAGCCGACGAGCGGGAGGTGCGCCGCTTCGGCCTGCGCCAGCTGCTGCGCGGTCAGGGTGGGATCGAAGCCGCCGATGACGATGCCCGAGGGGCTGAGGTCGATCGCCTGGCTGAACGCCGCTTGGATGCCGACCGGCGTGCCCTGCCCGTCGATCACCCGGACACTCCATCCGATGACCGCCGCGGCTTCGATCACGCCCCTCGCCACGCCCGCGACGCCGGGATTGGTCATGGTCTGGGCCACGAAGACGATCGTCTTGCCGGGAACCGCCGCGGGACCGCTGGTGGGGCCGTTCCAGGCGAGGTCGATCCGCGCGGCCTGCTGGACGTCGGCCTTGGCCCGGTCGACGACGGCAGGGCAGCCGGCTCTCGTCGGCCCCGCGGTGGCGGAGCCGGTTCCGGTCGACACACCGCGCTGGCAGCCGGCCAGCAGACCGGCCGCGGCCAGCAGGGCAGCGCCCCTGACGGCCCTGCGGTTCACCGGGCGTCCCGGGACGCGGCGGCGTCCGCCGGGGTGTGCCCGCTCCCGGCGGCGTCGGCGCGCAGCCGGCGGCGTGCGGAGAAGCCGGCCAGGCCGACCGCGACCAGCAGGGCCGCACCGTCGAACAGCGGGACGGTCCAGAAGTCGGCGCCCAGTTGGCCGATCCCGGCGAGCCCGATGGCGAGGACGGCGACGGCGACCACGGTTCCCAGGGCGTTGGCCCGGCCGGGCCTGATCGCGGTCGAGCCGAGCAGCGCGCCGACGAAGGCGGGCAGCAGGTAGTCGATGCCGACGCTCGGGTTGCCGATCTGCTGCTGGGCGGCGAGCAGGACGCCCGCGCAGCCGACGACCAGCCCCGATCCGGCGAAGGCGTACACGCTGTACCGGCGGATCGGGATGCCGACGAGTTCGGCGGCACGGGTGTTGGAGCCGATGACGTACATGTACCGGCCGAGCGGCAGCCGTTCCAGCAGCAGCCACAGCGCGGCGGTGAGCACGACCACGTAGGAGGCGGACACCGGCAGGCCGAGGAACTTGGAGTCGTAGAGGTCGGTGAAGCCTGCGGGCAGGCCGCCCGGGCCGGGGACGATCCGGGCGCCGCCGGTGATCCAGCCGGTGAAGGCGTACAGGATGCTGCCGGTGCCGAGCGTGGCGATGAAGGAGTCGATCCGGCCGTACTCGACGACCAGGCCGTTGAGGACGCCGAAGGCCGCACCACCGATGATCACCGCTAGGCAGGCGAGGGGCCAGGGCCAGCCGCCCACGATGAGCTGCAGTGTCAGGACGTGGGCGAGCCCGAGGCCGTAGCCGATGGAAAGGTCGAACTTGCCGGTGACCACCGGGATCGTGGCACCGAGCGCCAGGAGCGCCGGGATCGACTGGTTCGAGAGGATGGAGGAGACGTTGTCCAGGGTGGGGAAGGTGTCCGGCAGCACCACGGAGAAGACCAGGAACAGCAGGGCGGCGAGGGCCGGCAGACCGTAGGTGCCGATGAGGTGGTGGCCGCGCGGCCACCGGCGGGAGGGGTTTGCGGTCATCGGTCCTGGTGCTTCAGTCGACGTCGCCGCCGGTGACGGCGGGCATGGCCGAGGCGGCGCGGGTCAGCCCGGCGACGGTGAGGACCGCGCCGGTCAGCTCGCAGGTCACCCTCCCGCGGACGAACACCAGGGCGCGGTGGCACACGGTGGCGACCTCCTCGAAGTCGGTGGAGCTGAGCAGGACCGCGAGGCCGGCGGCCAGCTCCTGGTCCAGCAGGCGGTAGAGCTCGGCCTTGGCACCCACGTCCACACTGGCGGTCGGCTCCTCGAGGACCAGCAGGCGACGGCGCACCCGGAGCCAGCGGCCGAGCATCACCTTCTGCTGGTTCCCGCCGGACAGCGTGGCGATCGGGGCCTCGCCGTCCCTGGGGCGTACCGAGAGGCGTTCGATCAGGGCGGCGGCCTCGGTGCGCTCGCGCCGGGGGCTGATCCAGTGCAGCGCCGGCCGGTCGCCCACCCCGGGGTTGGCCAGCAAGTTCTCACGGACCGTCAGTTCCGGTGCGCATCCTTCCTCCTGGCGGTTGCCGGTGACGAAGCCGACGCCGGCGGCGGCGGCCGCGGCGACCGTGCGCGGGGCGTAGGGCCTGCCGTCGAGCAGGGCGTGCCCGGCGCGGATCGGCCGGGCGCCGGCGAGGGCGCGGCCCAGGTCGAGGTGGCCGGCGCCGGTGAGCCCCACCATCCCGAGGATCTCGCCGGCGTGGAGCTCGAGGCTCACCGGTCCGGCGTGCTCGGTCCGTACGCCGTGCAGGCTCAGCACGACCGGACCACCGGGGGTCGCGGCGCGGCGGTAGCCGGTCGGCTCGCGGCCCACGATGTCGTGCACCAGGCGCCGGGGGCTGTGGCCGGCGAGCGGGCCGGAGCTGATCAGGCGGCCGTCGCGCAGCACGGCGAAGGTGTCGGCGACCCGGTACACCTCGTCGAGGCGGTGGGTGACGTAGACGATGCCGTGCCCCCTCTCGCGCAGGGCGTGCAGCACGTGGAAGAGCCGGGCGCCGTCGGCGGTGGGGAGGCTGGCGGTCGGCTCGTCCAGGACGATCAGCTCCGCCCGCCTCGCCAGGGCGCGGGCGACGGCGACCAGCGAGCGCTCTGCCGGGGCCAGGTCGGCGATCCGCGCGTCGGGGTCCAGGTGTCCGGCGACGGTCCCGAGGACCTCGGCGCAGCGCTCCCGGGTCCGCCGCCAGGAGACCAGGCCGTGGCGGCGCGGGTAGCCGGTGCCCAGCGCGATGTTCTCGGCAACCGTCATCCACTCGACCAGCCCGAGGTCCTGGTGGATGAAGGACATGCTCCGGGTGGCGGCCTCGCTCCCGATCGGGTGGCCGGCCACCGTCACCTCGCCCTCGTCGGCGCGTTCGACCCCGGCGAGGATCTTGATGAGGGTGGTCTTCCCGGCACCGTTCGGGCCGAGCAGGGCCAGGACGCTGCCGCGGTGGATGTCGAGGTCGACCCCGGCCAGTGCGCGGGTGCCGCCGAACCGCTTGCCGAGACCGCGGATGCGGACGAGCGGGCCCACCGAGGCGTCGCCCACCGTGGCGTCGGGAGCGTCATGCATGGACCTCTCCAGGGCTCGGCCGCCAAGGGCCGTTGCCGCTGCCCCACCGGATCGCGCCGTCTCTCTCGCGGTGCACCGTTCCTACCAGCTGAGCCCCGGCCGCCGCACCGCCGACACACGGTTTCGCCGAGCCGCGTCGCTAGATGGCGGGTATGTCAGCCAGGTAGCTCGCGGACAGGTCCGGAAGGTCTCCGGGCTGCTCCACGGCGCACTCGGCCCAGATGACCTTGCCCCGGTCGGTGTAGCGGGTGCCCCAGGCCTGGGCGAGCTGGGCGACGAGGAACAGGCCGCGGCCGCCTTCGTCCGTGGTGGCGGCATGGCGCAGGTGCGGGGCGGTGCTGCTGGCGTCGGAGACCTCGAAGATCAGCGTGCGGTCGTGGATCAGTCGTACCTGGATGGGCTCGCGGCCGTAGCGGATGGCGTTGGTGACCAGCTCGCTGAGCAGCAGTTCGGTGACGAAGGCGACCTCCTCCAAGTCCCAGTCGCTCAGCCTGCGGGTGACGGCGGCGCGGATGTCGGCGACCCGGGCGGGGTCGGCGGGCACGTCCCAGGTGGCGATCTGGTCGGGGGGCAGCGCCCGGGTGCGGGCGACGAGCAGCGTGACGTCGTCGACGAGGCGTTGGGGGACCACGGTGTCCACGATCGCGCGGCAGGTTTCCTCCGGAGAGCTGTCCGGGCGGGCCAGCGCGCCGCGCAGCCGGTCCAGCACGGTGTCGACGTCGCGCCAGCGGTCCTCGATGAGCCCGTCGGAGTAGAGCACCAGTCGGCTGCCCTCGGGGAGGTGGAACTCGGCGGTCTCGAAGGGCAGGCCGCCGAGGCCCAGCGGTGGCCCGGCGGGCAGCTCGGGGAGCGTCACCGTGCCGTCGGGCCGGACCACCGCGGGCGGCGGGTGGCCGGCGCGGGCCAAGGTGCAGCGCTGGGTGGTCGGATCGTAGACGACGTACAGGCAGGTGGCGCCGATGATGCCGGTGCGGGCGGCGGCGGGTTCCGCGTCGTCCTCCTCGCGGTCGAGGCGGCCGACGAGGTTGTCCAGGTGGGTGAGGAGTTCGTCGGGAGCGAGGTCCAGCTCGGAGAAGTTGTGCACGGCGGTGCGCAACCGGCCCATGGTGGCCGCGGCGTGCAGGCCGTGCCCGACCACGTCGCCGACGACCAGGGCGACCCGGGCGCCGGAGAGCGGGATGACGTCGAACCAGTCGCCGCCGACACCGGACTCGGCGGGCAGGTAGCGGTGGGCGACCTCGACGGCGCTCTGCTCGGGCAGGCCGCGCGGGAGCAGGCTGCGCTGCAGGGCCAGCACCATGGTGTGCTCGCGGGTGTACCGGCGGGCGTTGTCGATGCAGATGGCGGCGCGGGTGGCGAGCTCCTGGGCCAGCGAGCGGTCGTCGTCGCCGTAGGGGGCGGGGTCCCGCGCGCGGTAGAAGCTGGCGATGCCCAGGACGACGCCGCGGGCGAGCAGCGGGACGGTGATCAGGGAGTGGGCGCCCAGGGCGAGGATGCGCTCGGAGCCCCTGGGGGTCTGGGCCCGCCAGCCGGCGGCCGTGCTCAGGTCGGGTTCCAGCACCGCCTGCCCGCTGACCAGGCAGCGGACGTGCGGTGTGGTGGGACGCAGGTCGACCCGTTCGCCGACCGGGTAGAAGGGGCAGTCATCGGTGACGCCGTGGACCACGGTGCGGTGCAGGTCGCTGCGCGGGTCGGCGGACTCCTCGCCGCGCAGGACGGCCTCGGGCAGGTCGATGGTGACGTAGTCGGCCAGCCGCGGGACCGCCATCTCGGCGAGTTCCCAGGCGGTGCGGGTGACGTCCAGGGTGGTGCCGATCCGGGTGCTGGCCTCGGAGAGCAGCTCCAGGCGGCGGCGGGCCGCGACGGCGTACTTGCCGACGCCGGGCTCGCCCACGAGCAGCAGCCCGGCGGAGACGCCGCGCGTGGTGGCATCGCCGGTGGCGGGGGTGTCCGCCGTGCCGCCGGACGGGCGGGCGTCGACGGGGCACGACGGGACGGCTTCGGCGGGGCCGGCCCGGTGGCCGGGCGGCGGGGCGGGCGGGGCGATGGTCATCGGGAGGCTGAGCTGCTCGCCGAGGTGGCCCGGAACGGTGAGCTGCGGCCGGATCGAGCCGCTGTGCAGGACCACCTCGATGACGACGCCCTCCACCCCGGAGCTGCTGGTCACCGGGTGGCTCATCAGGGTGACCCGCCGGCCGCGGGACAGGGTCACCTCGACGGCGGCCCGCTTGGCCCGGGAGATGAGCTCGGTGGCCTGCTCCGCGAGGAGCAGCTGGTCGTTGCGGTCCAGTCCGCTCTGGGCCAGCTCGTCCACCCCGAGCAGACGCCGCCCGTCCCCGGCCGTCTCAACGGCCCGCACCAGGCGCCCGGAGTCGAGGTAGGCCCGCAGCAGCGCGCGCTCCCGCGCCGAGCTCTGCGTCAGGAGCCTCTGTTCGATCACGGCGGCCGCTTTGCGGATCACGGTGTCCAGCGCCGGGTCGGCGTAGCTGCGGGGGAAACCGAGGCAGAGGACCCCCTCGATGCGTCCGCTGAGCGGGTCGCGGACGGGGATCGCCGAACAGCCGTTGACCTGCGATCGCTCGGCGAAGTGTTCGGCGCCGTAGACGTGGATGAGCCGCCGTTCGGCGAGGGCGAGACCGATGCCGTTGGTCCCCCCGTACTGCTCGGCGAACACGAAGCCGGGGAGGCTCTGGAACTCGGGCAGGGTCCTGGCCATGGAGATCTCACCGAAGCGGCGCTGCAGCACCGTACCGGTCTCATCGGTGAGGGCCACGTTCATCCGGCTGCCCGCGAACCTGGCCGCCAACCGGTCCAGCACCGGTACGGCCGCACGGACGAGCCGGCCGTCCGATTCGAAATCCGGCCGGTACGGCAGCTCGATCCGGTCCGGCGAGAGCCCCAGCAGTTGGGAGCGCTGCCACGAGTCGAGGATGAGGCTCCGCACGTGGCCCTCGACCGTCCCGTCGTGCAGGAAGCGCTCACGGACCCGTGCGGGGCCCATGCCCGCCTCGCCGGCACCTGTCACGATCGCCACGGCACTCACACTCCGGGAGCTGCCCCCTTCGAAGCAATATTAGGACTTTGACCACGAAGCGGATTGCTCAGCGGATTCCCCGGGCCCGGCCGGGCCGGGACGCCTCGGTGGCAGCGGCCCGGCAGCCACCGCATCATCGGCTGTACGGGGGAGACGGGATGGAGGAGCGCCATGAACGGTTCTGCCGTCCCACCGAACCCGCCGGCCGGGGATCGCACACCGCCCGCGGGCGGCCCGGCGATGACCCGTGACGAGTTCGACGCGCTCTTCGAGCGACTGCGCCGCGACCGCCTCCCCGGCCTCCCCGGACGGACGCAGCGCGTGGTGGCGGCCGGTCTGGTGCGCACCGGCGAGGTCGTCGCCATGGGCCGGCCGTGGGACAGTGTGCCGGGGCCCGACAACCGCACGCCCGCGCTGCACCTGATGACCGAACTGGCGGACGTCACGCCCGCGGAACCGACAGTGCACAAGGACTTCCTCGCCTCCGACTTCCACGGCAAGTCACAGACGCACCTGGACGCGCTCTGCCACATCGCGTACCGGGGGCTGCTCTTCGCGGGCGTACCGGCGCGCGAGGCCGTCTCATCCCGGGGCGCCTGCTACGGCGCGGTGACCGACCTACTGCCGGGGCTGGTGGGACGAGGGGTGCTGCTGGACGTGGCCCGGCTGCGCGGCCGGGCCTGGCTGGAGCCGGGCGAGGCGGTCGAGGGCCCGGAGCTGCTCGCCTGCGCCGAGCAGCAGGGCAGCCCGCTGCTGCCCGGCGACATCCTGCTGCTCCGCACGGGCCATCTCGCCCGGCGGCGCAGCCTGGGGGCATGGGATGCGGACGGCCTCAGCGCGGGACTCCACCCCGGTGCGATGCACGTCCTGCACGAGTCGCAGGCCTCGGCGCTGGGCGGCGACGGCGACAGTGACGTGCGTCCGAGTCCCGTCCCGGGTGTGCACTCACCGGTCCATGTGCTGGCCGTCACCGCCATGGGGCTGCCGCTGATCGACAACATGGACCTGGAGGCGCTGGCCGAGACCTGCGCCCGCACCGGCCGCTGGGAGTTCCTCTTCCTCGCCGCGCCCCTGAACATCCCCCACGGCACCGGCTCACCGGTCAATCCGCTCGCCCTGTTCTGACCGGGCCCCGGGCGGCCCCGGCCGGCGGTTGCCGCGGCCGGGGCCGCCCGGGGATCCGGGGTCCGGGGCTCGTCGGTCCGCTCAGCTGCTGCCGTTGACCACGGCGTTCTGGACCGCGCCGACGGAGAGCTGGTGCTTGGCGAGGATGCCGTCGTAGGTGCCGTTCCGGACGAGCGTGTTCATCGCCTTCGTCAGGACGTCCCGCAGCTTGCTGTCGCTCTTGCGGACGGCTATCCCGTAGGGCCGGGGCTGGAACTGGGCACCGGCGACCTCCAGGGTCTGCCCGCCGTCGGCGCTCTGGGCGCTGTACTGCGCCTTCGGGTAGTCGGTGAGGTAGACGTCCGCGTCATCGCCGGTCAGGGCGCTCAGCGCCTTCTCGTCGGCGTCCGTCTCCGTGACCTTCAGCGGCTTGCCGAGGCGCGCGCACGCGCCCTGCTGGCTGAGTGCGAAGTCGTCGTGGATGGTGCCCTTCTTCACCACGAGCGTCCGGCCGCACAGGTCGTCCAGCTTGGTGATCTTCTTGGGGTTCCCCTTGTGGACCACCATCCCGAAGCCCGCCATGAAGTAGTCGACGAAGTCGACGCCGTCATTGACCTGCTTGTTGTCCTTGTCGACGCCCTGCTCGCGCTCCCGGGTGTCGGTGATGCCCGACATCGCGACGTCGTACTTCTTGCCCAGCAGCCCGGGGAGCACGTTCGAGAAGGGGCCGACGTCCTGGAACTCGAGCTTGACGCCGAGCACCTTCTCGAGGGCGCCGGCGAGATCGGGGTCGAGGCCGGTCGGCTGTCCGTCCGGACTCTTGGAGATCACCGGGGCGGCGGTGAGCGACGCGCCCACCTGGATCGCCCCGGCCTTCCGGATCGCCTCGGGCAGCTGGTCGTGCAGTGAGGCACTGCCGCTGCCGCCGCTGCCCGAGCTGCAGGCGCTCAGCAGGACGGCGCCGGTGACGACAGCGGCGATGGCACCGCAGCAGCGGTTGGTGAAGGCGGTCATCTTCGAAAACTCCCGGGTGGTCGACGCATGTGCCGCAGGTTCGGGACATGGTGGACACAGGTCGCGTCGACCGCACCCCACCGGCCCCGTTCCGGTGAAAACGGCACCCCGCGCCGGCACGGCCAGGCCGGAACCTGGCGGCGTCCCGAGGCGGAGCCGGTCAGACTATAGACGAGCCCGGTCACACGTTCGTCCAGCGGAGGTCGCGACCAGGTGTCGGCACCGCTCCGGCACCGCCGTCACCTCCGCCGCAGGTGGCACCCGCCACAAGGCCCCGGCCCCGCGCGGCCGGGGCTGCGCGGGGCCGGGTGCCGGACGGCCGGGGCCTACGCCTGGCGCGACCAGACGGCGGTCGGGCGGTCGTCCCGGAGCACGTCGTCGGTGTGGTCACCGCCGTGGGCGACGGTGATGACCCGGTACTGGTCCTGGTGGAAGACCCAGTACCAGTGCAGACCGCCGGCGTTCTGCCGGCCCGGGACGGGGTGGAAGGCGTCGACCCGGGTGACCCCCTCCAGCGACTGCCAGGCGGTGAGCTTGCGGTCGTCCCGCCGCAGCCTGTCGGGGTGGGCCTGCCCGGAGCGACCGATGGAGATCACCCGGTGCCGCTGGCCCACCGCCGTGGTGTGGAACATCCAGTACCAGTACGTGCCGTCACTGCCGGGCTGCCCGTCGGGGAACGGCAGGAAGGCGTCCACGTGGGTGACCGGGCTACTGCCCCCGAACGACGCCCACCTGCTCAACGGCTGGTCCTCGCCTGCCGTTTGAGGGGTGTACGGGTCGGTGTCCGCGATCGTGACGTACCGGTAGACCTGCTGCCCGCCCACCGTGTGGAAGACCCAGTAGCTGCTCTTCCCGTTCACCCGCTGCTCGTCGGGCACGGGCAGGATGGTGTCGAGCTGGGTGACGCCCCTGAGGGCGGGCCAGGTCGGGTACGGGCCGACGTTCTTGACGACCAGTGCGGTGCGATCGCCGACGTCGCCGGTGGTGAGCTGCCTGATCTCGGTGCCGCCGGTGCCGATCACCCGGATGGCGCCCTGCTGGAAGGTCCAGGCGCGGCCCTCGACGTCCGGCAGCGGGATGACGGCGTCCATCGGCAGGTTCTGCGGCCGGGGCGGCTTCGGCGTGACGTCCGGCTTGGTCTCGGTGACCGCGCCGGTGAGCCGGCCCTGGGCGAGCAGGCGCAGGGTGCTGATGGACGGGGTGAAGGCGTAGAGCGCACCCCGGGTGCGGACGAACGGCCTGAAGTCCAGTGTGGTGGTCTGCCGTTCGCCCGAGGGGGCCGTGCCCTCGTAGCTGACCCGGCCGTCGTTGACGGTGGCCAGCTGGCCGCTGACCATCGGGTCGGGGCCGGGCTTGTTCTTGCGGCCCGGCGGGAAGTCCGGGTCGTTGATCCAGTTGACCTGGATGAACTCGAACTGGCCCACCAGGTCGACCTGGTAGCAGACGAACGTCAGACCGCGGGCGGCGTCGGGGCCGTTGCCCGGAAGGTCGCTGGTCGGGTCGAAGGCCTGCCCGTACGGGGCGCCGCGCCGCATGATCCGGCGGGCGTCGATGAACTTCTCGTCCACCAGCGTCCCCTCGGCCACCAGCCCGGCACGCGGGTTGGTCTTGCGCAGGTGGGAGAAGAGCGGGGTGGTGAGGCCGTCCGGGTCGTCCGTCCCGTGCAGGAAGTCGAAGTCGTTGTCCGTGGCGGCGCCCGGGTCGTCGGGCTGCCTGTCGGGGTGCTTGCAGACCGGCGCGCCGTTGCGCCAGCGGCCCACCAGGCGGGCGGCGAACCAGTCCCTCCCGGTGTCCTCCGGTACGGCCTTGAGGTCCTTCAGCCGCCTGAGCTGGGCGTCCACCTGCGCCCACCAGCCCGCGACGTCCTGCTCCAGCCGGCGCACCACCTGGAAGGAACCGTTGTGCATCCAGGACGGGATGGTGGCCGTGGCCGCGGTGCCCTTGTCGTGCCCCGCGGCGAGCGGCTTGCCGACCACGAACTCGCCGGCCGGGATGAGCCGGGTGCCGGGGTGCTCCTTGGCGAAGCCCGTGCGGTTGGGATCCTCCTCGTCGAAGCCCGCCACGGCGGGCTCGCTGACCCCGTCCTTGAAGCCGAAGTGCTCCTTGCCCCGCTTGGCACCCGGCAGGGCCACGCCCTCCTGTTCGAAGACGATCATCGCGCCGGCCTGGCCGGCGGCCAGGCGCTGCTCGTCCAGGGCGGCATTGAGTCCGTCCTGGGTGTCGGAGGCGACGGTGAGCACCGCGTGCACGGCGGGGTGGTTGGTGTCGCCGAACACCCAGAACCTGGGAGCGCTGTCGTCGGTGTCACCGAGGGCCTCCACCCGGCCGGGGTCGGCGGGACCCTGGATGAACGCCTCCAGAGTGTCGCCGGGCTTGGCCTCGGCATGCAGCAGGTCCGGCTGCCCGGTGAGGAACTGCAGGCCCCGGTAGGTGAAGCTGAGGCCCAGCCAGGTGGCCTTGAGGGTCGCCGGGTCGTCACCGCCGGAGGACTTGCGCGCCTTGCTGAACTCCTGGTTGAAGGCGGCGACCTGCTGAGTGGTGGCGATCTTGGGGGTGATCCGCTCCAGCCAGCTCCGGGCCGCCGTGGCGTTGCCGAACTGGAGGAGCAGCAGTCTGACGTAGTCCTTCTTGAAGCCGGCGATGATGTCGCCCTGGATCTCGGTGTCCTGACGCAGGCTCATATCGTCCATCGATTGGTCCGTTCGTTGACTCCGCCGGGTTGGGCAGACCCGGGTGGCACCGCGCGGCCGCCGGCCGCGACCAGGCCACCCGGGGAGTCGGGTAGGGGCTCAGGCGTTGGGGTTGAGCTGGACCCACTTGGCCTCGCTGGGCACACCGGCGTCGTTGAGCAGGAAGAGCATGTAGAAGCCGGGAGGGGCGTCCTTGGCCGAGGCCGGGGTCTGCAGGACGAGCTGGTTGCCCGCGCGGCCGGCGATCCTCAGTTCCAGGCGGCGCTGGCTGGTGTCCACCGAGTGCGTGGAGGTGATCGGGGCGACCAGCACTGCACGGGTGGCCCGGGTCGGGGTGTTGGTGTTGACCCGGAACGTCGCGTTGTAGTTCAGCGGGTCGGTCGGCGCGGTCCGCAGGTCGGGCCGGTCGCCCTGGTGCAGGTACGGGGGTTCGTAGATCTCGATGGTGCCGTTCAGGCCCGACTTGATGTCCGGGTTGTTGGCGATCTGCTGGAGTTCGTCACCAGTGATCATGATCCGGCCGTCCGGCAGGATGACGGCGTTGGAGTGGTAGCCGCGTGGCAGGCGCTGGACCGGGCCGAGGGTCCACCTGCCGCCGGCGTCCCGCAGTTCGGTCTGGCGGTACTTCGGGTCGGCGTTGGGGTTGTACGGGCCGGTGCCGTAGTCGCGGATGTCGTAGGCGCCGTTGACGGTGAACAGGTTGCCGTTGGGCAGGATGAGCGTGTCGTCCTGGGTGCGGCCGAAGGCCCGCGGAGTGTCCTTGGTCCACTGGCCGCCGGAGAACCGGTAGGTGTTGGGGTCGTTGCGGTTGCCGCCGAGCACCAGCACGGAGTCGGGGCCGCTGGTGCCGTTGGGCAGGGCGACTGCGGAGCCGTAGTTGCGCATGCCCCCGTCCGGGCGGTCGGGCAGTGAGCCGCGGGTCTCGTCGGCGGGGTCGAAGACGAACTGCTGGTCGGCGTCGCGCCCGAAGCCGTACACCTTCCCGTCGTCGAGGGAGAACAGGTGCGGGTAGTCCATCCGGTACGGGGCGTCCGCCTTCCACTGGTCCAGCGCGACGCCGTCGGGTGCCTTCGACCTGTCGAAGAACCCGCCGGTGCCCTTGGCCGGGAAGCGTTCGATGACCGGGGTCGGGGTGCCCCAGCCGAGTTCGGACTGGCCGGACATGATGAGCTGGCGTCCGTCGGCACCGGTGACGGCGGTGGGGTACCAGCGGCCCACGGCCATGTCCTGCTCCTGGTGCCAGGTCTCGGTCCAGGGGTCGAAGACCAGGGCGAGCTTGGCGCCGGTGCCGCCGTTGCCGCCGAGGTTGCCGCCGAAGACGCCGACCATGCCGTTGGGCAGGTAGGAGTGGCCGGCGCAGAAGAAGGGTGCGGGGCGCGGTTCGTCCAGACCGTCGGGCATGTTGACGACGGGCGGCGGGACGGCCGTGAAGGAGTCCAGGCCGGTGCCCTTGGCCGGGTCCCAGAGGTAGGCGCGGCCGGCGTTCTGCTTGCCGATCACGTCGGTGGGGGCGGGTTCCTTCTGCGGATTGTCCTCGACGGCCTCGAAGGAGAAGATCAGGACCTTCCCGGTCGGCAGCAGGGCGATGTGGTCGCCGTACTCCGGGGAGGAGAAGTAGTCGGTGAACTTCCCGAACTGGGCAGGATCGAAGGCCGCGTTGGCCTTCGCCTGGGAGTCCGTCAGTGCCTTGAGGCGCAGGGTGCGGGTGGTCTGCGGGTAGCCGGTCTGGACGGCCCGCAGGCCGATCCGGTCGCGGGCCCTGGCCTCGGCGGCGGGCCGGCCGAGCGCGGCCACCTCTGCGGGCCGCACCTCCGCCTTCACCTGCTCGTCGGTGATGCGCAGCGCGCCGGTGCCCGCGAAGCCGTCCAGCGCGGCGGAGGATGCCGACACGGGCGTGGTCAGGACGGTGGTGGTCGACAGGGCGAGCGTGGCGGCGCCGGCCGCGAGTACCGCTCTCAGTCTGCTGCGGGACATGGAACTCCTCACGAGGTGTCGATCGGGGCCGCGAAGCAGCCACCCGGGAGACGGCAATGCGTGGCCAGTAGAGCACTCTGTGTAGTTGTTCGTACGCAGACACCCCAGGTGTTTCATGATCGATCATCAATACGCCGCCACTTTGCGTGTCGCCCCGACGGGTCATCACGGCCGTGCTGAAATGGCCGGAAATCCCCCCTATCCACGACAGGAGTGACACGTGTTCAGCAAGTCCAGGATCGCGATGGCCGCCGCGGCCACAGCCGCGCTCCTCGCGGCCACCAGCGGCGGCGCTGCGGCGACCACGCGAGCGACCGCCCAGCCGCACGCAGTGACCGGGGACGTCATCGAGGGCGGCGCCGACGGCAAGCCCCACCTGTTGCCCTGCCCGCCCGAGGAGAACGCCTTCGGCGGCGGCTTCAGCGTAACTCCCGGCGCCGGACGCCGACTTGACCGGCAGCCGACCGACGTGCTGGAGAACCACCCCAACGACAACGGCAGCGGCTGGATCGTCGCCGTGCGCAAGTACGACTGCCCTCCGGAGGGCGTCGAAGGCCGTCCCAGGCCGGCGAACCTCACCATCCGCGTCGTGTGCACCGAAGGCGAGAACACCCCCAGCGGCTGACCCCCGGCGCACCGACCGGGCCGTCCGGTCGGACCTCCGTAGCCGGACACCCCCGGCGCCGGGACGCGTCCCGTCCGGCCGGGGCTCCCCGGGTACCCGGCGCGGCCCCGGCTCCACCCCTACCCGCCGTGGGCCGCAGCGCCGGGTGCGGGCGGTGCGGCCGAGGAGGGTGTACCGGGCGAGGGCGGAGACGAAGCCGCTATGTGATCACGGCGCGGCGGTCACGGCTCCGGGGCGCCGCCTCGCCTGCGGCCGCCTCCGGTCATCCGGTGGCCTGAACAGGACCCGTCTCGAACACTCCGCACACCTGCAGCCGGTAGGGGATGAGCATCTGCTGGAAACCGGCCGGCGGATAGATGCCGAGGTAGGCCGAGGCCTGCCGACAGGTCGGGACGACACCCGCGTCATTGGTGCGTATCGCCGCACTCACCGTCCGGCCCGGCCGTACGGTCACCGTGGTCACGGGGAGGTTGTTGCGGGTTGCCGGGCTGCCGATCTGGTGATGGTTGACGTCCAGCACGCTCACTCCGGGGAATCCACGCAGGGCGCAGGCGTGCGTGGAGGTGTTGGTGAAGTTCACGGGGACGAAGATGGATCCCGCGGCGCCTTGTTCCTGGCCGACCGAGAGGCTTAAGCCGGCGGCCTGGCAGGTGGGGGTGGCGGGTGCGGCCTGTGCTGCGGGTGCCGTGCCGACCGCGGCGGCAGTGGCGATGAGCGCGGAGACGGTCAGTGCTGCTCTTCTCGTCCTGGGGAGCATGGCGGAACCTCCGTTGGCCGGGCAGCCGCCGGTGTGGCGCCTGCCACACCTCCAGGTTGCGACCACCCGCGCGTGGGCGCAGTTCGGCTGAGTGGTGGCGGTCACCGGGCCTCCGGGATGAATCCCCTTCGGGACGGCGGCCGTACCGGCGAGAAGGGCCGCGCTGAAGGCGGCGAAGCCGCGCGGCAATTTCATTCCGGTGCCCGTTGGCCTCACGGCCAGAGGCGCTCCCCAAGAGCGGCACCCTCCGGGACGCCGGGGAGGACGTAGGCAACGGCCGAGGCGGTGTGCTCCAGGAAGGGGTTGAGGGCGTCGCGGGCGGCGAGGCGGGTCTGGACGCGGGTGAACTGGGCGGGGTCGCGCATGAAGGCGCAGAAGAGGAGCCCGCGGTCGGCCGGGCCGTCGTCGTAGCTGTAGCCGCGCCGGAGCATCCGGGCGCCGCCGTCGAGGCGGGGACTGGTGAGGCGGACGTGGGCGCTGGCGGGGATCACGTAGGAGCCGTCCGGGTTCTTGGCGTAGATGTCCGGGTCGTCGTGTTCGAGGGTGCCGGTGAGGGGGGATCCGTCGCCGGCACGGCGGCCCATCGCCAGGCTGCGCCGTTCCTCGGGGAGGGCGGCGAAGGCGGCGGTGTCCATGCGGATGCGCCGGTAGACCAGGACGGTGCCGTTCTCGTGCGGTCCCGGCGGACCCCAGACCCACTGCCGCGCGGCCGCGTCATCCGGGTTCGCCGTGCCGTCCTTGAAGCCGAACAGGTTCCGCGGTGTGGTGCCCGGGGCCGTCCGGGGCAGGAAGCCGGACTGCGACCAGCGGAACTCGGCGCCACCGGCGTGGACGGCCGTCCCCACGATCTCGGCGACGACGGCCAACGTCCACTGGTCCGCGGCGCACAGCTGCAGCAGCAGGTCGCCGCCGCCGCGCGCGGGGTCGAGGCGGTCACCGGGGAACGGCGGCAACTCTGCCAGCGCGGTGGGGACGTTGAGGCCCAACCGGGCGGCGAGCCCGGGACCCACGCCGACCAGTGAGGTGAGCCGGGTCGTACCGCCGCTCTCCAGACGCGGGTCGGACGGTGTGTCGGAGGTCGCGGCGAAGAGGGTTCGGGTCAGCGCGGCGAGGACGTTTCGCAGGGTCTCCCGGTCCGCTGCGGCGGAGGTCTGCGGGAGGTCGAAGGCGAGCAGCCGCATCGCAGGTTGCTGAGGAAACGTCACGCCGGCCTGCCGGGCGCCGTGGAAGGGCATCGCGACTGCGGGAGGCGGCGCGTCGGAAGCAGCACCGCGGCTGGACGTGCGCTCGCCACCTGTCAGCTCATCGGCCGCCGCGCCGATCCCGGCGGCGAGCACCGCCCCGGCCGCGAGCAGTGCCCTTCGCCGCCCGAAACCGGTCGCGGCGGATCGGGCCGACTCGTGCGCATTTCCCGGTTCGGTATGCATGCGCGCTATTGGAGACGATAGAACACCTGTCATGCAAATCCTGCCTCCTGATCGCCTGTTGACCCGTGCGAAGCCCCGACCGGCACTGTTCCGGGCGGCGGCGCTGCGGTGCCTGCCGGTGCTGGTCGCCTCGGTCGCGATGGTGACCACCGGGTGTTCCTCGACGGGTTCGAACTCCGACGACGCCAAGCACCCCGCCGGGAACGTGCTGCGGGTGCCGGAGGACTTCTCCACCATCCAGAAGGCCGTGGACGTCGCCCGTGAAGGCGAGACGGTGCTGGTCGGGCCAGGTGTGTACCGCGAGAGTGTGCACGTCACCAAGCCCCGCATCGTGCTGCGCGGGACGGACCGCAACACCGTGGTCCTCGACGGCGGGCTGCGGCTCGTCAACGGCGTCACCGTCACCGGGCCCGGCTCGGTGGCGGAGAACCTCACCGTGCACGGCTACCTTGCCAACGGCGTCCTGTTCACCGGCGTCACCGACGAGCGGTTGCAGCAGCACGGCGCCGGCGGCTCGGCGTACAACCCGCTGGACACCACCCGCTTCCCGCCGGTGCAAGGCTTCCGGGCGACCCGGGTGACGGCCTACGACAACGGCCTGTACGGCATCTACGCCTTCGATGCGCGCGGCGGCGTGATCGAGGACTCTTACACCTCCGGACAGGCGGACTCCGGCATCTACGTCGGCCAGTGCAAGCCCTGCGACACGGTGGTGCGCGGCAACACGGTGGAGCGCAACGCGGTCGGCATCGAGCTGACCAATGCCTCGGACGGGCTGTCGGTGCTGGGCAACCGCGTGGTCGGCAACCGGGTCGGCGTCACGGTGAACTCCAACGACCTGGAGGCGCTCGCCCCGCAGCACGGCGCGGTGATCGCGGGCAACGTCGTCGCCGACAACAACGCCACGCAGACCCCGGAGCAGGCGGACGGTGGCTTCGGCATCGGCATCGGGATCGGCGGCGGTACGGCGAACCAGGTGCTGCGCAACCTCGTCCGGGGCAACAGCGCCGCCGGGGTGATCATCACCGATCCGCCGGGGCATCCGGCGAGCGGCAACCGCGTCGAGGACAACCGCACGGAGGGCAACGGCGCCGACCTGGTCCTGGCCTCGGCCGACACCGGCAACTGCTTCGAAGGCAACCAGCCCGCCGTCCAGAGCCCGGACGGTCTGGAGAACCCGGCAGGGTGCGGCGGCCAGGGCCGCGGCCCGCTGCCCGGTGGCCGGCCGGCCCCGGTCCAGGCGCCGCCCGGGATCCCCTTCAGCCAGGTACCGGCCCCGCCCACCCAGCCGTCACTGCCGGACCCGACGGCCCCCGCCCGCCCGGCCACAGATCTACCGGGGGCCGTCGACCCGAACACCTATCAGCTTCCGACCGACCCCGCCGCCGTACCGCAGCAGCGGAGTTGAGCGCGGCAACACTGCCGAACTCGCCGGCGCCGGCCAACGTGCCGATTCACCAGGACAGTTGAGCAGTGCGAGCCGTCCTCCTGGGAGGCAGTATTGGTGATCCGACGTCAGCCGGCGACCCACGGTGCTTCGGGGAGCTTCGCTTCGCCGTTCCGCCCGGAGAAGTCCACCGTGGTCGGCGTGCCCAGGCCGGCCATCCGCATCGTGACCCTCCGTAGCCTGCTGTCGCCGTCGACCCAGTACGTCAGCGGCGACCGCCCGCCGTCGGAGGCGGCGCCCTGGGCGCGCGGCCCGGCGAACCGGTCGTAGCTCTGGTCGTCGATGCGGTCCCGGCCGAGCCAGCGCGCCCCGGACTGGGCGAGCAGCAGCGGGTTGTCCGGCCGGTCCGCGCCGAGCTGGATCAGCAGCTGGAGCCCGGCGTCCAGCGGATCCGCCGTGTACGAGCGCGGCGACCAGCCCGCCCGGGGGACGTGCTCGGCCTGCTGCCAGGGCGGGTCGGTGTCGCCCTCCGGTGCGGGGGCCAGACCGAGTCCCCCGGTGTCCCAGACGATCAGACCGTGGTCGAGCTGTCCGGCACCGGCCCTGGCGGCCCCAGCCGCCCCGGTGACCTCGTAGCTCCCCACGGCCCGGTGGGTGCGGTAGTCCACGATCCCCTTGACCCGCACCACCACACCTCCCCCCTCGGTGGCGGTGAGGGTCACCGTCACCGGGCTGGCCTGGTACAGGTTCAGCCGCGACACGGCCATTCGTGACGCTTCGTCACCTGTCACGGGCCTCTCCACGGCCTCGTCGGATACGGTCCGGTAGACGGCCAGGCCGCCCGCCGCGGTGCCGCACACCGCGATCGCGACAAGTGCCTTGAGCCAGAACATCCGACGCGGCGTACGGACATCGGTCTTCGTCTTCCGGGCCATGCAGGTGCCTTCTCTCCTCGGTCGGTCACAACACACGGGCGGGTTCCCGGACCGATGGTCCGCGAACCCGCCCGATCCGGCCCTCTCCGACGGCCACATCGCCGTGCGACGACCGTCGGGGAGGGGGAGGGTTACCGCTGCTGGGCCCTGCGCCTGCGGAACAGCACGAGCAGCGCCGTGCCGAGCGCGGTGAGCACCGCGCCGCCGGCCAGAACCACCGGAAGCTCTTGACCCCCACCGGTGTAGGCCAGGTGCGAGCCGGGCGCGGTGCCCGGTGCGGCCGGCGTGGCTGGTGTGGTCGGTTCCGGCGTCGGTGTCGGTGTCGGTGTCGGGATGAGCCGGTTGACTGCCGTCACCGAGACTCCGGCGTCGAGGTTGTCCGAGGTCAACACCAGCGGGCCGAACACCGCGACGTCCGGGGCTTCGTAGCCTGTGGGCGGGCTGATCTCCTGCCAGTAGTACGTCCCTGGTGCGCCGTTGCCCTGGCAGATGCCGTCGGCGCCGGTCGTGCAGGGCTCACCGACGGGCGTGTCCGGCTTTGCACCGGTGCTCTGCAGCCCGTCGGTGCCGTTCGTCTCCTTCCAGAGCTGGAACTTCGCTCCGGCCAGCGCTTTGCCGTCCTGGTCGTGTTTGACGACCCGCAGCGCGCCTTCCTGCTGGCGGAAGCCGAAGTCGTAGGTGTGGTTGTTCTCGCCCGGTCCGCCGGTGGTCAGCGCCCGCTCGGGGAACTTGGCACCGGACGGGACGACGCCCTTGGAGTCGATGAAGCGGTTGTCGCCGACGTCGTGGTCGGTGGGCACCCACTGGTACAGCGGGCCTCCCTTGGCGTAGTCCGCCGGGTTGTCGATCCGGATGGTGTACTTCGTCCTGGGCTTCAGGCCGCCGTCGACGTCGGAGTCGTCGAAGTAGTACTCGCCACGCTCCGTCGTCTTCGTCGTGCCGACGATCTTCCCCGACTCGTCGTACAGGTGGACGGTCGCCCCCGGGACCGGCCGCTGCCCGGGGCTCTGGATGCCCTTGCGCTCGGGGTCGTACCAGACCCGGTTGCCGATCTGCAGCGGTGCCTGGTCGCAGAGCACCTCGAGGTCGCCCATCGAGGCGCCCTTGCCGAAGGGGGCGGTGGTCCCCTTCGGGGTCAGTCGCAGGCCGAACTTCGGGTCCTGCGTGCCGTCCTTGCGCTCGAGGAACGACGTGCCGTACCCGACGGGGGTGTGGTCGGGGTCGAAGGCGGAGACCGCGATGGTGCTCTCGACCTTGGAGAGCGCCATTCCGGCGAACGCCGTGTTGTTGTGACCCACCGCAGCCCAGGCGGTGTTGAAGAACCGGGCACCCCGGGCGGACATCCCACAACCGTTGTTGGTGTCCATCACGTACATGCCGTTCGCCAGGCAGGCCTTGTTGAGGTCACCGCCGGACATGACGTTGAAGACGGAGCCCGGCGCGGGGGCGCCCGGCTCCCGGTCGGCGAATCGGTCGCGAAACGCGAGCAGCATCGAGCCGTCGGTCTCGAAGAGGATCTCGCCCAACTCCGGTTCGGGGTTGGCCATCGTGGCGTTGCCGCACGCCTTGCCGTTCTGCGTGGTCGGGTACGTGCTGGTCCACGGGAACCACCCCGCGCCGCCGCACGGACCCGAGCCGACCGTCGACTGGCGCGGGTAGTCCAGCGGCTGGTCCAGCACCGCCTTCTGGAACGCCCCGGTGGCGAGGTCGAACGGCAGGACCACGGCGCGCACGTCCGTGAGCTTGCCCGTGGACTGGCCGGAGCAGACACCGCCGAGGAACCCGGTCCCGTCCTGGAGACCGAGACCGAACGGCCGCCAATCCCCCTCCGCCGGGCAGCCCGGGTCCGGGATCGCGTAGACGGCCTTCGGCTCCGAGGCCGTCGCCGCGGTGGCGTCGTAGCGGTACAGCTTGCGGTCGTTGAGGTTGACGACGAAGAGGTCCTTGCCGTCGTCGGTGATCTTGATGCCGCCCAGGCTCTCCTTGCCGGGCACGTCGAGGAAGGCGTCGTCCGTCCCCGGCCCGTGCACGGTGCTGCCCGCGTTCGGCACGGTGGTGAAGAGCGTCGTCTTCTTCTGCGCGAGGTCGGTGACGTAGACCGCGCCCGCGCCGCCCGGGCCGTAGTCGGTGCCGCGCTTGGCCACCGCCGAGGAGAAGAGCCGCTTGTCGGCCTTGTTCCAGGCGACGCCGAACAGCGTGCCGGTGTCGGCGTTGGTGGCGAGGTCCGTCGCGGTGATGTTGCCGCCGGGGCCCTCCTGGCCACGCGCGCCGTACGGGAAGGAGACCAGCGTGCGCTTGGCCCCGCCCTCGGTGTTGGCGGGCTGACAGGCCGCCACCAGCGGCGCGTTCTTCTGGCAGTAGTCCCCCGGGTTCCACAGTCCCGTGGTGTACGCCACGTTCTTGCCGCCGGAGAGGTCGACGAACTCCTCGTTGCTGCTCAGCTGGCTCGGCGCGCCGTCCAGCCCCTGGCGCGAGGCGAAGGCCGGGAAGAGCACACCCGGCTTCGGATTGATCACCTGCACCCGGTACTTGCCGCCGGTCGCCTTGCTCGCGGCGGGTGCCAGCGTGACCGTGCCGTCCGCCGCGGTGACGCCCTCGATGCCGGCCCCGGCGTCGTCCGTGAGCGTCACCTTCACGCCCGCGATGCCCGGCTCCAGCGCGGGTGTCCACACCCCGGACGTGTCCACGGCCCGTACCACGCGGACCGTCACCGTTCCATCGCCTGTCTGCGGAAATGCCGACGGGGCCGCCGCCAGCGAGCAAGCACCGATCCCGACGACCAGTGCCACGGCGCCGCCTACCGTGCGGCGACCAAGCACACCCGGTCGGCGCCGGTCCGGGCCGCGTGCGTCACCGGCCGTTCGTTCACTTGTCGTTGTCATCCCTGCTCTCATCGTCCAGTTGGGCCTGCCGCCCGACCTCGTAAGGGAGTTCGCGAGTGGCGGAAAGCCGCCATTATTAACGGGAGCTTAAAGGGGATTCATGCAAGTTCGCAGCAAAATCAGGAACTTTGACGTCGCATCAGACGTTTCTGGAGGCCTCCGCGCTACGGTCCTATCGCCCGCCTCGCGGTGGCGCGACGTGGCTCAATGTGCACTGCGAGTTCGGCAGCCCGATCCATGTGCTCGCACGCGACAGGGTCGGCCGGCGTCAATTCTCCAGGCTCGGATGCGATCGCGGGCCCGTACAGCCGGGAGGCGGAGGACCGGGTCTGCCGCCGTTGCACCGGGACGCCCTCCCTCACAGTGGGGCGAGGATCTCCTGGTGAGCCCCGTCGAGGACGAAGCCGTTGTCCAACCGGACCCGGACCGTCACCCGGCTCCCCCGTTCCCGGTACGCGGCCCACTCCGGCTCCAGCACGGCGATCTCCTCCTCCAGCCGCTTCCGGCTCGCCGCCGGCATGGTGTGCCCGTAGTCCTCGAACAACGCTTTGAGCCGCTGGTACTCACGGACTTCCTCGTTCTCCGGGAGCTCCCCGTCCACCCGCTCGACGGTGCCCTCGATCCCGGCTCCCAGCGACAGGAACCCGACGAAGGCACCGGGCTCCCCGGCGGCTGCCTCGCCGATCCCGAGGTCCTCCGTCAACCTGACGCGTCGGCCTTCCTCCAGGGTCATCCGTCCTCTGCCTCTCGATCGATCGGTGCCACAGGCACAGCCGGCCTGCGGCTCCGGCCATTATCCGCCGCGCGCGTCAGGGTGCCGGGACGTGGGCCGGGCCGGGCGGGCCGGCGTGCTCGGCGTCGCCGATCGTCACAGTCAGCATGCGGGTCCCCGGGCCGGACGCCCCATCGCGGAATCGACGCCTTCCGAACCCTCGACGAGCGGCAGGGGATCGAACTGCACTACGTCGTCCTGCGTCCCGACACCGGGCTCCCGGAGAGATCGCGAAGGAGTGCGGCACTGCGACGGCACCGGCCGGGCGGTGGGGAGCCGTCGGGAACGGGCTGCTCGGGCGGACGCCGTCCGGGTCGCGGCGACCGCGTGGGGAGGGGACGGTCAGACGGTCGGGCGGCCCACCCAGCACCGGATGGGCCGCCCGACGAAGGGGTGTCAGCCGAGTTCGGGGATGACGCTCGTGCCGTACGCGTCGATGGTGGACTCCACCGCGTCGTGCATCGCGTAGACGGCGAACTGGTCGACGCCGAGGGCCCGCAGCTCGGCGAGGCGGGCGAGTTGGGCGGCGGGCGGGCCGATCAGGCAGAAGCGGTCGACGATCTCGTCCGGGACGAAGGCGGTGTCGGGGTTCCCGGCGCGGCCGTGGTGGGCGTAGTCGTAGCCGTGGCGGTTCTTGATGTAGTCGGTGAGGGCGTCCGGGACCAGGCCGGAGTGCTCGCCGTAACGGGCGACCAGGTCGGCGACGTGGTTGCCGACCATGCCGCCGAACCAACGGCACTGCTCACGGGCGTGGGCGAGCGCGGCGGGCGAGTCGTCCTCGGTGACGTAGGCGGGGGCGGCGACGCAGATGGTGATCGAGGCGGGGTCGCGGCCGGCCCCGGCAGCGGCGTCCCGGACGGCCTTGACCATCCACTCGGTGAGGAAGGGGTCGGCGAGCTGAAGGATGAAGCCGTCCGCCTGACGTCCGGTCAGGGCCAGTGCCTTGGGGCCGTACGCGCCCATCCAGACGGGGAGTTCGGCCCCGGGCCCGACCCACGGCAGGCGGATCGCGGTGCCGTCCACCTCGGCTTCGCGGCCCTCGGCGAGTTCCTTGATGGCGTGCATGGCCTGCGAGAGCCGCTCCAGGGTGGCGGGCCGGCGGCCTGCCACCCGCTGTGCGGAGTCGCCGCGGCCGATGCCGCAGACGGTGCGGTTGCCGTACATGTCGTTGAGGGTGGCGAACAGGGAGGCGGTGACCTCCCAGCTGCGGGTGGCGGGGTTGGTGACCATCGGACCGACGATCAGTCGGCTGGTCTCGGCGAGGATCCGGCTGTAGATGACGAAGGGCTCCTGCCAGAGCACCACCGAGTCGAAGGTCCAGCCGTGGGTGAAGCCCGCCGCCTCGGCCCGCTTCATCCGCTCGATGAGCAGCTGCGCGGGCGGGTCGGTTTGGAGCACGAGTCCGATGTCCACTGGTCTCCTTAGGCGAGGTACTGACAGGTGGCGCGCGGCTGGTACCGCCCGTGCCCGGCCCGGCCGAGGTAGGCGTCGTCCTCGATCACGACGGTGCCCCGGGAGAGCACGGTGCGGACCTTGCCGGTGATCTCTTTCCCCTCGTACGCGGAGTAGTCGACGTTCATGTGGTGGGTGGCGGCGGAGAGGGTCTGGCGGGCCGCGGGGTCGTAGAGGACGACGTCGGCGTCGGCGCCGGGGACGATGGTGCCCTTGCGCGGGTAGAGCCCGAACATCCGGGCGGGGGCGGCACAGGCGATCTCGATCCAGCGGCGGCGGGAGATCCGGCCCTCCACCACGGCCTGGTGCAGCAGGTCCATCCGGTTCTCCACTCCCGGCAGACCGTTGGGGATCTTGGAGAAGTCGCCGCGGCCGAGTTCCTTCTGGCCCGCGAAGCAGAACGGGCAGTGGTCGGTGGAGACCACCTGGAGGTCACCGGTCCGCAGCGCCCGCCACAGCGCGTCCTGGTGCTCGCGCGGGCGCAGCGGGGTGGAGCAGACGTACTTGGCGCCCTCGAAGCCGGGTTCGGCCAGGTTGTCGGTGGACAGGAAGAGGTACTGCGGGCAGGTCTCGCCGAACACGTCGAGGCCCTGGCGGCGGGCGGCGGCGAGTTCGTCGACGGCCGAGGCGGCGGAGACGTGCACCACGTAGAGCGGGGCGCCGGCCACCTGGGCCAGCTTGACGGCGCGGTGGGTGGCCTCGGCCTCCAGGAGCTCGCGGCGGACCTCACCGTGGTGGCGCGGGTCGGTCCTGCCCGCCGCGAGGGCCTGCTCGACCAGCACGTCGATGGCGATGCCGTTCTCGGCGTGCATCATGATCAGGCCGCCGTTGTCGGCGCCGCGCTGCATGGCGCGCAGGATCTTGCCGTCGTCGCTGTAGAACACGCCGGGGTAGGCCATGAAGAGCTTGAACGAGGTCACGCCCTCGGCGACCAGCAGGTCCATCTCCTTGAGGCTGTGCTCGGTGACATCGGCGAGGATCATGTGGAAGCCGTAGTCGATCGCGCAGTTGCCCTGGGCCTTCTCGTGCCAGGCGTCCAGGCCCTCGCGCAGCGAGGAGCCGACCGACTGGACGGCGAAGTCCACGATGGTGGTGGTGCCGCCCCAGGCGGCGGCCCGGGTGCCGGTCTCGAAGGTGTCGGAGGCGGAGGTGCCGCCGAACGGCAGTTCCATGTGGGTGTGGGCGTCCACACCGCCGGGGATGACGTACAGCCCGCGGGCGTCGAGCACCTTCTCGGCCGTCCAGCTCTCGGCGGCGGCGCTGCCGTAGGCGGCCAGCGCGACCACCTTCTCGCCCTCGATCAGCACGTCGGCGTGCATCTCCTCGGCGGCGGTGACCACCAGGCCGCCGCGGATCACGGTGCGGTTCACGTCCGCTCCTCTCAGGCCTGGGCGAGCGGGCCGTAGGCGTCCGGGCGCCGGTCACGGTAGAACGCCCACTGCTGGCGGACCTGATCGATCAGACCCAGGTCGAGGTCGCGGACCACGAGTTCCTCGTCCTTGTCGGAGGCGGTCTCGCCGACGAACTGGCCGCGCGGGTCTACGAAGTAGGAGGTGCCGTAGAAGTCGTTGTCCCCGTACTCCTCCACGCCGACCCGGTTGATCGCCGCGACGTAGTACTCGTTGGCGACGGCGGCGGCGGGCTGTTCCAGCTGCCAGAGGTAGGCGGACAGGCTCCGACTGGTCGCGGAGGGGTTGTAGACGATCTCGGCGCCGCCGAGGCCGAGCGCCCGCCAACCCTCGGGGAAGTGCCGGTCGTAGCAGATGTAGACGCCGACCTTGCCGACGGCGGTCTCGAAGACCGGCCAGCCGAGGTTGCCGGGCTTGAAGTAGTACTTCTCCCAGAAGCCCTTGACCTGCGGGATGTGGTGCTTGCGGTACTTGCCGAGGTAGGAGCCGTCGGCGTCGATCACGGCGGCGGTGTTGTAGTAGAAGCCGGCCTGCTCGACCTCGTACACCGGGACGACGATCACCATCCCCAGCTCGCGGGCGAGCTCCCGCATCCGCCGTACGGTCGGGCCGTCGGGGACGGCCTCGGCCCAGCGGTAGTGCTCCGGCTCCTGCACCTGGCAGAAGTACGGGGCGTTGAAGACCTCCTGGAAACCGATGATCTGGGCGCCCTGTGCGGCCGCCTCCCGGGCGGCCCGCTCGGCGGCCGCGACCATCGTCTCCGAGTCACCCGTCCAGGCGGCCTGGAAGAGGGCTGCTCGAACGACTCGGCTCATCAGTCCACTCCTTCGACGAAGGTGCTCTAGACCGTTGAGACTAGGAGCTTCCCGGCGCCAGGTGTAGTGCCACGCTGTAACGCCGGGAAGCCTCTTTCATTCCGTCGCGGAACCCGGTGCTCTCAGCCCTCCAGCCAAGCCGCCCGGCGCAGCACGGCCGGCTCGCCGAGGACCTCGTCCAGCACCTTGCGGGCGTGCTGGAAGTGCGGGGTGGCGAAGTGCTCCTGGAGTGCCTCCTCGTCCTTCCATTCCTCCAGGATCACCATCCGCTCGGGGCGGTTCGGGTCGACCAGCACCTGGTAGCGGAGGCAACCGGGCTCGTCCAGGGAGGGCTCGATCATGCCTTCCAGCATGGTGCGCAGGCGGTCCTCCCGGCCGGGTGCCGCGTTCAGCTCGGCGATCAGGATCATTTGGTGCTCTCCTTCGGGTGGACGGGGCCGGTGCCGGCCCCGGTGTGATCAAGGGTAGTTGCGATTTCCGACAGGTCGTCAGCCGTCAGGCGCAGGGCGGCCGCCGAGACCCAGTCGTCCAGCTGTCCGGGGCGGCGTGCGCCGACGATGGCGCCGGTGACGCCGGGCCAGGCCAGTGTCCAGGCGATGGCGACGGCGGGGACGGTGCTGCCGTGCCGCCGCGCGATCGGGCGCAGCGCCTCGACCAGGGCGAGGTTGCGGTCCAGGTGGGTGGTGAAGTCGGGGTGGGTGCGCCGCCAGTCGGCTGCCTCCAGGGCGGCGACGCGCTCGGCGGAGAAGGCACCGGTGAGCAGTCCGGAGTCGGCCGCCCAGCGCAGTTCGGCCGCCGCGTCCCGGCTGAGCAGGGAGAACTGCGGCTGGATCGAGTCGACGTGGGCGAGCTTCTCGGCGACATCGCGCGGCGGCACATGGTCGCGGCGGGCGCTGGCGGCGCTGATCACCGACTTCGGCGCGCTGGAGGCGGACCGCCGGGAGCTGGCCCGGCTGGTCTTCCTGGACGAGGCGGCCCGCGAGCTGTACGAGGATTGGGAGGGCAAGGCCGGGGACGTGGTCGCCTACCTGCGCCTGGACCCCGGCCGCCACCCCGGCGATGCGGGCCTGTCCGCGCTGATCGGCGAGCTGAGCATCGGCAGCCGGGACTTCGCCCGGCTCTGGGCGGGGCAGGAGGCCAGGGACAAGACCCGTGGTGGATACGTGTTCCGGCACCCCGCGGTCGGCCGCCTCGAACTGACGTACGAGACACTGCGGCTGCCCGACGACCCCGACCAGGCACTGATCGCCTACACCGTGGAGCCGGACAGCCCGAGCCGGGCCGCCCTGCTCCTGTTGGCCGGCTACACCCAGCGCTTTGCCCGGGAGGATCGCCAGCAGGCAAGATAGCGATGTGACCCTCCTGGACCTGATGCCGAGCCCTGCCACCCCCGATGCCCTGTACGAGACCTTCGTCGAGTGGGCGCAGGAGCGGGGCATCACCCTCTATCCGGCCCAGGAGGAGGCCCTGATCGAGCTGGTCTCCGGGAACAACGTGATCCTGGCGACCCCGACCGGCTCGGGCAAGAGCCTGGTCGCGGCGGGCGCGCACTTCGCCGCGCTGGCCGAGGGCAAGCGCACCTTCTACACCGCGCCGATCAAGGCACTGGTGTCGGAGAAGTTCTTCGACCTGGTGAAGATGTTCGGCACCGAGCAAGTCGGCATGATGACCGGCGACGCCAGCGTCAACCCGACCGCGCCGATCATCTGCTGCACCGCCGAGGTGCTGGCGCAGATCGCGCTGCGCGACGGCGAGCGGGCCGACATCGGCCAGGTCGTGATGGACGAGTTCCACTTCTACGCCGAGCCGGACCGCGGCTGGGCCTGGCAGGTCCCGATCCTGGAGCTCCCGCAGGCGCAGTTCCTGCTGATCTCCGCGACCCTCGGCGACGTGCGCCGCTTCGAGGAGGACCTGACCCGCCGCACCGGCCGCGCGACCGCGGTGGTGCGCTCCACCACCCGCCCGGTACCGCTGTTCTACGAGTACCGCCGCACCACCCTGCACGACACCCTGGAGGAACTGCTGAAGACCGGTCAGGCACCGGTCTACGTGGTGCACTTCACGCAGAAGGAGGCGGTCGAGCGGGCGCAGTCGCTGATGAGCATCAACATGTGCTCCAAGGCGGAGAAGGACGCCATCGCCGCGCTGATCGGCAACTTCCGCTTCACCACCAAGTTCGGCCGCAATCTGTCCCGTTACGTCCGGCACGGCATCGGCGTGCACCACGCGGGCATGCTGCCCAAGTACCGCCGCCTGGTCGAACGGCTCGCCCAGGCAGGCCTGTTGAAGGTCATCTGCGGTACCGACACCCTCGGCGTCGGCGTCAACGTACCGATCCGCACCGTGTTGTTCACCGCGCTGTCCAAGTACGACGGCCAGCGGGTCCGGGTGCTGCGCGCCCGGGAGTTCCACCAGATCGCCGGCCGGGCCGGCCGGGCCGGCTTCGACACCGTCGGCCAGGTCGTCGCCCAGGCGCCCGAGCACGAGGTGGAGAACGAGAAGCTGCTCGCCAAGGCCGGCGACGACCCCAAGAAGCGCCGCAAGGTGGTGCGCAAGAAGGCGCCGGAAGGCTTCGTCGGCTGGAGTGAGCAGACCTTCGAGCGCCTGATCGCCGCCGACCCGGAGCCGCTGGTCTCCCGGTTCAAGGTCAGCCACGCCATGCTGCTCTCGGTGATCGGCCGTCCGGGCAACGCCTTCGAGGCGATGCGCAAGCTGCTCACCGACAACCACGAGGACCGCGCGGCGCAGCGCCGGCACATCCGCAGCGCCGTCGCCATCTTCCGATCGCTGCTGGAGGGCGGCGTGGTCGAGCGGCTGGCGGAGCCGGACCCGGAGGGCCGGATCGTCCGCCTCACGCTGGACCTGCAGGAGAACTTCGCGCTCAACCAGCCGCTCTCCACCTTCGCCCTGGCCGCCTTCGAACTCCTCGACCCCGCCTCGCCGTCGTACGCGATGGACGTGGTCTCGGTGGTGGAGGCGACCCTCGACGACCCGCGCCAGATCCTCGCCTCGCAGGAGAACAAGGCGCGCGGCGAGGCCGTCGCCGAGATGAAGCGCGACGGCATCGAGTACGAGGAGCGGATGGAGCGGCTGCAGGAGATCACCTACCCCAAGCCGCTGGAGGAGTTGCTCGGCCACGCCTACGACGTGTACCGCCGGGCGCACCCGTGGATCGGCGACCACCCGCTGCAGCCCAAGTCGGTGATCCGCGACCTGTTCGAGCGCGCGATGACCTTCTCCGACTACGTCGGCTTCTACGAACTCGCCCGTACCGAGGGCATCGTGCTGCGCTACCTGGCCGGGGCCTACAAGGCGCTGGAGCAGACCGTCCCCGACGACCTCAAGACCGACGACCTCAAGGACGTCATCGCCTGGCTCGGCGAGCTGGTCCGCCAGGTCGACTCCAGCCTGCTGGACGAGTGGGAGCAGCTGGCCAACCCGACCACGCCGGAGGCCGCCGAAGTCAGGCTGGACGAGAAGCCGGCCCCGGTCACCGCCAACGCCCGCGCCTTCCGGGTGCTGGTGCGCAACGAGATGTTCCGCCGGGTGGAGCTCTGCGCGCTGGAGCGCTACGACGAACTCGGCGAGCTGGACGGCGAGTACGGCTGGAACGCGGACCGCTGGGCGGACGCGATGGACGGGTACTGGGAGGAGTACGACGACCTCGGTACCGGTCCGGACGCCCGCGGGCCCAAGATGCTCCTGATCGAGGAGGACGAGGACGAGGGCGCCTGGCGGGTCCGGCAGATCTTCGACGACCCGAACGGGGACCACGACTGGGGCATCAGCGCCGAGGTCGACCTGTACGGCTCGGACGAGGAGGGCCGGGCGGTGCTGCGGGTCACCGCGGTGGACCGCCTGGGCGGCTGAACCACGCGGCCGGTCGCGCGAGACGCCGCGCGACCGGCCGTACGGTGCGGGCCCGCGTCAGCTGCACCGGCCCGGCCGCGTCCTCCCGTCCGCACGGGGCTCACATCCACAGGAAGGTCGAGCCGGCCGTGAAGGAGACGGCCCGGGTGGCCCGGTCGAGGGCCGGGTCCGGGGTGGCGCTGCCGCTGGTGCGGAGATCGGCGTAGCGGGAGCTGGTGATGGTCAGGTAGTGGCCGACCACCTCGACCTGGCTGTCCGTCAGCGGCTTGGGGGCGGCAGGGCTGCTCGACGGGCTCGCGGTGGGCTGCTGACTCTGTGACGGCGCCGTCGACGGCTGCCCGCCCGGGCCCGGCGACTGGCCGGCCGCCGAGGAGCTGGGCGAGGGCGAAGGGGACGGCGTGGGCGGGGGGCCGTCCGCGGTCTCCGGGGTGAGGAAGGTGATCGCGTCCGGGGTGTCCTTCAACGCGTTCAGCGCCTTGCGGGCGGACGCCTCATCGGCGAACCGCAGCACCGTCAGACTGGTGACCACCGACGGGTCCGCCTCGTTGAGGCCGACCGCGAGGAAACTCTGGCAGCCCGTGTCGCGGAGCACGTCGTGGGTGCGGTCCTGGAGCGTCTCGGCGCAGTCATCGCCCTCCCGGTCGGCGATCCGGCGGGCCTTGTAACCGTCCTGCTCGACCACCCGCTGGGGCGGGAAGTAGTGGTCCGCGGTGAAGGCCTCGGCCTCCGTCAGCGGCTCGCCGGACGCCGCACCGCCGACCGGGAGCGTCTTGCCGACGTCGGAACTCGTCCGGCCGAGGCCGGGTATCAGGTCACCCTTGCTGGAACTCGTGGCGATCCAGCCCGCCCCCGTGGCGGCCACCACCACCAGCGCGCACCACACCAGTACGGGACGGCGCCCTGCGCCCCGATGGGTGTGGACGGGCTTGCCCTCCTGCTGGCCTACCGGATGCGGATCGCGCTCCCCCTGCGTGGTCATGGCGGAGATTCTAAGCAGACGGACCCTCAATCGGCGGATTCACCCGTCAAACTACACCAACCGTCCCCGACCCCGCCGACCTGCCCTCTTCGTCAGGGATCGAAGAACCACGGCATTGTGACAACTCGCACACGCCCAATGGGCCATCTTGGTGGGTTCTCCCTAGCGCGAGCGCGGGATGTTTGGGCAGGATCAAGACCATGGATCTGCTCGACACCCTCACCGCCAAGGGCCTGCGCCGGGAACTCCCCACCAGGGACGAGGCACTCGCAGTTCTCTCCACCACCGACGACGAGCTGCTGGACGTGGTCGCGGCAGCCGGCCGGGTACGCCGGCAGTGGTTCGGACGCCGGGTCAAGCTCAACTACCTGGTGAACATGAAGAGCGGGCTCTGCCCGGAGGACTGCAGCTACTGCTCGCAGCGGCTCGGTTCCAAGTCCGAGATCCTCAAGTACACCTGGCTGAAGCCGGAGCAGGCCGCCGAGGCCGCCGCCGCCGGGCTGGCCGGTGGCGCTAAGCGGGTCTGCCTGGTGGCCAGCGGGCGCGGTCCGACGGACCGTGACATCGAGCGGGTCGCCGACACCATCTCCGCGGTCAAGGAGGCCAACGAGAACGTCGAGGTCTGCGTCTGCCTCGGGCTGCTCTCCGACAACCAGGCCGAGCGGCTGCGCGCGGCCGGTGCGGACGCGTACAACCACAACCTGAACACCTCCGAGGGCACCTACGGCGACATCGCCACCACCCACACCTACGCCGACCGGGTGGACACCGTCCAGAAGGCGCACGGCGCCGGACTCTCGGCCTGCTCCGGTCTGATCGCGGGCATGGGAGAGAGCGACGAGGACCTGGTGGACGTGGTCTTCGCGCTGCGCGAGCTGGGCTCGGACTCGGTGCCGGTCAACTACCTGATCCCGTTCGAGGGCACCCCGCTGGCCAAGACGTGGAACCTCACCCCGCAGCGCTGCCTTCGGATCCTCGCCATGGTCCGCTTCGTCTGCCCGGACGTCGAGGTCCGGATCGCCGGCGGCCGCGAGGTGCACCTGCGCACGATGCAGCCGCTCGGCCTGCACATCGCCAACTCGATCTTCCTCGGTGACTACCTGACCAGCGAGGGGCAGGCCGGACAGGCCGACCTGGACATGATCAAGGACGCCGGCTTCGTGGTCGAGGGCACCGACGAGGCGACCATGCCCCGGCACCGGGCCGACGTGGCGGGTGCGGGCTCCTGCGGTTCGGGCGGCGGTTGCCACCCGTGCGGCGACACCACCGCCGGTACCACCGCCGGCACCGCGGCCGACACGGTGACGGGCAGCGCGGACGAGGCCCCCGCCGGCGCGGCGGACGAGGCCCGCACCGACCTGGTCCGGGTGCGGCGCCGCGGAGCCGGCACCGAGCTGGCGCCGAACGCCTGAGGCCGCACGACCATGACACGGCTCTCCCCCAGCACCCCTCTCCCGGTCGACCGGCTGGTCGCGCTGGACCGGGCGCACGTCTGGCACCCATACTCGCCGATGCCCGGCAAGGCCACCCCGTACGTCGTCGAATCCGCCTCCGGGGTTCGGCTGCGGCTCGCCGAACCGGCGGGCGGGCACCGCGAGTTGGTCGACGGCATGTCCTCCTGGTGGGCCGCGATCCACGGCTACGGCCACCCGGAGCTGGACCAGGCCGTCCGCGACCAGCTCGGCCGGATGAGCCATGTGATGTTCGGCGGGCTCACCCACGAGCCCGCTGTCCGGCTGGCCGCCAGGCTGGTCGAGATCACTCCCGAACCGCTGCAGCACGTCTTCCTGGCCGACTCGGGCTCGGTGTCCGTCGAGGTCGCGATGAAGATGTGCCTGCAGTACTGGCAGTCGACCGGCCGTCCGGAGAAGCGGCGGCTGCTCACCTGGCGCGGCGGCTACCACGGCGACACCTTCCACCCCATGTCGGTCTGCGATCCCGAGGGCGGGATGCACCAGCTGTGGGGCGGGGTGCTGCCGCGCCAGCTGTTCGTCGGCGAGCCCCCGGCCGGCTTCGACGCCCCGCTGGACGCCGGCTACGCGGCCGAGCTCGCCGAGCTGATCGAGCGTGAGGCCGACGAGCTCGCCGCGGTGATCGTGGAGCCGGTGGTCCAGGGCGCGGGCGGGATGCGCTTCCACTCCCCCGAGTACCTGCGGCTGCTGCGCGAACTGTGCGACCGACACGGCGTTCTGCTGGTCTTCGACGAGATCGCCACCGGCTTCGGCCGCACCGGCGCGCTGTTCGCCGCCGAGCACGCCGGGATCTCCCCCGATGTGATGTGCCTGGGCAAGGCCATCACCGGCGGCTACCTGACCCTGGCCGCCACCCTGTGCACCGGCGAGGTCGCGAACGGCATCAGCAGGGGCGAGGTGCCGGTGCTGGCCCACGGACCCACCTTCATGGGCAATCCGCTGGCCGCCGCCGTCGCGAACGCCTCGATCGACCTGCTGCTGCGTCAGGACTGGCAGCAGGAGGTCAAGCGGATCGAGACCGGCCTGCGGGACTCGCTCGCGGGCGCGGCCGAGGTACCCGGCGTACGCGACGTGCGGGTGCTCGGCGCGATCGGCGTGGTGCAGCTGGACCACCCGGTCGACATGGCCGCGGCCACCGGGGCCGCCGTCCGCGAGGGCGTCTGGCTGCGGCCGTTCCGCGACCTGATCTACACCATGCCCCCGTACATCACCGGGGACGAGGACCTGGCGCGGATCGGCGCCGCAGTGACCGCCGCGGCGGTGGCGGGATGAGCGGCGACGAGACGGCCAACGGCACGGAGAGCAGCGACATGAACGGCATCGACGGCGTCCTGTTCGTCACCGGCACCGGCACCGAGGTCGGGAAGACCGTTGCCACCGCGGCCGTCGCGGCGCTGGCGCTGGCCGCCGGACGCACCGTGGCGGTGCTCAAGCCGGGCCAGACCGGGGTCGGCCCGGACGCGGCCGGCGACGTGGACGAGGTCTGCCGCCTGGCGGGCCCCGTCCACCGGGTCGAACTCGCCCGCTACCCCGAGCCGTTGGCACCCGACACCGCCGCCCGGCGGTCCGGGCTGCCCACGGTCGGCCCCAAGCGGGTGGCCGAGACCGTGGCCGAACTCGCCGAGCAGTACGACCTGGTGCTCGTCGAGGGCGCGGGCGGCCTGCTCGTCCGCTACGACGAGGAGGGCCACACACTCGCCGACATGGCCCTCGCCACGGCCGAACTCGGCCTTCGGCCAAGGGTGTTGCTGGTCGCGGCGGCCGGACTCGGCACCCTGAACGTCACCGCGCTCAGCGCCGAGGCACTGCGCGCCCGCCGCCTGGACCTGGCTGGTGTGGTGGTCGGGCGTTGGCCCGCCGAGCCGGACCTGGCCTCCTGCTGCAACCTCGCCGACCTGCCGGCCTCGGCCGGCGCGCCGCTGCTCGGCGTACTCCGGGAGGGCATCGCGGACGGCGGCTGCACCTCCTTCCGCTACCGTGCCGGCACCTCCCTCGCCCCCTCCCTCGGCGGGGGCTGGGACGCGACGGAGTTCACCTCCCGGCACCGGGTGGATTTCTGACGACCCACCAGGACGTTCGGCTCGGACTCCCGCTGTCCGTCCGGTTCGCTCTCCTGCCGCTCTGACGGCGGGAGAGCGAACGGCTTCCGGCTCGGCCCGCGTCAGACCAGCGCTTCCGCAAGCAGTTCCGCCGCCCTGGCGACCAGCCGGTCGTCGGCCGGTGCGTCGGCCGCGTTCCTGGTCGTCAGTACGGAGAGCACGATCGGGGCCCGGTCCTGCGGCCAGGCGATGCCCACGTCGTTGTTGCTGCCGTACTTCCCGGCACCGGTCTTGTCCGCCAGCGCCCAGTCGGCGGGCAGACCGGCCCGGAAGCGCTGCCCGCTGGTCGTGTTGGCCAGCAGCCATCCGGTCAGCCGGTCCCTGGAGCGGGCCGCGAGGGCGTCGCCGAGGGTCAGCCTCGCGTAGGTCCGGCCGATGGCGCGCGGGCTGGTGGTGTCCTCGACCCGCCACGGCTCGGCCGAGTTCAGCTCGGGTTCCCAGCGGTCGAGCCTGGTCGTCGTGTCGCCGACGGTCCGGCAGAACCTGGTGATCGCGGTGGGACCGCCGAGTTCGCGCAGTAGCAGGTTTCCCGCGGCGTTGTCGCTGTAGCTGATCGCGGCGGCGCACAGGTCGGCGACGGTCATACCGTCAGCGAGGTGCTCCGGCCGGCCGGTGACCGGCGCGTAGCCCGAGTCCGTGACGTCCTTCTCGGTGTACCGGATGCGCCTGGCGAGGTGGTCCCCGCTCTGGGCGAAGTCCCGCAGCAGCGCCGCGGCGGCGAGCGGCTTCCACACCGAGCAGATCGGGAAGCGCTCGTCCGCGCGGTACTCGACCCTCTCGCCGGTGGCCTCGTTGCGGGCGAACACCCCGAGCCGGGCGGCGTGTTCGAGTTCGAGCTCGCGCAGGCGCCCCGCGATCCCGTCCACGTCCCGCGGCGCCGCCTCCGCTCTGCCACCCGTGGAGACGACCGCGGTGAGAGCCGCCGCGGCCCCTATGGCGAGGAACTTCCGCCGGACCGGGCGGACTTGCGAGGATTTCTGCATCAGACCTTCCTCCATGACGTCACAGGTGCTTCTCCTTGCACTCACGCCATCGGGGCCATCGGCAGTTCCGCGTCCACCGTCCGCCGTCCGCCCGGAGTTCCGAGCGGACGGCGGACCGTCGGGACGGATCAGCGGGCACTGCCGAGGTTCCGGTCGGTCTCGGCACCGGCGAGCATGAGCGTGGTCTCCTCGATCCGGCGGAAGCGTCCGTCGGGCGCGAACTCGCCGAAGAGGTAGACCTCCATGCGCACGGTGGACCCGTCGGTCTTCGTCACGTCGACGGTGTGCCGGTCCGCGTACCGGTCACCGTCGACGAACTCCTCGTGCACGGTGATGGAGCCGCCGGCCACCACCTGGCGCAGGTGGGCGATGTGGGTGAGGAACCCGGCACGGTCGTCCCAGCGGCCATCGGTGCGCTGGCGGTAGTCCGGGGCGAAGTGCCGGTCCGCGGCCTGGTGCAGATCCAGCGCGGGGTTGAAGAGCAGGTCGGTCAGCGCAGTCGCGATGTCGGTACGGGACATGGTGATTCTCCGTTCATGCGGCGAGATGCGTGCTTGATGCACGCTTTTGAGAAGCATATCACCCGGATGCGTGCGCGTTGCACGCTATTCTGGAGACATGGCTACCAATGACGCAGGACCGAACGACACGGGACACGAGATCGCCGACGCACTGGGGCTGCTCCTCAGGCGGACCACGCGCGCCCGCCTCCACCACCAGCTGACCGAGGGCCTGGGGGAGGCGGTCGACGAGCTCACCTATCCGGTCCTCAGCGGCCTTGCCCGCACCGGGCCCATCAGTGCCGCCGACCTCGCCCGTGAAGCCGGTCTCGACCGCTCCAACGTGACCCGGCGCGCCGACCGCCTCGAACGAGCCGGTCTGCTGCGGCGCGAACCCGACCCCGCCGACCGTCGCGCCACCCTGCTCGTCCTGACCGAGCACGGCCACCGTATCGTTCGGACCACCCGGCAGCGGCTGGCCGCCCGGATCGAGGCCTCCCTCGACGCCTGGCCGGCCGAGGAGGCACGGACGTTCGCCCGCCTCCTCCAGCGCTTCGTCGAGGAGGGCCCCTTCGCCCCCTGACAGGGCCCCGCCGGCAGCCCGATGCCCGGCCCCGGCGGGACGGACCCGCCCCCGCCGCCGCGCCGGCCACCGCATCCGAACACTCCGGCCGGTCACTCCCACCCCGCGCCCGCCGCCGGACACCCCGCACGGGCCCGGCGCCTCACCCTCGGGCGCCGCCGCGTCCGTTCCGGGCATCGGCGATCCGGGCGGGGACCGCGCCGAGCCACCAGGCAGGGTCGGCGGTGTGGTCGGTGGTGCGTCCGTCGCGATGGACGTGGTGCCGCACATCCCGGCCCGCCTCGGCGAACTCGCCGTTCAGCGCCCGCTCCAGCCACTCAGCGCCGAAGCGGAAGACCTCTGCGGCCACCCCGCCCAGCGGGTGGAACTCGTTCTCGTAGACCCGCAGCTCCTTCGGGGCGGCGATCCGCTCGAAGTTCTCGATCGCCTGCTCCAGCGGGGTGAGCTCGTCGAACTCGCCGATGCCGTACAGGACCGGGCACTCGATGCTCCCGACCAGGTCGCCGAGCGGCATCCGCTCAGCGAGTTCGCGGTCGAAGGCCTGCTCGTCGGTGTAGCCGGCCATGTACATGTAGTTGTTCTTGAAGGTCGGCTGCGCCCGCTCGAAGATGGTCCGGAAGTCGCCGGTCACCGCCTCGAAGGCGGCCAGTGCCGCCAGGCGCCGGTCGGTGGCGGCTGCCCGCGAACCCCAGTATCCGCTCATGCTGATGCCGAACATGCCGATCCGGGCCGGGTCGACCTCGGGCAGCCCGGCCAGGTAGTCGAGGTAACGGCCGATCGCGCGCTCGTAGTTGGCCAGGTCCACGACAAGGCCGTTCGCCCGGCTCTCGCCCTGCCCCGGACCCTCGATCGAGAGCGCGACCATGCCGCGCGAGGTGTAGTAGCGCTCCGCGGCGTAGATGTAGTCCTCCTTGATCATGTCCATCCCGGGGCCGAGAATGACCGCAGGCGCACCCTTGACCTCCCCCGCCGGGAGGTGCAGCAGTCCGTGGATGCGGCCGCCCTCGAAGTCGAGGACCACTCGGCGGACCCGTCCGCCACGCAGGGCGCCGAGCCGCTCGACGCAGTGGTTGGCGTGCTCGCGCATCGCGGCCTTGCGCGGGTCGGACGCGTCGAAGACCGAGTACTGGGCCCGACCCCACATCACCGCGGCCCGGACGTACAGGTCGGCGGCCGTCTGCGCGAACCCTCCCCGCTCATGGTGCGCGGCGCGCTCCTCGGCCTGCCCGGCCACGGTGGCCCACGCCTTGGGAAGCATGGCACCGCTCTTGACCAGGGTGAAGACCTTGTCGAAGTCGGTGTGGTCGTGGCCGAGCTGCTCAAGGGTGCCCTTGGCTTCGGGGTGCAGCGCGTCGAAGCCACCCTGGGCGAGCGCGATGTCCAGGGCCCAGCTCTGGCCGGTCGATCGAACAGTCACGGCAGCCGTCCTCTCATGGGATGTGCGGAGCGCGTCCGGCGCACTCCGGCACTCAGCAGTTCGCTAAGTACTTAATCAATAAGTACTTAAGCTAAGCTCGTTGTCAACCCGCACGAGCCCGCGCCGGTACCGGGCCCATCACCACTGATCCATCAGACGGGAGAGCCGCAGATGACCGAACCCTCGGCCGCCGCAGCCCGCGAGCAGGCCCTAGACCAACTCGCCCGCGCCGCCTACAGCCTCAGCGCCGCCGATGCGCGGCTGCGCGGACGCGCCACCCGCACCCCCGGCGCACTCTCGCTCACCCACGCCCGCGCACTGCGGGTGCTCGCCGAAACCGGCCCGCTCTCGATCAACCAACTGGCCGCCGGCACCGAGACCACCGGAGCCGCCACCACCCAACTGGTCAACGGACTCGTCGCGGCCGGCTACGTCACCCGCGAACGCCGGCCGGACGACAAGCGGTCAACCCTGGTCACCCTCACCGACGCCGGCCGCGCCCGCCACCGGGAACGCCAGGACGGCCTGCTCCAGGCCCTGCACACCGCGCTCGCCCACCACGACGACGAAGCCCTGGGCACCGCCACCGACGTACTGCGCCGGCTCGCCGCCATCTACGACCAGCTGTGAAGGAACACGGTTCCCGTGCCGCCGGCGGCGGGCCCGCTCACCTCCGGACGCCCGCCCCGGACGCGGAGCGGAGCCGGACCTCTCACCAATCCCTCCGCCCAGGGAGCCGCGGCGGCTCGTGACGCCGTCGGGCCGTACGGCCGGCCAGGCGGACGCGGCGCTCCCGAAAAGCCGAACTCCCTTTGCGGGGAGGTGTGTTCCTCGCCAGCAGGTGAGTTCAGCGGTCCTGCGTGGGCACCACGGGCGCCCCGTCGAGCCGCCACACCGTGGTCGTCTTCACCGCCCGGTCCTCCAGGTCCGCCATCACCGGCACCTCGTAGGCGGCGAGGGCCCGGAACCGTTCCCTGGGCAGATACGCCCGTCCCGGGTCTCCGACCAGCACCAGCGCTCCCCGGGCGTGCGCGCGCTCCAGGAACGGCAGGAAGCGGCCGGCCATCGCACGCTCGTAGAACACGTCCCCGGCCAGCACCACCTCGGCGCCCGCACCGTCACCCTCCAGCAGGTCGGCGCACTCGGCGGTGACCGTGACTCCGTTCACCTCGGCGTTCAGCGCGATGGCGGCCACCGCGTAGTCGTCGATCTCCGCGGCCCGCACCGAGGTTGCCCCGCTCAGGGCCGCCGCGATGGCGACCACGCCCGAACCGGCCGCAACGTCCAGCACCCGCCTGCCCGCCACCGCCTCCGGGTGGTCAAGCACATAGCGGGCGACCGCGACTCCCCCGGCCCACGCGAACGCCCAGAACGGGGGCGGCAGTCCGGCCTCGCCCTTCGCCGCCTCGGTCCGCTCCCACAGTTCGATGGCCTCCTCGGCCTGGTGCAACCGGACCTCCGGTACGAACGGGACGGGGCCGAGGCTGGTCTGCTCCAACACAAAGGCCTTACCGGCCCGGGTGGTTGCGGTGGCACCGGACATGGCGCTCCCCTCTGCTCACAGCGGCAAGTGAACAGACCTTACCGCTGCGACAGGTGGCCCGGCCGGGCCCGACCGCCTGCCCGCCCGAGGTGCACACCCGACCCTCACCCGGTACGTACCGTTTCGATACCGACGCCGCCATGAGCTGGGGAAATGCTCGCCAGAGCGGTGACCGGCGAGTAGCATCCGGCTCACGCCCTCCGACGCCGTAACCCCGTGTCGCGCCGTCCGGTCGGCGGATGCTCGCTGGACGGTCGGGGGTCTGCGCGCACTCGGCACCGCGCGCCAGAGCTGTCGCGCGTACGCGGAAGGGCAGGGACTTGGCGGATCGGCTCACCGTGGGGGACTCCTCCCTGCTGCGACGGATCAACGCGGCGGTCACGCTGCGCACGCTGCGCGACGGCCGACCGGTCACGCTCACCCAACTCGTCGGCGACACCGGCCTGTCCCGGCCGACCGTCGAGGGGGTGGTCGAGGGCCTGATCGAGTCCGGCCTGGTCGCCGAGGTCGACCACACCCCCGCCAAGGCGCCGCCGGGAACCCGGCAACGCGGCCGCCCGGCCCGCTGGTTCCGCTTCCGCGCCGAAGCCGGACACGTGCTGGGCATCGAGATCGGCGTGCACGGCATCCGGGTGGTGGTCGCTGACCTGGCCGGCCAATTGCTCGGCGCCGCGGCCAGAAAGGTCGACGAGGCCCTGGACGCCGACGAGCGGCTCGGCGCGGTGCGCGCGATCGTCGCCGAGGTCCTGCGCAGCACCGGCGTCGCCCGCGACAGCCTCTGGGCGGTCGCCGTCGGCAGCCCCGGCATCGTGGACCGCGAGGGCACCGTCCGGCTCGGCACCGCGATGCCGGGATGGACCGGCCTGGACCTCGGCGCCCGGCTGCGCCGCTCCTTCCGCTGCCCGGTGATCATCGAGAACGACGCCAACCTGGCCGCCATCGCCGAACACTGGCAGGGCGCCGCCGTCGGCAAGGGCGACGTGGTCTTCGTGATGGCCGGGCTCAGCCCGGGCGCGGGTTCGCTGATCAACGGCAAGCTGCACCGGGGCTTCGGCGGTGCGGCCGGCGAGATCGGCGCGCTGCACCTGCTCGGCCAGGAGGCCACGCCCGAGCGGCTGCTGTCCACCACCGGCAAACCGCTGGACCCGCTGGACGAGGCGGCGGTGGCCCGGGTGCTGCGACTGGCACGGGAGGGCGATGAGGTCGCCCGGGTGGCGATGGACCGGTTCCTGCGGCGACTGGTGCACGACGTCGCGGCCCTGGTGCTGGCCCTGGACCCGGAGATGGTGGTGGTCGGCGGCTGGGCGGCCGGCCTGGACGGCGTACTGGAGCCGCTGCGCGAGCAGTTGGCGCTCTACTGCCTGCGCGCGCCGGAGGTGGCGCTGGCGGCACTCGGCGAGGAGGTGGTCGCGATGGGCGCCCTGCGGGTCGCGCTCCACCACGTCGAGGAACAGCTCTTCGCGGTCGACCCGCCAGGGGCCGGTGCGCGGTAAAGGGGCGTTGCCCGGCCGCCGGGCCGGACATGCCAGGGGCCTACGCGTGGCCAAAGACCCGTCAGGCCCGGCCGGCTGAAGTCCCCTGCCGCTCGGCGTAGTTCACCGCACCCCGGGGTCCACCTGCCGCCCCCGGGGGTGCGCTTCGGTACGGCTCAGGAGGCGGTACGGATCGCGCCCGCCTGGACCGGGGTGACCTCGACCTTGCCGGTCTCGCCGAAGGTGAGCTTGCAGGTGTCCGCCCGGTAGGTGCAGAGCGCGAGGGCGACCAGCCGGCCCGCCACCGCGTACTGGGTGGTGACCACCAGGACCGGGGTGCCGGGCGGACGCTCCAGCAGGGCGGCCTCCTCGGCCTCGGCGACACCGAGTTCGACCGAGCGGGACTCACCGTCCACACCGAGCCGCTCCAGCTGCCGGAGCACCGACTTCGCCCGGTCCTGCTCGGCGGTACCGCCGACCACGTGCGGAACGGCGGGGAGGTGCGGCACGGCCGACTCCGGCACGTGCAGCGACTCGGCGGCCATCGTCCGCCCCTGCACCACCCGCAGCCGGCGCACGGTGTGCACGGTCTCACCCACTGGGATGCCGAGCGCCAGGGCCAGCTGGGCGGAGGCGGGGGCGCTCACGCAGTCCACGGTGCGCCAGATCGGGCCACCGGCGGATCCGGGACCGTTCTCGGCCGGGCCGCCGACCGGACTGCCGACCGGGATGCCGACACGGGGCGCGGCGATGAGGGTGCCGATGCCGCGCCGGCGGACCAGTCGTCCCTCCAGCTCCAGCTGGTCCAGTGCCTGCCGGAGGGTGGCGCGGGCCACGCCGAACCGGGCGGACAGCTCACGCTCGTTCGGGATGACCTGGCCGGTGGAGAACTCCGCCTCGATGGTACGGAGCAGCACCGTGCGCAGGTGCCAGTACTTGGGCTCCGGTGCTGCCGTCGGCTGTCCTTGCCCCACCGTGTCCTCCACCCTGAAGGACCTCGCAGCGACCCCGTGCCCGGTCTTGTGGCAGGTGGGAGGGGCAGGCTTTATCAGTCCTTCTTTATTAAAGGTCTTTGCAGTAAGCGACCCTAGGGGGTGCCCGAGGAGATGGTCAAGACCAATGCAACCGCACACGTCCTTCTCATCGGGCCTTCGTCCGGGCCGGTGCGGCCGGGAGCGGTCGCTCGCTGCGACGGGAGCCGGACGGATACCCTTCCCCGGTGATCGTGGTGACGAGTGTGAATGTGAACGGCATCCGGGCTGCTGCCAAGAAGGGCTTCCTGAAGTGGCTGGCGGCCACCGAGGCGGATGTGATCTGCCTGCAGGAGGTGCGCTCCGAGCCGGAGCAGCTGCCCGCCGAACTGCGTGACCTGTCCGGCTGGCACGCCCTCTGGGCACCGGCCACCGCCAAGGGCCGGGCCGGGGTGGCCGTGCTCTCCCGGCAGGCTCCGGAGCGCACGGTGATCGGCTTCGGCTCGACGGAGTTCGACGCCTCGGGCCGCTACGCCGAGATCGACCTGCCGGGGCTGACGGTGGCCAGCCTCTACCTCCCGTCCGGCGAGGTCGGCACCGAGCGCCAGGAGGAGAAGGAGCGCTTCATGGCGGAGTTCCTCGTCCACCTGGTCCAGCTGCGCGAGCGGGCCGCGGAGGACGGCCGCGAGGTCGTGGTCTGCGGCGACTGGAACATCGCCCACCAGCCCGCCGACCTGAAGAACTGGAAGGCCAACCAGAAGAACGCCGGCTTCCTCCCGGAGGAACGCGCCTGGCTGACCCGGGTCTTGGACGAGGGCGGCTACGTCGACGTGGTCCGCCGCCTGCACCCCGACCAGGACGGCCCGTACAGCTGGTGGTCCTACCGGGGCCGCGCCTTCGACAACGACAGCGGCTGGCGAATCGACGCACATTTTACAACGCCGGGGCTGGCTGGCAAGGCCCTCTGGGCGAAGACCGAGAAGGCCGCGACCCATGCCGAGCGCTGGTCCGACCACGCACCGGTCACCGTGGCGTACGACATCTGACCCCAAGCCGCAGGCAGTGGCCGGCGGTCCCCCGTGCAGCGCCGGGCCGGCCGCCGGCGCGGTCTCGGAAGCCTGCCGGTAGACCTTGCGCCTGGTGCGCTCGATGCACCTGCTCCACCGAGCCGTCTGTGGTCCCGCCACCAGCGCCGCCGGATTCATCTCCCTCATCAACCGCCGACCAGAAGAACGCCAACACCTGGGTCGCCGGCGACCAGCAGATCTCGAGAGAGAAGAACGACCTCGCCATCCGCAACGGCAGCAACGTCGAACAGGCGGCGCCGCGGAGCGGGGGGCGGACCGCACGTCGGTGACGACGGGGTACGACCACCCCTCATATCCCCCCGCCTCCGCTGGTGGTGTGCTTACCGACGAGGCACACCGCAAACCGGGCGCCGTCGAAGACCAGCCGCGCGCCCTCAGCCGCCAACCTGGAGACGGCCGACCACACCGGAGGCACTGGCGCATGCCCGCCGCGGAGGCCGCGGCGCTCGACCTGCCCACCGGGCTGCCCGAGTCCAAGCGCAATGATGTCCTCGACATCCGACACGCTCGCCGCGTAGCCCTCAATCTGTCTACGGCCACCTCCTCAAGGACTCCGCCGACGAAGCCGTCAAGGCACTCGCCTCCGCACTCGATCAGGCGGATGCCCAGGTAGCCGAGCACGGCGAGCCCACGCGCCGCGCCGGCTCGCTCGGAGACGTACGGGACAGCTGCGCCGAGGGCGGCCTCGATCGCCCAGTGGTTCCCTGGCATAGCTCTCTCGTCGACGGGGCGGTGCAGCGTTCAGCGCCTGAAGGTGCCGAACGTCGGGAGCATCACCACGACCGCCTCCACCGGGAGGCATCCCTGTTCGGTGCGGTCGAGTTGCCGGATCAGGACGGTGTCTCCTCGGCGAGTTCGAGGAGTTGGTGGCCCTGGTTCTTGAGTGCGGTCGGCTGGGCGGCCAGGCGTGGTGGTAATGCCGGTCTGGGCATGACAGATCTCCTTCACCGCGTGCCGAAGGAGGTGGAGGTGGTGGGTGTTCCGGGACGTCGATCTGCGGTTCCTGCGTCGAGGCAGGTGCCGCAGGTGCCGGTCAGCTCGACGGTGTGCTGGACCCCCCTGAAGCCGGATGTTTCGGCGACCTGGTCGGCCCAGGTCTCGACCACGGTGGAGTCCACCGGGAGGCTGAGGCCGCACTGGCGGCAGATCAGGTAGTGCCGGTGGTCTCCGTCGGCCCGGTAACGGAAGAGGCGTTCGCCGTTGGTGTCGCGCACGACGTCGGCGCGGCCCGCCTCGGCGAGGGCGGTCAGGGTGCGGTAGACGGTGCTCAGGCCGACCCGGGAGCCGGCCAGCACCAGTCGGGTGTGGAGGGCCTGGGCGCTGACGAACTCCTCGCACCCGGCGAGGGTCTCCAGCACCTCGGCACGCTGCGGGGTCGGCCGGCCGATCACCTCGACACCGTCCGCCGGTGGCCGGGGCGGCCTGCGGACGGCGCGCCGGTCCGCGGCCGTTGCTGCACCGGCCCCGACGCGGGTTACTTGGCTGCCCGGTTCCATGTGCGCGCCGGTCAGGCCGCTGCCGTACGCAGGGCGCGGTTCGGGCGGACGAGGAAGGTGGCGGCGTAGACGGCGCTCGCGGTGGCCATGATGGCGAAGCTCGGGGGCAGTTCGGGCGCCTCGGCGCTGAGCAGCAGGCCGCCCCACGTCTCCGCGACGGCGAGGGCGGCGGACAGCGCGAGGGCGCGGAACGGCCGGTCGGTGAGCCGGATCGCCGCCCCTGCCGGGGCCGCGAGCAGGCCGAGCAGCAGCAGCGAGCCGACCGCCTGGGTCGCCTCTCCGGCGCAGGCGCCGACCAGTGCGAGGAAGGCGAGGCCGAGCACCCGGACCGGGACGCCGCGTGCGGCGGCCACGGCCTCGTCCAGGGTGGAGAACAACAGCGGTCGGGCGATCAGCAGCACCGCGACGCAGATTCCGGCCGCGGTCAGCACCGCGAGCGTGGTCTGGCCGCTGCTCAGCCCGAAGATGGAGCCGAAGAGGACGCTGGTGCCCGCGCCGCCCCGGGCGGCGCTGCGGGAGGTGGTGTAAATGGTGAGGAAGAACGCGCCGAGCCCGAGGATCCAGGCGAAGACGCTGCCGATGACCACGTCGTCCGGCCGTCCGCGGCGGCCGAGTCCACCGAGCAGCAGGCCGACGCCGACGGTCGCGGCGAACAGGCCGAGCCGCAGGTCGTACCCACCTGCGAGCGCGGCCATCGCGCCGGTGAACGCGACGTGGCTGAGCGCGTCGCCGGTGAAGATCTGCGCTCGCAGCACCAGGAAGTAGCCCACCAGACCGCAGGCCAGCGCGATGAACGTCCCGGCCAGCAGCGCGTGTTGGAAGAACGCCTGGGTGAGGACGGCGGTCATGCCACACCTCCGGTCGCAATGGACGTCCGGACTCGGCCGAGTGCCTCGCGCCCCAGACGCAGCAGGTGGGCCAGGACGTAGCCGGTGAAGGCGAAGGCGGTCACGAAGAAGCCGAGCGGGTAGGGCTGGTAGTAGGCCGCGATCAGGCCGGCCCAGCAGGCGGCCAGACCGAGCAGGACCGACAGCGCCAGACTCAGGGCGGGCCGTGCGGTGAGCTGTTGAGCTGTGGCAGCCGGTATCACCATCAGCGCGAACACCAGCAGTGTGCCGGTGATCTGGCTCGCCTCCGCGGTCGCCGCCCCCAGCAGCACCAGGAACAGCGTGGACAGCAACCGCACCGGGACCCCGCGCCCGGCCGCCACCTGCGGGTCCACGGAGGCGAACAGCAGGGGACGCCCGATCACCGCCAGCACGACCAGCACCAGGACGCCGACGATCGCCAGGATCACCACCTGGCCGGTGGTGATGCCCAGAAAGTCACCGAACAGCAGCGCCGTCGGCCCCTCCAGCAGACCCTTGTACAGGCTGATGAACAAGTAGCCGCAGGCCAGCGCGAACGCCTGAACCGTCCCCGCGACGGCCGACTCCTCCGCGCCGCTCTCCCGGCCCTTGCGCCCGAGCGCCGCGATGACCAGCGCGGCGGCCAAGCAGAAGCCGAAGTACCCCAGTGAGAGGCTGAACCCGGCCAGGGTGGCCAGGGAGGCGCCGGGGAAGGCGGCCACCGACAGGGTGTGCCCGGCGAAGGTCTGCCGGCGCAGCACCATGAACCAGCCCACGACCGCGCAGACCACCGCCACGACCGCGCCCGCCCGGAAGGCGTTCACCATGGACAGGTAGGACCACATGTCCTGGAAGTCGTTCAGCAGGTTCCAGGAGAAGACCGGCGACGCGGCGTCAGAGGCCAACTGCATGGCCGCCTCCCGTCCCGTGGTCGGCGTGCCGGTCGCTGTGCCGCGCCGGCGCCTCCGGCTGGCCGACCACCACCAGCCGCCCGCCACTGGTGCGCAGCACCTCGACGGGCGTGCGGTACAGGCGGGTCAGCGTCTCTGAGGTGATCACCTCGGCCGGTGCCCCGGCGACGGCGCCGCCCTCGGCGATGTAGACCACCCGGTCGAGGTGGTGGAGTATCGGGTTCACGTCATGGGCGACCATCACCACCGACACGCCCTCCTGGTGGCAGATCCGGCCCAGCAGCGCGGCGATCGCGCTCTGGTTGGGCAGGTCGAGGCTGTCCAGGGGCTCGTCCAGCAACAGGACCTGCGGACGCCGTACCAGCGCCTGGGCGATCAACAGGCGCTGCTGCTCACCGCCCGAGCACTGGCCGATCGGCCGGTGCGCGTACCCGGACGCGCCCACCAACTCGACCACCTCCGCCACGCGTTCACGGGCCGCCCGCCGCTTCGCGCGGCCCAGGGCCGGGACGGGGATCCCCCACCGATCCCCGTCCAGGCCCAGCCTCACCACGTCCACGCCGCGGATGCGCACACTCGCGTCGAAGCTGCGCCGCTGCGGCAGGTACCCCACGGCCCGGTTGTGCTCGCCCGGCGCCCCGCCGAGCACGCGTACCTCTCCGGCCGCCGGCAGCAGCCCGAGCAGCACCTTCACCAGGGTGGACTTGCCGACCCCGTTGGGGCCGAGGACAGCGGTGAACTCCCCTGTCCCCACGGTCAGATCGACACCCGACCACAGTGTCCGCCCGCCGACCCGCACGGCCGCGCCGCGCAGCGACAGCACCGGCTCTGCGACCGGTGACGACTCGGGGACCGGGGCCGCGTGGCCTTGGTCCGATCGGACCTTCTCGGTCGGGTGGATGCTCACTTGCCCGTCGCCGCCTTCAGCGCGTCCGCGATGCCCTGCAGCTGCTGGGTCTGCCAGTCCTGGAAGGTGGCGTTCGCGGGGGCGAGGGTCTCGGTCACGGTGGCGACGGGGATGCCCTGCTTCTTGGCCGCGTCGACCTGCGCGGCCACGTCGGGGGTGGAGTTCTGGGAGTTGTAGACGTAGATCTTGATCTGCTTGCCGTTGATCTGCTGGTCGATGGTCGCCTTGTCGGCCGAGCTCGGGTCGGTGCCCTCGCTCATCGCGTCCAGGAAGGTCTCGGGGGTGAGCATCTTCAGGCCCAGGCTCTCGGAGAGCGGCGTGACGATCGACTCGGAGGCGCCGATCGGGGTGCTGGCGTACTTGGCCTTGATGTCGGCTTCCAGCTGGTTGTACCGGGCCAGCGTCTTCGTGGTGAACGTCGTCTTCTGCTGGTCGTAGTAGGCCGCGTCGGCCGGGTCTATCTTCTTGTAGTCGGCGGTGATCTGGTCGATCACCTTGGTCACGCTCTCCGCCGAGTACCACTGGTGCGGATTGTCGCCCTCCTTCTTGCCGAGGAGGTCGCCGACCTTGAGCGCGGTGCGGCTGCTCGCCGGGTTGGCGGCCAGCAGCTTGTCCGACCAGGCGTCGTAGCCGATCCCGTTGGTGATCGCGAAGTCGGCGCCCGCCACGGTACGGCCGTCGGCGGCGGTGGGCTCGTAGGAGTGCGGGTCGGTGTCCGGGTTGGTGATGATGCTGGTCACCTTGACGTGGTCACCGCCGAGCTGGGTGGCGATGCTGCCCCAGAAGTTCTCCGCCGCCACCACCTGGATGACCTTGCTGCTCCCGCCGCCCGCCGAGGCGTCCGAACTGCTGGTCTTCGCGGTCGAGGAGGTGGAGCAGGCGCTGGTGGCCGCGAGCGCGGCGACGGCGGCCGCGCTCAGGACGAGCCGGACGGAGGGTCTGCGGACGGGGCGGAGCTGGACGGCGCACATGGCGTGGGGACTCCTCAACAACCTGCGGACCCCGCGAAGGGCCCGGCTCTGCTGGACAGGAGAAACGCTAGTCGGAAATGATTTTCAACATCAAGGCCGATTGGTGTTGGGATGAAAATCATTACCGAAGTTTGACTCCATGCGCGGCCAGGCAAAGGGCGAGCCATGCCACCAGCGGCCTCCGGTACGCTTCCGCCCCACCCCCGCCGAGCAGCAACTGGCCCCGGAGACCGAGAGCCGTGACCGAAGAGACCACCACCGCCGAACGGCCGGCCGCCGCCTCACCCGGGTACGCCCATGAACCCGAACGGGCAGGCCCTGGCAGATGGCTGGGCCTGCTGGCACGCATCGTGGGCGGCCTGGTCGTGGCCGGCATCTGCCTCCCGGTCATCGGCACGGCGGCACTTGTGGTGGCGCCCGACCTCCTCGACCGCCTCGACGCCCCCGCCTTCCAGGCGTGGCGCACCGTGCTGGTCGCCGTGGCGCTCCAGGGAATGCCGTTCCTGCTGCTCGGAACGGTGGTGTCGGCCGCGATCGGCGCATTCGTCCCGGCGCGGGTCCTCTCCCGGCTGCTGCCGGGCAACCCCGCGCTCGCCGTGCCGGTCGCGGGCGCGGCGGGGGCGATCCTGCCGGGGTGCGAGTGCGCCTCCGTACCGGTCGCCGCGAGTCTGATGCGGCGCGGCGTGGCGCCCGCGGCGGCACTGGCATTCCTCCTGTCGGCACCCGCCGTCAACCCGGTCGTGCTGGTCGCGACCTCGATCGCCTTCCAGGGTCGGCCGGAGATGGTGCTCGCGCGGCTGCTCGCCTCCCTTGCCACATCGATGGTGATGGGCTGGCTGTGGATCCGGGCGGGCCGCCCCGAGTGGCTGCGGCTGCCACCCGCCACCGCGGACCACGAAGGGGGAGGCAACCGTGTGGACGCCTTCCGGCGCGGGCTGCAGCACGACTTCCTGCACGCCGGCGGGTTCCTGGTCCTCGGCGCGGCGGCCGCGGCGACCTTCAACGTCGCGATGCCGCCCTCGGTACTCCACGCGTTCGCGGGCTCCCCGTGGCTGTCGGTGGCGTTGCTCGGCGCACTGGCGGTGGTCCTCTCGATCTGCTCCGAGGCCGACGCGTTCGTGGCGGCCTCGCTCGCCGGGTTCTCCCCCACCGCCCGGCTCGCCTTCATGGTGGTCGGGCCGATGGTCGACCTCAAGCTGATCGCCCTGCAGGCCGGTACCTTCGGACGATCCTTCGCCGCCCGGTTCTCCGCCGCGACGTTCGCGACCGCCGTCCTGTGCAGCGCACTGGTGGGATGGTGGCTGCTGTGAGGCGGTTCCTTCCGGGCGCGCTGCTCGTCCTGACCGGCGGCGCCCTGCTGCGGGTCAGCCTGCTGAGCGACCTCTACCTGCGGTACGTCAAGGAAGGGCTCCGGCCGTTCCTCGTCATCTGCGGCGCCGTCCTCGTCCTGCTGGGCGTGACCGACGCCCTCCTCCGCCTGCGCGGCCCTGCCGCCAATGCCGACACCGGACACCCAGGACACGACAAGGACGACGACGACGGCCACGGCCACCCCCACGACCACGGGCACGGACACGGACACGCCGGCTCGGGCCTGAAGACCGCCTGGCTGCTGGCGGTACCCGCAGTGCTGCTGCTCGTCGCTGCCCCTCCGGCGCTCGGCTCCTACACCGTCGCCCGCGACGGGTCCGGCGCGATCGCCAGGCGGGCCGACTTCCCCCCGCTTCCCCCGCAGGGCACCCTCGCCCTCTCGCTGACCGACTTCACCACCCGCGCCGTCTGGGACGACAAGGAGTCCCTCAGGGGCCCGCACCGTCCGGCTCGAAGGATTCGTCACGCCCAGGCCCGGCGGAATCTGGCAGCTCAGCAGGGTCATCGTGAGCTGCTGTGCCGCGGATGCCCGGGTGGTGGAGGTGGAGATCCACGGCGTCGGCACCCCGCAGGCGAACACCTGGGTCACGGTGACCGGCGGGTGGCGGCCCACCGCCGGAAAACGGGTGCCCGCGCTCGACGCCACCGACCTGACGGTCATCCCCCAGCCGAAGAACCCCTACCGGGACGCCCCGCCGGATCCGAACACCCAACCGAGCGCAGCGGCCACGCCGTAGCCGCACGTCGACGGCCGGCTACGGCTGCCCGGACGAGGAGCCGGACCGAGCCCACCGCGCGGCCGGCCCGCCGCGCCTTCCACGGGGCGGGCCGACAACCGCCCAGCGGGCTTCAGGACTTGAGTGTCAGCAGACCGCGCTCGTAGGCGCGGACCAGGTTGCGCGGTACCAGGTGCTCGCGGCCGTCGACGGTGATCGGTACCAGCTGGGGCGTGGTCGCCTTCCACTGGGCTCGGCGTATGGGCCCCTCCTGCCCGCTGGCGGGCAAGGAGGGAGGGTGTTGCTGCGGGACATCTTCCGCTTGGGTACGGCCATGAGGGCTTCCTCCTGTGTTGTGGTGGTGGCTAGTTGAGGTGCTGGTGGTCGTGATCGTCCTGGAGGGCGTACTCGTCCCACTCCGGGAACGGGTCCTCGAAGGCCGTCCAGGCGTGCGGTCCGGCCGCCTGCTCGGCGTCGTCCAGGAGACAGTCGGTGAGCGCGGCGCGCAGTTCGTCCTTGCGGAGCCCGGTGCCGATGAAGACGAGTTCCTGGCCGCTGTGCGCCTGATCGTCATTCAGGTCGGTCAGGTCGGTCAGGCCCGTGGCGTCGGTCAGTCCGGTCAGCGCGGTGAGGCCGGTCCGGCCGGTCGCGGCTGAGCGCATCCCGGAGGGTTCGAAGCGGGCGACGGAGCCTGCCTGGGACCACAGGCCGGTGACGGCCGGCCGGGAGGCGAGCCAGAAGAAGCCCTTGGAGCGCAGCACCGTGCCGAACTCGCCCGCGTCGAGGCGCTCGCCCACCAACTCCCAGAGCCGGCCGGGGTGGAAGGCGCGTTCGGCGCGGAAGACCAGGCTGGTGATGCCGTACTCCTCGGTCTCCGGCACGTGGTCGCCGTTGAGTTCGGCGACCCAGCCCGGGGCCTCCTGGGCCTTGGCGAGGTCGAAGAGGCCGGTGCCGAGGAGTTCGGCGGGCGGGACGCGGCCGCCGGTCGCGCGCACGATGCGGGCGGCGGGGTTGAGGCGGCTGAGCGCGGCGGCGAGGCGGTCGGCTTCGTCGGCGGTGACCAGGTCGGTCTTGTTGAGGACGAGGACGTCGGCGAACTCCACCTGGTCCATCAGCAGGTCGCTGACGGTGCGTTCGTCGTCCTCGTACTGGTCGAGCCCGCGTGCGGTCAGTTCGTCGCCGCCGCGCAGTTCGGGCAGGAAGCCCGCTGCGTCGACGACGGTGACCATGGTGTCCAGGCGGGCGATGTCGCCGAGGGTGGCGCCGTCGTCGCGGGCGAAGGCGAAGGTCGCCGCGACCGGCATCGGCTCGGAGATGCCGCTGGACTCGATCAGCAGGTAGTCGAAGCGGCCGGCCCGGGCGAGGCGGTCGACCTCCTCCAGCAGGTCGTCGCGCAGGGTGCAGCAGATGCAGCCGTTGGTCATCTCGACCAGGCGCTCCTCGGTCCGGGAGAGCGTCCCTGCGCCCTCGCGGACCAGTGCGGCGTCGATGTTGATCTCGCTCATGTCGTTGACGATGACCGCGACCCGCAGACCCTCCCGGTTGTTCAGGAGGTGGTTGAGCAGGGTGGTCTTGCCCGCGCCGAGGAACCCGGACAGAACGGTGACGGGGAGCCTGACATCAGCCGGGGCCGGGGCTGACAGCAGCTCGGTCATCGTGCGGCCTGCTGCGAGCCGGAGCCGTACGGGAGCAGCGCCATCTCGCGGGCGTTCTTGATGGCCCGGGCCATCGCTCGCTGCTGCTGAACGGTGAGGCGGGTGACACGGCGGCTGCGGATCTTGCCGCGGTCGGAGATGAACTTCCGCAGCAGATTGGTGTCCTTGTAGTCGATGTAGGTGATGCGGGCCTCGTGCAGCGGGTTGGGGCGAGGCTTGCGGTCCCTGCGGGCGGCGGCGATCTTGGCCACGGCGGGTTCTCTCCTTCAGGTCAGTGCGGGTCGGAAGGTTCAGGCGACGGGGTCGAGCAGGTCCTCGAAGGCGTCCGGCATGGCTTTCCAACCGGGCTCTCCGGCCGCGAGTTCGGCATCGGTGAGCAGGCAGGAGTCGAGCAGTCCGGTGATCCCGTCCACGTCCAACCCCTCGGCGGTGAAGCTCAGTTGCTGGATCCGGTCGCCGTGGACGGAGTCCCAGTCCAGGGCGGCGGCGGCCCGGCGCGCGGGCGGGTAGAGCTCCCACACCGCGTCCGGCAGCGAGACCAGCCACGGCCCGCACTCCTCCACGGCGAGGTTGGCCCCGGCCGCGTCCCAGGCGAGCATCAGGTCGGGGCGATTGGCGAGCCAGAACCGGCCCCGGCTGCGCTGCGCGGCCGGGACGAGCTGCTCCAGTGCCTCGTGCAACCGGGCCGGATGCAGCGGCCGGCGCCGCTCCCACACCAGTGTGGCCACCCCGGCTTCGTCGGCCTCCTGCGGCAGCAGGGCCAGCGCCGGGTTGACCCGGTCGCGCGCGGCGGCCACGTCGAAGCCCGCGAGCGCCGCGCGGACGAGTGCGCCGGTGCCCAGCCGTACGGCGCGGGCGGTCGGGTGGAGCTGGCGCAGCATCGCGATGCCGGCGTGCAACTCAGGCGCCCCCGCAGCTTGGTCGGAGTGGGTGAGGGCCAACACGTCGGCGTACTCGATCTGGTGGGCGAGCGCTTCGGCGACCGTGCGTTCGTCGTCGGCGCAGGTGTGCAGGTGGTGCTCGGAGAGTTCGTCCGAGACCGAGAGTTCCGGGACGAGCCTGAGCGGGTCCACGGCGGTGACCACGCCGACGACCTCCACCACCTCGCGCATGCAGCGGTCGCCGACCTCACCGCCCGCGATGACCTCGACCAGCGGGTGCGGGTCGCTGCCGCCCCACAGCTCCACCACCGCGAGGCGGTGGCGTCCGGCTTCGGCGATCCGCAGCAGTTCGGGCAGCAGGTCCTCGCGCAGCGCGCAGCACGGGCAGTCGTTGGTGAGTGGCAGGTCGACCCCGCCGAGCGGGCCGGACGTGTCCCAGACTCCCCGGTACACGCGGCCCTCGCCCGCACGGGTGAGGTCGTGGTGCAGGACCACGGCGCCCTCGTGGTCGGCGAGCAGTTCCAGGACGGCCTGGCGGCGCTCGGCCTCGTGGAGGCCTCCGACCACCACCACGGGCAGCAGGCTGTGTTGGGACACGGGTCTTCCTTTCCGGGGACACCGCACCGGCGTTGCGCCGGTCGAGCGGCTTGGTGGTCACGCCCCGGGCCGCGCGGCCCGGGAGAGATCGCGCGGCGCGGGACGCGACCGGCTTGTGGGTGGGTGTTACCAGCTGGCCTTGCGGACGCCCGGGAGGAACCCGGCGTGCGCCTGCTCGCGCAGGCCGATGCGGGAGAGGCCGAAGGCGCGGAGGTAGCCGCGGGGGCGGCCGTCGACCGCGTCGCGGTTGCGGACCCGGGTGGCGCTGGCGTCGCGCGGCTGGCGCTGCAGCTCGGCCTGAGCGGCGAGGCGGTCCTCGGGCGAGGTCGCCGGGGCGGCGATCAGGCGCTTGAGCTCGGCGCGGCGCTCGGCATAGCGGGCGACGATCACGCGTCGCTGCTCATTCTTGGCGATCTTGCTGCGCTTGGCCATCAGACCTTCTCCCCACGGGCACGCAGCCGGGCAACGGCCTTCTCGATGCCGAGCTTGTCGACGGTCTTGATGCCTTTCGCGCTGAGCGTCAGCCGGACGAACCGGTTCTCGCTCGGCAGCCAGTAGCGCTTGGTCTGGATGTTGGGGTCGAAGCGGCGCCTGGTGCGGCGGTGCGAGTGAGAGATGGCGTTGCCGAACCCGGGCTTTCGGCCGGTGAGCTGGCAGTGGGCGGACATGGCGACTCCGTGTCGGTCAGGACAGGGGCGGCGGACGGGAATGCCGAGCCGGCCGCGAACGTTGAACCGACACTAGCAGGTAGATGAAAACGAAAACCATTACGCTATGGTTAGGCCAACGTCCCGACACGCCATGGAGGAGAACACCGATGGCCCGCAACGAACTGCGCCCGATCATCAAGCTCCGCTCCACCGCAGGAACCGGCTACACCTACGTCACCCGCAAGAACCGCCGCAACGATCCCGACCGGCTGGTCCTGCGCAAGTACGACCCCGTCGCCGGCACGCACGTGACGTTCCGCGAAGAACGCTGACCCTCCCCACCCTCCTGGAGATCACCATGAAGTCCGGCATCCACCCCGAGTACCGCCCCGTCGTCTTCCGCGACAAGGCCGGCGGCCTCGCCTTCCTCACCCGCTCCACCGCCACCAGCACCCACACCGTCGACTGGGAGGACGGCAACACCTACCCCGTCATCGACGTCGAGATCTCCTCCGCCAGCCACCCCTTCTACACCGGCACCGCCCGCGTCCTGGACACCGCAGGCCGCGTCGAGCGCTTCCAGCGCCGCTACGGGCTCGCCGGCACCAGGCCCGGCACGGCGAGCTGATCTCGCGTCAACTCAACCGGCACATAGGGGAGGAGTGAGAGATGACCGCGCAGGGCAGGCCGCGCCGGCTGCCCGTCACCGTGCTCGGCGGCCTCGCCACCGGCGTACGCGACTGCGCCGCCGACCTGGCCCGCATCGAGGCGCCGGGGCTGGCGGTACTCGCGGTGCGGGTCAACTCCCGTGGCCGAACGGCCTCCTGGTCCTGGCGACTGTACGAGCGCTCCGGCCCGGTGGACGGCGGCACGGTGACGCCCTCCCGCCCGTGCTCCTCCCATCTGCTGCCGCCGGCCCTCCTCCCCGTCCTGCTGCGCGCGGCCCGCACCGGCCGCCACCGGCACCTGCTGCTCACGCTCCCGCCGGGCATGCAGGCGGACCTGGTCGCCCTGGGCCTGCTGCACGCCCGCGCCCGCGGGCAGGCACTCGCCGACCACGTACGGATCGACACGGTCGCCGCCGCCGTCGACCTGTCCCGGATCGAGGACGACCTCGGCGGCGGCGACCGGCTGCTGGACCACCAACTCGGCCTCGGCCCGGACGACCGGCGGACCCTCGCCGAGACCGCAGCCCGGCACCTCGAAGCCGCCGACGTCGTGGTAACCGCCAGCATGAACGACCCGGATCCCGCCGCCTCCGCACGCGCCGTCGCGCTGGTGCACCACCTCGCCCCGCACGCCTCCATGGCCCACGTCTGCCACGATCCCCTGACCGGCGCGCTCCGCCTGCCGGACCTATCGCCGCTGGTCGGCGGGAACCTCTTCGACGCCGACCGGGTCCGGGACCGGCACGGACCGCTCCCCATCCCCCGTCAACCTCGCCGACCGGAGTTCGGAGTCCGCACCACACACTGGTCGTCACGACGACCCCTCCACGCGCAACGCCTGCACGACACGCTCGAACAGATCTGCGCAGACGTCATCCGAGGACGCGGCCACCTATGGCTCGCCAACCGGCCCCACTCCATCCACCGATGGGAATCCGCCGGCGAACACCTGGCCATCGAAACGTCCGGTACCTGGCTACCGGAACAGGAGGACAGCGCCTGGCGCTCCGCCTCCCCGCAACGCCGCACCTTCGCCGCCCTGCTCTGGGACCCGTACTACGGCGAGCGCCGCTGCGGACTCACCCTCACCGGCATCGACCTCGACGTCCCCGCGCTCCACCACCTACTGGACAGCTGCCTGCTCACCGACGCCGAACTCGCCCTGGGCATGGAACGATGGCAACTGTCCGACGACCCCTTCGCCGCCGCCCTGGGGGCCGACCCGCCGCGTTAACGACACACTGGGATGGCACGGCAGCGTAGTGATGGACGTGCTCCAGTGGGGCGCCTGTCCCTGCGACGCTGGGGAAAACGGGAGCCCATCCGCAAGGCTCTCCGGCAACCTTCCGCACCTCGGGGGAACCTCACAGTGGAACATGACGCTCGCCAGGGCGGACGAGTGGAGGAGGCATGGTGGGGTAAGCGCTCAGGGCGCAGTCCTCGTCTATCCGAGGAGGCGGCGATGCCTGCCGACATCATGCGAAGGATGCCTCTGTCCCAAGGGTGGCCTGACTGGTCCGAGTGGTTCGAGGGCTTCCCCTTCGGTCCGCGCACCGGTCAGCACATGATCCGGACGGAGGAGTTCGAGAAGGACGGCGCGTACGTGGTCCGTGCCGAGTTGCCGGGGGTCGACCCGGACAAGGACGTCGAGATCATCGGATCGTTCAGCCACGGCACCGCGTCCCACAGGCGGGCGCCCAGCAGGTGCGGGACGCTCTCGCCCAGCAGGTCGGCCGCGGTGGGCTCGACGACGGGGATGGGGACCTCTTCCACGACGAACTTCTTGCTGTCCAGGTGGAAGCGTCCGGCGAGCATGGTGTCCATGGTGGTCTGCCTTCTGTGAGCGGCACTGCCCTGTGGTTCGGGCCGACGGGTGCCGGGTGCCGGGTGCCGGGTGCCGGGTGCCGGGTGCCGGGTGCCGGGTGCCGGGTGCCGGGTGGTTCCCTCGCGGGAACGGGTGCGTGGAAGCCGGGAGGCGTACGGGATGGCGGGTACGCCACGCACCTCCCGGCGTCCGGGTCAGGCGAAGACGTCCTGCTGGTAGCGCGCGTCGGCCTCCAGTTGAGCGAGCCAGTGCTGGGCGGCCTCGTCGTCACTGCCGGTGCGGCGACGGTAGATGGCGGCCAGCGCCTCGCGCACGGCGGGCGCCATGCGGCGGCCGTCGCCGCAGACGTAGACGTACGCACCGTCTTCCAGTGCCTGCCACACCGTGTCGGAGGCGGCGGTGACGGCGTCCTGGACGAACCGGGCCGGGTGGCCGGACACCGCCGAGAAGGCGGTGTGGACCTGGGCGATCCCGGCCTGCTCCCAGCCCTGCATTTCCGGCCGGTAGAAGTAGTCGTGCTCCGGGTGGCGGCAGCCGACGAACACCTGGGACAGACCGACCTCGGTGCCGTTGGCGTGCTGCCGGGCGCGTTCCTCCAGGAAGCCGCGCAGCGGCGCGATCCCGGTGCCGGGGCCGATGAGGATCAGCGGCGTGGTGGGGTCGGCCGGCGGGGCGAAGATCGGGGAGGGGACGCGCACGTAGCCGTAGACGACGTCTCCCGGTTCGAGGCGGGTGATGTAGGACGAGCACACGCCGCGGTACCGGCCGTCGCCGGAGAGGGCGGGGCCTTCGAGCAAGCCGATGGTCAGGCGCACGTGGCGCGGATTGGCCAGCGGGGAGGAGGAGATGGAGTAGAAGCGGGGACGGATCGGCCCCGTCATCTCCAGGAAGGCCGCCAGCGGCAGTTCGACGGCGGGGAAGCGCTCCAGGAGGCCCAGCACCGAGATGCGCTTGCCGAGGATCTCCTTCCGGTACAGCTCTCCGGCCGCCTCGGTGTCGGCCGTGTATGCCTCCAACTGCGGCCGGGTCCAGGGGCACTGGGTGTGCTCTGCCAGGATGCGTACCTGCGCGCGGGTGGCCACGTCCTGCAGTTCCAGGAACTCGGTGAACAGCAGGCCCGCGGTGACGGGTGTGCCCACCGGCAGGTGCGTCCTGCCGCCGCCGGGCTGGTCGAGCCGGAGCACCTGGTCGCGGCCGACACCGAACCGCGCCAGCGCGCGGTTGACCAGCTGCGGCTCGTTCTTGGCGAAGACGGCCAGGTGGTTGCCGGTGTCGTAGGTGACGCCCTCCGGCAGCTCGATGGTGATGGACTTCGCGGACGGGCGGGGTGGCTCGATGCTGAAGTCCCACAGCCCGGTTGCATCGCTGACGAGTTCCTCGTTGGCCACCACGGTCAGCGGGTAGGCCTGCTCGGAGACGATCGAGGGGCGCACGTCCGCCTCGGTCAGCAGTTGCACCTGGTAGCGCGGCGCGCCGTCGTCGGAGGTGTCGGCGGCGTACTCCTCGGCCAGGGTGGCCCACAGGGTGTCCATCCAGCGGGTGGTCATGCCGTCGAAGTCACCGGCGGCGTCGGCGATGCCGCGCTCGACCACCGGCGTGGCGCCTGCGTCCAGCAGGGCGGCCTCGATCCGCTTGGGGAACGCCTGGTAGGTCGCCACCCACTGGGTGTTGCCGGCGCCCAGCAGCGCGAACCGCACATTCGACAGCGAGCCCTCGGGCAGTCCGGCGGCGATCAGGTCGTCGAAACGCTGGGCGTTGTCGGGCGCCTTGCCGTTGTAGCTGGCGGCGACGACGACGAGCAGGCCCTCGGTGGGCAGGTTGTCGCCCAGCTCGTCGAGGCTCGTCAGCGTGGTGCCGAACCCGGAGCGCTCGCCGCGGTCGGCGATCGTGCGTGCCAGGTCCTCGCAGCTGCCCAGGCTGGAGCCGTAGGCGATGGTCAGGTTCACCCCGACACCGCTGACCGCGGCCTGCTGCTGCTCATCGTCGTTCTGCAGGTCCGAGATACCGAACACGGTCCGCTCGTGCTCCTGGCGGGTCCGGACGACCAGTTCGAAGTCGCCGGGCTTGCGGGTCAGCGCTTCCCGCACGTCCATCTTGTAGTCGTTCGGGTCGGAGAACTTGAACTTCTGCAGCACCAGCGCGAGGGCCAGGCGGGCCTCGGTGAGCGCGAACTGCCGGCCGATGCAGGCACGCACGCCGTTGCCGAACGGCTTGTAGGCGTGGGGGTGCTGCTTGGCGCGGTTCTCCGGCAGCCACCGGTCGATGTCGAACTCCTCCGGCCGCTCCCACGCCTTGGGGTGGGTGTGCAGCGGACCTTCGAGGATGTTGACCCGCGTTCCCTTCTTCAGCTCGTAGTGGCCGCCGATGACGGTGTCCTCCAGCGGGGCCTTTCCGAATACCGGGATGGGAGCCCACAGGCGCAGGGTCTCGTCCAGGATGCGCGGTATGACGTCCAACTGCATGATCGTGTCGTAGTCCGGGACGGTGTCGCCGGGCAGCAACCGGTCCACCTCGGTGTAGGCCCGAGCCAGCACGTGCGGGTTGCGCATCAGCGAGTACGTGGCGAACGACAGCAGGCCGCTGGTGGTCTCGTGACCGGCGATCAGGAACGTCAGCACCTGGTCGCGGACGTTGTCGTCGGCCAGCAGCTTGCCGGTCTCCGGGTCGGAGGCCTCCAGCATCAGGCCCAGCAGGTCCTCCTCGCCGGCGCTCTCTCCCTGACGGCGCTCCTTGATCACGCTCTCGACCAGGTCCCGCATCAGCTGGATGTTCTCGCGGTACTTCTTGTCGTCCGCCTTGCGGAGCCTGGTCATCATCGGCAGCTCCTGCGTGCGCCGCAGCGACTCCACCAGCGCGCCCAGCAGCGCGTTGAGGAAGGGGTGCAGCTCATCCTTGTCGAAGGACCGGAACCGGTAGCCGAACCCCGACAGGGCGATGGTGTCCAGCGTCAGGCGGGTGTAGTCGTCGGTGATGTTGACCGGCTGCCCCTCCCTGCGCTCCCACTTGCCCACCAGGTCCCGGGCGATCTCCAGCATCTGCCCGAAGTACGCCTTCATGGCCCGCTGGCTGAACGCCGGCAGAAGAACACGGTGCGCCATCCCCCATTCCTCTTCGTGCTGGTGGGCCGTGAACAGGCCGGCCCCCGCGAAGTCCCGGACGTGGTGCAGCGGCGTCTTCTCGATCTGCTTGAAGAACCGCGTCTCGTCGCAGACCTCGGCCACCAGGTCCGGGTCGTAGACGAAGACCTGCTCGATGCCGGCGATGTCCATGCCGTAGATGCCCTCGGGGAACTGCTTGGACAGCTCGCCGAAGTACGCGATGGGGTTGGTGTTGGGGATCTGCGGCGTGTGGCCGAGAAAGGGGATCCCGCGCGGGGACCGTATGGGACGCAGGCCGGTCGAGGATTGCGCGGTCATGACTTGCTCCTTTGCGCGGAGAGGGAGAGGGCAAGGGCGCCGTTCGATGTCTGGGAAGGGCGCCGGTGCAGCCGCGTGCCAACTTTCCATACGTCGTACGGAACTGCTTTCAGTGGTACCATACGTCGTATGGAAACTCAAAGGAGGGCCCCTCGGGGGACGAGAAAGAGGGACGTACCGCTCACCGAGGACGGCATCTACGCCATGGCGCTGCGGCTCATCGACGCCGACGGGGTCGAGGCGCTCACCATGCGCAAACTCGCGGCCGCCCTGGACGCGAACCCGATGTCGCTCTACCACCACGTGCCGAACAAGGACGCCGTGCTGCGCGGCGTGGCCGACCGTGTCGGCTCGCAGTTCCGCACGCCGCAGCAGGAGGACGTCCCCTGGCAACGCCGCCTGCGCCAACTGGCGCTTGATTTCCGTGAATTGGCGCACAGACACCCCAAACTGATGGGGTACTCCTTCGGGCGCGCCGACTACATCCAGCCGGACGACCCCTTCTGGCGGGGACTCACCGACATACTGGCCGCCGCGAAACTCCCGGCCTCGCAGATCCCGCGTGTGGCTGCCTCGCTGTGCGCGGTGTTCACGGGGCTGCTGGTCAGCGAACTCACCGGAGCACTGCAGCGCTGGACCACCTTGCCGCCGGCACCGGCCGGCCCCGACGGGGAAGACGCGCCCGCACCGCCGAAGGACGTGGTCGACACGATGTTCAGCTGCGCTCTGGACGCTGCGATCGCCGGCGTGGAAAACCATCCCGCACGAGTCCGCGAGGAGGCGTGACGGGGAGGGGCGGCTGCCGCAGCCTCCGTGCCCTCGCACGGAGGCGGTTTCCTCGACACGATGCCGGGCCTCGTCCGGCAGTCCTCCATGGGGCCGGGAAGGACTCAAGCAGAGGCAGGAGCACAGGGAGGCTGCTGCGATGTCCGGAGCACCGACACAGCACACGTCCGTCCGGTATCTGCCGATCGCCGAGCACGGCCTGATCGGCGATCTGCGCACGGCGGCCCTGGTGAGCACCGACGGAACCATCGACTGGTACTGCTGCCCCTCCTTCGACTCCCCGAGCGTGTTCGCCGCCATCCTGGACGCGAAGCGGGGCGGGGCCTTCGAACTGTCTCCCGCTGTGCCGGCCGGCACCAAACAGTTCTACTTCCCGGACACGAATGTGCTGATCACCCGGTTCTTCACCGAGAACGGGCTGGGGGAGATCCAGGACTTCATGCGGGTGGCGGCCTCCGGCGGGTCCGACCGCCACAGGCTGATCGGGTGGTATGCGTCCGCGGAGCGATCCCGGCCTCCACCCGCCAGAAGTCCAGCGAGTCGCCCACCCGTAGCCGGGCCGGATCGCGCCGCCCGCGCCGCAGGCCGACTCCCCCGGCCAACCGGTCCAGCAGGCCGCGCAGCGCCCACGCGAGCGAGACGCCCTGCCACCGGCGCGGTAGCCATGCGAAGGTCCGGTCTCTCCCTCACTCTGGAACGGAGAGGGGGAGGCGACGGAGGGAGTAATGGGATGCAGATCGTTGTGGACCTCACACGCTGTCAGGGCTATGCGCAGTGCGTGTTCCTCGCGCCAGAGGTGTTCCAGCTGCACGGGGAGGAGGGGCTGCTGTACGCCCCGGCCGTTCCCGACGACCAACTGGAGCGCGTGCGCCAGGCCGCGGCGGCGTGCCCGGTCCAGGCCATCCTCCTCGGCAAGGAGGTGAGCCCCGGTGGCCGCTGACCTTCGAGCAGGCCGGATCGTCATCGTCGGCGCGTCGCTGGCCGGGTTACGGGCCGCCGAGGCGTTGCGCGAGGAGGGCTTCACCGGCTCCCTGACCGTGGTCGGGGACGAGCCCCATCCGCCCTACGACCGGCCACCGCTGTCCAAGCAGGTCCTGCTCGGCCAGGTCGCGGCGGAGTCCACCGCTCTGCCGATGCGCCGGAACCCGGACGCCGACTGGCGGCTCGGGGTGCGCGCGACCGGCCTGGACCCTCTCGGGAAACGGGTGGTGCTGGCCGACGGCGAATCGCTGCCGTTCGACCGGCTGCTGATCGCCACCGGCACCCGGGCCAGGCCCTGGCCCAAGGCGGAGGAGGCCGCCCTGGACGGAGTGTTCACCCTGCGCACCCGCGAGGACGCCGCCGGGCTGGCCGAGCGGCTGGCCGCGGGGCCGCGGCGGGTGCTGGTGATCGGCGGGGGCTTCACCGGCTCGGAGATCGCCTCCGCCTGCCGGGAACGCGGTCTCGACGTCACGGTCACCGAACGCGGCCCCGCCCCCCTGGTGGGCGCGCTCGGCGGCACCCTGTCGAAGCTCGCGGCCGCCATGCAGCGCAACCACGGGGTGGACCTGCGCTGCGGGGTGACCGTCACCGCCCTGCGCGGCGACGGGAACGGCCGGTTCACCGGTGCGGACCTGTCCGACGGCAGCCGCGTGGACGCGGACGTGTGCGTCGCGGCCCTGGGGGCGGTTCGCAACGTCGAATGGCTGGCGGACTCCGGACTGGCGGCGGGCCCGCGCGGGATCGCCTGCGACGCCGGGTGCCGGGCCTTCGACATGTACGGCATCGTCACCGACGACGTCTTCGTGGCCGGTGACGTCTCCCGCTTCCCCCACCCGCTGTTCGGCTACCAGATGCTCTCCCTGGAGCACTGGGGCAACGCGGTCGCGCAGGCCGAAATCGCCGCCCACAACATGGTCAATCCCGGCCCCCTGCGCCGCCCGCACCTTGCCCTCCCGACGTTCTGGTCGACCCAGTTCGGGCTCAACATCAAGTCCGTGGGCGTGCCCACCTTCTCCGACCACGTGGTCATCGCCCAAGGCACGCTGGAGGAGCGTCGCCTGGCGATGGTCTACGGCTACCAGGGCCGGGTCACCGCCGCGGTCACCGTCGACATGGCCAAGTCACTCGACTACTACACGCACCTGATCGAGACCGCCGCTCCCTTCCCGCCCGCGCCCGGCGCGTCCGACCGCCCGCTCGCGGCCGAGATCGCGCTCCCCTCCGACGTGCCGGATCCGAAGGGGCTCTCCCACGGCCCCACCGTCGCGCTCACCGGACACCTGCCCGACCGCCGACTGACCGTGGTACAGCCCACCTGACCCACGTCCCGCCCAACCACGAGGAGCCGTACCCCATGGCCGCCGCCGACACCCTCCTGGAACGGATCACCGACTACGCCAACCGCCCCGACCCCTACCCGCTCTACGCGGAACTGCGCGAAGCCGGTCCCGTCGTGCAGCAGGCGGACGGCAGCTACCTGATCGGCACCTACCACGAGATCACCGCGCTCCTCCACGACCCACGAATCAGTGCCGATCCCCGCAGCCTCACCGCCCCGTCCGCGCAGCCGTCCAAGGAAACACCGAAACCGCCGTTCCTACGGCTCGACGACCCCGAGCACCACAGACTGCGCAGCCTGGCCATGCGGCCGTTCGGTCCGCCTCACAGCCCCGGCCGCATCGACGCCATGCGCGGCCAGATCACCGAAGTCACCGAGGAACTGCTCCAGAACCTCCAGGACCGCACCCGGATCGACATCGTCGACGACTTCGCCTACCCGCTGCCCGTCACGGTCATCTGCCGACTGCTCGGCGTCCCCCAGGAGGACGAACCACGGTTCCGGCAATGGTCCGACGCGATCGTCGCCTCCGCCGACGTCAGACCCGACGAGGAGGCTTCCGCCGAGCGGGACCGGGCCGGCGAACAGGCGCGGATCGAGATGGGCCAGTACCTGGTGGGCCTCGCCGAACAACGCCGCGACCATCCCACCGGCGACATGCTCTCCGCCTACATCAACGAACCCGACCCGGCCCTGCGGCTCACCCACGAGGAACTCGCGGAAACCGCCGTACTGCTCCTCATCGCCGGACACGAGACCACCGTCAACCTCATCGCCAACGGAGTTCTCACCCTGCTGCGCCACCCCGACCAACTGGACCAGCTGCGCCGCGAACCCGACCTGCTACCGGCCGCGGTGGAGGAGTTGCTGCGCTACGAGCCCCCGGTCCACATGCGGCAACGCATCCCCCTCGCCGACGTGGACATCGCCGGCACCACCCTCCCCAAGGGCACCTCCGTCGTGCTCGCGCTGGCGTCGGGCAACCGCGACCCCAGGCGGTTCCACGATCCCGACCGGTTCGACCCCACCCGCCCGGACAACCAGCACCTCGGCTTCGGCAGCGGCATCCACCTGTGCTATGGCGCACCACTCGCCCGCATCGAGGCCCAGGCCGCGCTCGGCGCACTGATCCCCCGCCTCACCGGCGCAACCCTCCTCCAGAACCCACCCCCCTACCGGCACGCCGCCATGCTCCGCGGACCCCGCCACCTCCCCATCCGACTCTGACTGACCGCGACGTTGCCTGCGACCTGCTCGGCGCCTGCTCAAAGTCCCCCAACACTGCGGGCGCCGGAGGGCGGCTGGGTCCGATCCGGCCGGTGAAAGGCTGTCGCGCGCCCTCACAGCCTCGGCGGTATCCCGGGGTTGGTCCTCGGCCTCGGGACGATCGCAGCCATCGGTTTCAGGCGTCGGGTCAGTGCAATCGCCTCGCCGGCGCATGTCCCGGCGCATGTGCCCGCTACCACCCGGTTAGCGGGCAGATCGCCAATGAGAGGCACCGACGGCTCATCACCCCACCAGCCCTTCGGCGCCCGGAAGTTGGTGTGAACACTCCGCTTGCGGGAATCGCCGGGTGGGGAAATACGCCCACGCCAGAGGCGACAAAGGTGGCACAGATGCACGGCACCAATACGGGCCCGATCGCGACCTTCTGCGGAAACTGCAACTGCGGCTGCCCGCAGCTGTTCGTGGACCCAGCCGCTCCGGCGGAGAAGCGTGTGCGGATCACCGACGACTTCGGGCAGCAGGTGCAGATGAGCGAGGAGCAGTTCCGCGACCTCGTCGCCCAGGCCAAGAGCGGCGCACTGGACGCCCTGGACGCCCCGGCCGTCTGACGGCCTTTCACTCCACAGCGACCTGAGTCCGGGCGCAGCACAGCCACAGAATCCGGGCCGAGGTTCGTCCGCATCGTCGTGCATGGTGTCGTGACGCGGACCCGCCATCGCGCTACGGCACCACAGCATCAAGGCAGGTGTGGCGCCGCAGGCCGAACGCGGCCGCGGGCCGTGCGCCGTGCGGACCGGGAATCGCGCCGGGTTTTGATTCTGGATTGGGCAGCGGAAGGCGGCCCGGGTGCCATGGCCGGGTGAGGCCGGTGTGGGACGCCGCAGGTGCGTCCCACACCGGCCCTGGCCGCTACGCCGAAGTGCCGGTGCTGCCGGCACCCCGGCTGCGGCGGCCGAGCACGACACCCGCCACGGCGCCGAGGACGCCGACGACGATGCCCGCGATACCGAGGCTGCGGGCGGTGGAATCGCTGCTGCTCTTCGCCGTCGCGGTGCTCTGCTCGGCCGGGCCGGCCTTCGCGCTCGGCGCGGCAGCGGGGGCGTCGCTGCCGGTGGCGGCGGTCAGCTTGAGCACCGGGGCCGGGTGCTCGGGCTCCTTCTGGCCGTCCTGGGGCTCCTCGATCCAGCGGACGACGTTCCCGTCGCTGTACGTCTGGAGGGCCTTGAAGACGACCTTGTCCGTACCGTCGGGGAGCGCGCCGAGGTCGACGGTGAAGTCCTGGTAGTGGCCGGGGGCGATCTGTCCGCCCGTCCAGACGATCTGTGAGACCACGTCGGTGATGTCGCCGTCGTCGGTGTGGATCGGGGTGGCGAGCTTGGTGGTCTGCACCTGGTCGGTCCAGCCCGGCACCGCGGCGACCATGACGGAGGGGATCGGGTGGTCGGTGGGGAAGTCCACCTCCACCTTCACCGTGCTGGCCTTGTCGTTCTCGTTCGGCACCCGGAACGCGAAGGTCTGGTCGGTCGCGTTCTTCGGCACGCTGGACGGCTGCACGGTGACGTGCGCGGACGCCGGTCCGGCGGCCAGCAGCACGGTGCCGGCGCCCAGGGCGCCGGCGGCGGCGAGGCGGTTCTTGAAGGACGTTCTCATGGCTGTGTGTTCTCCGTGGGGAGCGTGCACGCACGCGCACGGCCGGGCCGAAAGGGCCTGCTCGCGGGCAGGAGCCATCGTCCGCCGACGGTGACGGCGTGCGTGCCGAGGTGATCAGGGGCGCGAAGCTGCCGCCCGGCCGGAGGGCGCCGAATGCGCTCGGCCGTCGGGTCAGGCAGCCGGTGCTGCCGGTGGACCTCGCCTGATCACGCAGTGCCGCAGCAGGACCGGCGCCGGGAGCCGCCACCGGCCACCCGCTCCCACGAACCACCCGCAGAGCAGGCGCCGCCCGTCTCCTATGCCGCCGGACAGTGCGCCGCCGAGCCGTGCGACGGCCTCACGCAACTTCGCGGCACACGCCTGCGCCACGACCGAAACCGCCTCGGCGGCAGTGCGGACCAACCGCCACACGGCCGCCTCGCCCCGCCGCAGCCACCATGCCGCCACCAGCGTGGCGGCGAGGTGGCCGGCGAACATCGCGGGGCTCAGCCCGAGCAGCCAGGCCTGGCACCACAACGCGACGTGCGGCACGGCCGCCGCGGAGGCGTGGGAACCGCTTGCGAGCGGCACGGCGAGTTGCGCGGCCGCCGCCTTCGAGTGAGCGCCGCCGGCCATCCCCATGCCGGGCATACCCGGCATGCCCATCATCTCGGCCATGCCCGCCGTCTTAGGCATCGCCGGGACCCCCGACGGTGTCTGCGCGGCATGGAAGAGCCTCTGCGCGGCATGGAAGAGGAGATGCAGGCCCAGCTGGCCGACGGCCAGCCCACCGGTGATCGCGGCCAGCGACCGCTCCCGCCGCGCCCCGAGGACCGCCCCGCCCAGAGCGAGGACCCAGCCCAGGAACACCACCCCGGTCGGCACCACGGCACCGGAAGCCAGCACGTGGCCAACCGTGGCCAGCACGACACAGAGCGTTGCGAACGGCACGGCCCGCAGGAGACGGAAGCCGAGCGAGGCGGGTGGCGCCGGGACGGGCGATGCCCCGGTGACGAAGGCAGACATGGCGGACACATCATGCCATCCGCGCCCGCGCGCCGTGCAGGGAACCGCGGGATCCCCCGGCGAGCGCCCCGACAACCGCCGTCGCCCCCGTGCCGGCCACAGCAGTACCGTCCTCCAGGGCCCCGCCCGCCGTGGCAGCCGCGTCCCGTGCCGGGAACCGGCCACGAGCACGGTCGAAGCCCAAGACGCAACCAGCCCGGCTGCACGTGCCGCCGACCAGTGGGCCGTACGGCCCCGGCGCTCGTCCTGTTCAAGGTCGCCATCGGCATCGCCGTGGCCGTCGGCGGCACCGTGTACCTGCCCGAGGCCGGCAGCGAGCACGGCGGCGTCCCGCGCGTGGACGGCCGGCCAGCGCTGCGCGCCGTCCGAGGGGTAGCCGGCGACGCCGGTACGGCGGGCGATGTCGATGAGCAGCCCGGCGAACCCGCCCCGGCCAGCCCGGGCAGGCAGCATGTCAGTCTTCGCCGACGTCGTTTGGACCCGAGTTCGGGAGTCAGCGGCAGCGCTCGGGCGTTGATGAGGACGGTGAAAACGGTTCTGGCCACGATTCCGTGAATGATCTTGTCGCTGCCGTTACAGGCTGAGCAGCAGGTCCCGGACCGCGGCGGGCTGGGACAGGAACGGGTGGTGGCCAGCGTCGATCTCGACAACGCTGCCGGCCCGGCGGGCGAACTCGCGCTGCAGCCGCGGCGGGGTGCCCCGGTCCTGGGCGCAGACGAGGTACGTCGAGGGCACCTGCAGCCATGCGGCCGCCGCGACGGGCTGCCCGATCACGTGCAGACTCTGCCGGGCGAGGTGGTCTGCCGCCCTCGCCTGGACCTCGGGGTCGCAGTCCTGCAGGAATGTGTCCACGAGTAGCTCGGGGCGGACCCCGAACGTGCCGGCGTCGGGGTCGACGTCGAGGAACGGGGCGGGGCTGCCGTCCCCGAACTCCGACAGGCTCTGCCCGGCCTCGGGCAGGTAGCTGGAGACCAGCACCAGGTGGCGTACCGACCCGACGCCCGCGGCGGCTTCCGCCGTGATGATGCCGCCGTAGCTGTGGGCGACCACAACGGTGGGTTCTTCGCTGTCCAGCAGCGCCTGCCGCACCACCGCGACGTCCTCGGAAAGGCCCGGACCGCCGGTGCCTGTGGGCGGGCCCGCCTCGCCGCAGCTCGGCAGCGCCGGGGCCACGCTCAGCACTCCTCGCTCCTGCAGTAGGTCAGCGGTGCGGTGCCACCACCACGACCCGTCCCGCACACACGCCCCGTGCACGAACACGACCCTCATCGCTGCCTCCACGTCTGCCTCGGCTGCATTCAGAGCAACGGTAGACGTAGCCGCCGTTACGACAGGGAGTCGAAGACCATTCACGGATGTCACTGGCGCAGTTCCGCGGGCTTCCGGCAGGCACTGATGTCGACCTCAGGCAGGGCGAGTTGTGGGGTTCGACCGGTGGCGCCGGGGGCACCCGGTCCACCTCGGCGATTGCTGGGGGCGGCCTACGCGCTCGGCGGTGTGGTGTTCAGGCCGTCGAGCAGCATGCTGAGGTAGCGGTGTGCGGTGCCGGTCCGGTCGGCCGGGGTGCCGCCGTGGATGTTGACCGCGTGGGCGATGCCGCACATGAGCGGGACGAGGTCGCCGGCGACCACCTCGGGGCGGATTGATCCGGCTTCGCGGGCCCGGTCGAGGAGTTCGGTGCCGGCCGAGGAGAGCGACCGCTTGAGTTCCGTGGTGCGCGGCAGGGCGTCCGTGGCGGCGGCGACGACCAGGGCCAGGGTCGGGTCGGTGACCTGTGCTTCGACGACGTGGGACAGGAAGTCCTCCAGCGCGCGCCGGGTGTCGGTGTCGGCCAGTGCGTGCCGGCCGTGCTCGGCGAGGGTTTCCAGGCAGGGGGTGGCGACGGTCTCCAGCAGGGCCTCGGGGGTGGCGAAGTGCCGGTAGACGGTGCCGACGCCGAGTCCGGCCCGGCGTGCGACGTCGTTGAGCTGCAGTGCGATGCCTTGGTCGACGAGGTCGCGGGCGACGGCGACGATCCGGTCCCAGTTGCGGGCGGCGTCCTTGCGCAGCTGTGTGGTCGTCATGGTGGACCGTCCGGTCGCTCGTCTCAATTCGCGGGTTCGACGTTCGATCATATGCGGGGTTTCGGGGTGGGGTGGCTGCGCTTGTGGTGGGCGGGCCCCGGTCGTCCCGCCCACCGCAGGTGTCAGGGCCGGTCGTGTGCCTGACGGAGGAAGCCGGTGATGATGTCCAGCCACTGCTTCGGCTGCTCCAGGAAGGGCAGGTGGCCGGTGGCGAGCACGGCGGTCTACGCGCCGGGGATGGCCCAGGCCAGCTGGTGCTGGAGAGTGGCCGGTATCAGCGGGTCGGCGGTGGTGACGACGACGAGGGTCGGGGCGGTGATCGCCGCGAGGTCGGCGCGGACGTCGGCGCGGCGGACCAGGTCGACCTGCGCTCCGGTGCCGGGTGGCAGGGCCGGGGCGGTCTGTTCTGCGGCCGCGCGCACTTGGTCGGGCGTGAGGGAGTTCAGCAGCGGCGGGCTCACGGTCAGATGGGTCAGGTACTGGGCGAGCAAGAGGTGCTGTCCGGATTCGTAGAGCTGGTGCCAGACCGCGGTGGCCAGCTCGGTGCGGGTGTCCAGGTGGGCGAAGGTCGCGCTCAGCACGAGCGAGGTGACCCGGTGCGGGTGGCGGGCTGCGGTTCGGATCGCGACCGGGCCGCCGAGGGAGTACCCGCAGATGGCGAACGTGTCGAGCCCTTCGGCGTCCGCCGCGGCGACGAGCTGGTCCGCCAGGACGTCGAGTTCCAGGGGTGCGGGCGCGGTGGGGGTCTCTCCTGAGCCCGGGTAGTCGATCCCGACAACGGTGTGCTCGGCGGCGAGCCCTTCCATGATCGGCCCGAAGTTGGCCTCGATGCCGCCGCCCGCGCCGTGGGCGAGGAGGAGGCCGGGGCCAGAGCCGTGGACGGTTCGGGCGTAGCTGGCTGGGACTGTGCTGGTCATGGTCGTGTCCTCATCTGACGAACCTGCGACCCTGCGAACGAGGGGCGATGGGCGAATTGCGGGCCGGTCGGGTGCTGGGGCGTGGCGCGAGCAACGGATGCCGGTCGCGAGAGGGATGGTCGGCCGGCGCTCACCTGGTGGGTGCTCATGCGCCCGCTGTGGCTGACGTGGGTGCGTGGGCTTCGCTGAGCCGGCGCACGGCCTCGGCGAGGCGGCGGTCGGTCGCCGCGCGGAACGGCTGGACCGGGCGGGCCTGGGGGCCGATGACGATGCCGGTCCGGCCCGCCAGGGCGTCGTCGGTGGCGGCGGCGATCGAGGGCCGGGCGGCCGTGGAGGCCGGACCCGAGGTGGAGCGTTCGAACTTGCGGCGTACCAGCGGCCACAGCAGCCGCAGGGCAGGAGAGACGATCTTCGGGTCGGTCAGGGTTCCGTCGGTCATGTCGGTCGCGGCCCCTCCGGGGTCGGCGGCGAAGACCGAGACGCCAGTGCCCTCCAGTCGGCTGGCCAGGTCCAGGGTGTAGGAGAGGTTGGCGAGCTTCGCCCGCCCGTACCAGTGGAAGCCGTAGTAGCCGCCGGGCGGCTCGACGGCGTCGAACACCCGCTTCGCGAGCCCGACCGCCCCCGAGGTGACGTTCACGATCCGGCTCGGCGCCCCGGCCGTCAGCGTGGGCAGCAGCAATTCCGTCAGCAGGTACGGCGAGAGGTGGTTGACGACGAACGACGCCTCGATCCCGTCCAGCGTCCGTCGGTGCGGGAACATCGCCCCGACGTTGTTGACCAGCACAGTCAGGGAGTCGCCGGAGGCGGCATGGTCGGCGGCGATCCGGCCGGCGAGCGCGCGGACCTGGTCGAGCGAGCCGAGATCGGCGGGCAGGAACCGCGCGGGGTGTGCCGGGTTCGTCGCGTTGATCCGGTCAACCGCCCGGGCGCCCCGGTCGGCGTTCCGTCCGACCACGGTGACCGAGAACCCGGCGCCGGCCAGCCCCAGGGCCGTCTCCAAGCCAATGCCGGCGGTTCCCGCCGTGACCACAGCCGTCTTCGTCATGTGCCCCTCCACCCAGTCATGCGGATAGTTCATCCGCTTTCTCGGGACCGTAGCACACAATCGGATGAACTATCCGATTAGACGGCACAGCCCCCTACTCCGGCAGCTGCTGTCAGACACTCCGTGCCGTGGCACATCCACCCCACCCGAGGTCGCGGTGGCCGACTCCGCTGGTCGGCCGCGCCCTGCACGCCCTCGACGACCCGGGCCCCACCAAGGCCGTCCTCGCCGAGACCGCCACCGAACTCGCCGCCGTGGAGAGCGCCGAACTCGGCGACCTCACCGGCCGCGCGCAGCAGGCCGTGTTGCCCAGCCGCGAGGACGCCGCCCCCGTCCAGGTCGCCGCCGACCGGCTCCTCCAGCAGGCCCCCCTGGGTCCCGCGGTCCTCTTCTCCGACGTCGACCTCACCGCCGCCTCGGTCGCCGCCGACGCCTCCGGCCAGAACCCCACCGCGGTCGCCCTCGAAGCCGACGGCGTGGAGGCCTCCCCCGCGAGACTCCCACCCTCGTCCCCGAACCGACTGGTGTCGAAGCGCTCAGTGGTGGTGCTGTCCACGCGGACCACCCTGGGCGGACTCTGGTCGGTTACGCGACCGCCCTCTGGGCGGACGCGTCCGGTACGGCGGCCAGACGGCGCTTGCGCTTGGGCATGCCGAGGGCCGGGTGCGAGGTGGCCCACCGGGAGAGCTCGACGAGAACCACCTTGAGCCGCGCGGACTTCCGCCCGCCCATGTGCTTCGGCTTTGCCTGCCCTTCGTCGTCGACCCCCTGCCAGATCGCGTCCCCCTGCCCGAGGCTGATGTGGTTGTACGTGTAGACCAGCTTGGTGTTCGCGATCTTGCGGCCGGTCAGGCGTCCCACGATCGCCTCGATACCCTGCTGGCTGGTGTAGCCGGCCGAGGCGCAGGACATCGGCAGCGGCCGGCCATTGTCGCCGACGGCATGGGCGCTGTCGCCGATGGCGTAGACGTTCGGGTGCGAGAGGGACCGCATGGTGCGGTCGACGACGATCCGACCGTTCTCGGCGACCTCCAGCCCGCCGGCGGCGGCGATGGGGTCGACCGCGAACCCGGCCGTCCACACGGTCGCGTCGGACGCCAGGGCGGTGCCGTCGGCGCACAGCACCCGTGCCGCTTCGACGGCTTCGACACTGGTGTGCTCCAGGACGGTGACGCCCAGCCGGTCGCAGGCCCGGCGCAGGTGGCCGCAGGCTCCGGCGGAGAGCCGGGCGCCCAACTCGCCGCGGGCGATGAGCGCCGCCGACAGGCCGGGCGGGACTCGGCGATCTCGGTGGCGGTCTCGATACCGGTCAACCCGTCACCGACGACCACCACACGCCCGCCATCACCGAGGCTGTCCAGGCGCTCGCGCAGGCGCAGCGCCGAGGGCCGGCCGGCGACGTCGAAGGCGTGCTCGGTCACGCCGGGGACGCCGTGGTCGGCGCCGTGGCTGCGAATCCAACGGCTCCGACTTCTGGTCGACCGCCGCGAGCAACACCTTGGGCGCGCTGTTCCTGGCCGCCGCAAGCCGCTGCCGCCCGATCACCGACGTGCTGGCCTGGCTGGCCTCCCCTGCCGACCGCACACCGGTGGACCTGCTCACCGACGCCGGCCACCACGCGGTCGCCGCCCAGCTCCAAGGCACCGTCTCCGGCGCGACGGAGACCCGCGACGGCATCTACGAGACCGCCCGCCAGTACGCCAGCTGCCTCCTGGACCCGGAGGTCGCCGCCTGGGTGACCCCCACCCGGGACCTCCCGGAGTTCAAGCCGTCCGAGTTCGCCACCTCCCGCGACCGCTGTACCTCCTGAGCAAGGACGGCGTCCTGGAGAACGGACGGCGCTCCACCGTCGACGTCACCGAGGTCCTGGTCCTCGCCAAGGTCCTCGGCGTCCCGCCGGTTGCCCTCCTCGTCCCGGTTGGTGAGGTCGGGGAGATCGAGATTCTTCCGGGCCAGATCTCGCCCACCGACGAGGCGCTCCAGTGGATCACTGGCGACGTGCCGCTCGGCTACGAGCCAGCTGACCGATCCTGCGGGTCGTCCCCGGTGAAAAGGGCCGCTGACCCTCAGTCCAGCCGTGCGTGTCCGAGACACGCGAACCGACTACCGCCCGTACCGGCGCCAACGCTGTCATGCTGCCCACGGGAAGCCCCCTACCGCCCAGGCCAGCAGGCACCCTCGAACAGGCCGCTCTCGAACGGGTGGACCTTTTTCGAAAAGGCGTCTGTCCGCTGGCGGATCGACTACCAGATGACCACCGCCGGCCTGGCCGAGCGTGTCGCCACCGCCCGCATCGAGCGGGCCGCCACCCATGCCGAGCGCTGGTCGGACCACGCGCCGGTGACCGTGGCCTACCACCACCCCGCATAGCTCCCCGAGCCGGTGACGGTGCACTTGCATGCGGGCAGGTGCACCGTTGCCGGACGCCCCGGAAGACCAGGCCCACGCTCTCGGCCGCTCGCCAGGAGGTGGTCTGCTACGACTGGCCGGCATCTATTGCCGGTCGGTCCCTCATCGCTGCCCCATACCGGCGACATCCCAGGTGGTCAATCCAATGGCAGGTCGTACCGGGTCGGTTGACCGGCCGCAGGCGGCCTGGTCGAGCAGCTTGGCGCCGGCCGACGCGAGCGCGCCGGCCTTCGACTGGTCGTAGGGAGTTACGGAGATGACCAGCTGCCGGTGTCCGGAGGGATCGCCCACGACCAGGGTCTCGTAGCCGGGGACGCTGCCGGAGTGGCCCCAGAGGTCGCCGCAGCCGACGGAGAACTTCTGCAGGCCCAGGCCGTACTCGCCGGGCGCGGCCGCCGGTGAGACGGTCTTCATCTCGGCCAGTTCCGCCGGCCGCAACAGCTCACCACCGAGCAGTGCCGCGTTGAACCGGGCCAGGTCGTCCGCGGTGGAGATGCCGTCGCCGGCCGAACCGGCCCAGGACGGATTGAACTCCGTGATGTCGGCCGGGCCGGTGGAGAGCTGGAGGTAGCCGTGGGCGTGCGGGCCCGGCACCTCGGTATCGGTCTCCGGGAAGGCGGTGTGGTGCAGGCCCAGCGGATCGACGATCCGTTCCCGCACCTCCTCGGCCCAGGGTCGCCCGGTGATGTGCTCGATCAGCATCCCTGCCAGGACGTAGTCGGTGTTCGAGTAGTGCCAGCCCTGGCCCGGCGCGAAGTACGGCGGGTAGCCCACGGCTGTACGGACCAGGTCCTCCGGCTGCCAGGTCTTCCAGCGGCCGGTGGCCAGGTATGCCTGCCAGCCCGCTTCGTCCTGGGGGACGAGGGTGGCGTCCTCGGTGTAGTTGAAGATGCCGGCGGTGTGGCTGAGCACCTGACGGACCGTGATCGCGCTGCCGCCCGGGACCACGCCCGGCAGGTAGGACTCGATGGAGGAGTCCAGGTTCACCCGACCCTCCTCGCACAGCTGGAGGACCACGGTGGCCACGAAGGTCTTCGTCACGCTGCCGATCCGGAACCGGCCCTGCACCGGAACGGGCCGCCCGGTGCCGAGGTCGGCCACGCCAGCGCTCCCCCGCCACACTGGCCGGCCGTCCTCCCGGAGCTCGGCGAGCGCGCCCGTCGCCCCGCCATCGGCCACCAGCGCCCGAAGGTCCTGCTGCAGCGTGGTGGCATCCGGACGAGCGGCGCTCACCGCCAGCTGCCGCCCCGGGGTGGCCTCCGCGACCGGAGCGAACGAGAGCACGGTGGCCCCCACGAGCAGGCCCGAGGCAAGCCGTAAGGCCGTGGCACTGATCCGCCGATGTGTCATTTCCCGTCCTCCTTGGCTGGAGACCCCCTTGGTCTTCAGCCAGGCTGACAGCCGAGGCGCCCCTGGCGAGACATACCGCAGGACCATTCCCGGGGGCTGACTCCGTAGGTAACCACCCTCAAAACATCAAGGGTTGACGACCTCGTGCCGATCGGCTCACCGATCTCCGGAGGCACTTGCGGCGCTGGTCGCCTTCGCGATCACGCTCGGCCTGTTGCTGCTGTTGACCCTGCCGCTGTGGGCGCTCACGGGCGCTCACGGCCTGCGATCCCGAAGCGCTCCAGGAACAAGCGGGCCCCGGGGGGGGGGGGGGGGGGGGGGGGGGGGGGGGGGGGGGGGAGGGTGGGGGGGGGGGGGGGGGGGGGGGGGGGGGGGGGGGGGGGGGGGGGGGGGGGGGG